>CAMAWG010000001.1 GCA_945861855.1 Rhodoplanes serenus
CCTGACCGGCGGCGGCGCCGACACATTCGTTTTCATCGGCGGCCCGATCACGATCAACGACTTTAGCTCCGGCGACAGCGACAAGATTGATCTGCTGGGTCAGTCGGGCATGACCGAGTCTCAGCTCCAGGCGCTGATCGACGCATCGACGGGAAATTCCATCAATTTCGGCGATTTCGGCGAGGTGACGTTTACAAACGCCGCGAATGTTTCCACTCAATTGACCACGAACGATTTCCTTCTGAACCCCGGATCGTGAGATCTATCGTATTGCGTGTGGGGCGCCGGGGCCGGGTGCTGTCTCGGCCGAGCCCTGCATGTATCTCGGGAAGACTGGGGCGATGAGGGGACGGGCGGCTGTTTCGTCTGGAGAATGTTGGATCCCAGTTTCTCTCCCTCCGCCCGTTTCCTGACGCATTAAAATTCTCGGTATTTTGCGGGCGTCTGCAGCCCTTGTTTTATCGGCATTTTAGCCGCTGCATGACAGTATGGCTCGCGCCGCATGGACACTTATTTTGTCTTGCGAAACACCAGCAGTGTCTTGAATGCACCGACGCGCTTGACGCGCCCGTTCTTCTCCCATTTGGCGATGATCTTCTCTGCCGACGGGAATGCAAACGAGCCCGTAAAGAACAGGATATACCCGCCGGGCTTTGTCTTGGCAGTGAGGATGTCGAGCAGCTTCGCGTCGTCCACGCCTCCATAGGCCTTGTTTTTGGCATCGAAGAACTCGCAGAGATGGAACAGCGTGACCACGTCGAAGTCCGGCAGAAGCTTCGGGTTGGTGAGGTAGACGTCGCCGAAATAGGCGTAATAACTCTTCGTGATCCTGGGCCTGTCGATGGCGAGTTCAATATAGGACGCGTATTCCTCTCTCGAAGCCGTGATTGCGAATACGGCGTTGTTCGATTTGTTCGTGGCCTGCTTGATGCCGATCACGTGGTGAGTGCCGGTTCCGAAATGATAGATCAGCTTGTTCTTGAGCTTTTTCTGCTTGATCCAGTCGTTGAAGTGCGCGTCGCAGGGGCATTGCTTGATGTCGAGATCCCACTTGGCATTCCAGAAATTCATCTTGAGCATTGTTGTCTCCCGGATCTTGTTTTTATGCGCGGGCTCTCACGAAACCGCCACGGCCTCGGCGCGCCTGATACGGGCCGGCGCGGTCGGGACCCTCATTTCGTAGACGCGCTGGTGCAGAGTGGCGAGCGCTGCCGAGCGGCCAATCGATACGATGATGGCCGACGGCAGGTGTTCGGACAGCATGCGGTAGAGTTCTCGCGCCTCCGCCTCTTCGAGCGCGGAGGCGGCCTCGTCGAGCAGCACCACGTCGGGCCGATGGATCAGCGCGCGCGCAAAGCCGATGCGCTGTTGCTCGCCGCCCGACAGCACGGCGCTCCATTCGGCCTCTTCGTCAAGCCTGGCGGCGAGATTGCCGATGCCCGCCGCAACCATCGCGGCGTGAATGTCGGCCTCGGCGACCGACTGCGCCGGCGTCGGATAGGTCATCACCTGCCGCAGCGTGCCGAGCGGGAAGTAGCGCCGCTGCGGCAGCGCGATCACCCGCGCGTCCGGCGGAAGGCGCACGCCTCCTTCGCCCAGCGGCCAGATGCCCGCCAGCGCGCGCAGCAGGCACGACTTGCCGGAGCCGGACGGCCCGTTGATCAGAAGCCGCTCACCCGGCGCGACGTGGAGATCCGAAACCGCCGCGATCGGCATGCCGTTGCTGACCCGCAAAATGAGATCCTGGATCGTCAGCCCGTCGTCGGCCGATTCGGTGAAGTCGAGCATGCTGCCGGGCAGCTTGCGGCGGTCGACCGCCAAAATCGCCGCCTCGAATTGCGCCAGCCTGTCCACGACCGCCTTCCACTCGGCGATCTTGCTGTAGGAGCTCAAGCAGAAGGCCAGCGCCCCTTCGACGCGCTGGAACGCGAGCCCGGCCTGCATCAGGATTCCAAGCGGGATCGCTCCGATCATGTAGGCCGGCGTGACGATCAGGATCGGGAACGCGGTGGAGAGATGACCGTAGCCGGCGATGAAGGCAGTCAGGCGCGTATGGCGGCGGACAAGGCCGAGCCAATTGCGCACCAGGGCACCGAAGCGCCGCCGCAGTTCCTGACGCTCGACGGCCTCGCCCTTCATCAACGCGACCGGCTCGGAATAGTCGGTGACGCGCGCCATAGCGAACCGGAAATCGGCTTCATAGCGCTGCTGCTTGAAATTGAACGAGATCAGCGGGCGGTCGATGAAGTGGGCGAACAGCGTTCCGATTCCCGCATAGGCTAGCGCGATCCAGATCAGGTAACCGGGCACCGACAGATCGACGCCGAACAGCGGCAGGGGGGTCGTCGCCGAAATGCCCCAGAGGATGTAGGAGAACGAGGCGAGCGCGACGACGCTGTTGAGCATCGTGACGCCGATCTCCAGCGTGCGCTGAATGAACAGGTAGACATCGTTGCCGATGCGAAGATGGATGTTGTCGACGCTCTGATCGACGAACTGCATGCGATAGTGACGTCCCTCCGCCATCCAGAGACCGATGTATCGCGCCGTGGTCCACTCCCGCCAGCGGATCGTCAGCGTCTGGACGAAGAAGTACGAGGACATGCCGGCGACGATCGCGCCGCAGAGGATGAATCCGAAGATCACCAGTTCGGGAATCAGCATGTCCCAGCTCCGCTTCTCCAGCGCGTTGAAGAAGCGGGCATTCCAGTTGATGGTCGAAACCGCGACGTAGACCAGACCAAGCTCGGCGGCGATCGCGCCGCCCAGCAGCAGGCGTGCGCGCCAGCGTTCCTCGGAGTAAAAATAGGGAAGCGCGAGCTGGAGGAATGTGCGCAGCGCTAACACCACGCGGGTCATGGCAATAAACTCAATGACAGGGCAGGGACCGGCCAAGCCGCCTGCGCGCCAAGCGCTCCGAGAAACTCCCGTTGCTTCATGTCCTCCCCCCGGCTCTGGACGACGTATCGTAACGGCTCAAGCGAGCACTTTGATAGGGGCTACCTCCAGGGGCGCGTGCCCCTTGGCGGACGCCGCCGCTCATGACGACCCGGCGAGGCTGAAGGCCTATCTGTTGAAATCCGCTATGATCGACGGGCTGCGGCGCACCACGGCAACGGAATAGGACGACGAGCGATGATGACGATGATTTTCGGATTGAAGCGCACGCGGCACGCGCTGGCGGCGCTGGGGACATCGGCGCTGTTTGCCATTCTTGCCCCGCCTTCCGCCCAGGCGCAGCCGGATTATCCGTCGCGCGCGATCACGTTGCTGGTTCCGTTCGCAGCAGGTGGCAGCTCGGATGTCGTGATGCGGCTTGTCAGCGCAAAGGTTGCCGAAAGCGTCAAGCAGACCATCGTCATCGAAAACCGCCCCGGCGGCGGCGGCAACGTGGCGGCACTGGCGCTCAAGAATGCGCCGCCGGACGGCTATACGCTGATGATGGGCCACACCGGAACGCACGCCATCAACGCCACGCTTTATCCCGACCTCAAGTTCGATCCGATCAAGGACTTTCAACCGATCACGGCGCTGATCTCGTTCAACAACATCCTGGTCGTGCCGGAGGCGAGCCCGGCGAAAACGGCGGCCGAACTGGTCGCGTTCGCGAAGTCCAAGCCGGATGGCCTGACCTATGGCTCGCAAGGCGTTGGCGCCGGCGGACACCTGCTGGGGATCATCCTGGCCAAGCAGACCGGCATCAAGCTTGTTCATGTGCCCTATCGCGGCGTGGCCCCGGCGGTGACCGACATGGTGGCAGGTCGCATCGACATGATGTTCTCGTCCTATCTTACGTCGTCGCCGCATATCAAAGGCGGTAAGCTCCGCATGCTTGCCATCGCCGGAGCGCAGCGGCATCCGGAGATCCCGCAGGTGCCGACCATGTCCGAGGCGGGATTTCCCGGCGTCGAAATGGAACAATGGTTCGGCCTGTTCGCGTCGGCCGGCACGCCGGACCCGATCGTGCGGCGGCTCAACCGCGAGTTCGTCGCGGCATTGCAAAGCGACGACGTCAAGAAGGTGCTGCTGCCGCAAGGCTCCGTCATCATTCCCGGCACGCCCGAGGATTTGGCCGCACGGATTGCGCGCGACGTCGTTGCGCTCGGCAAGGTGGTCAAGGATTCCGGCGCCACACCGGCGGAGTAGCATCCTGATCCGGCGTCGTGCCGGACCGATATCCCCTAGACAGCCTCGATCCGGATGTGTTGCGCGCCCTCCCAGAGCGTCATCTTACCGAGCTTCGGCAGGTCCTGGAGCGGCGTCGTGATGGTGATGAAATGATTGCCCGCGAGCTGGCCGACCTTGCTGGCGAAACACACTCCGCCGTAGGCCAGCAGAATTTCGGTCTCGCTGATGCCGCCGGGGTAGAGGATCATCTGGCCCGGCGCCGGGAAGCTGGTCTGATTTTCAGCAGGCACGCCCAAATCGGTTTCGCCCAGGGGGATCCACACGGCCTCGCCGCTCCAGCGCACATGGATGACCCGCTGCTCATAGGGCAAGAGCCGCCTGAAGATGGCGCAGGTTTTCGGCGCCAGCTCGGTTTCGAAACGCGCCTGGAACTGGAAGGGGCCGGCGATGATGCGAAGGTCGCTCATTTGGGTTCTTTCTGAAATCGAGATGTGACAATAGACCGGCCCGTGCGAACGCGCTGCCGAAAAATGGGGCCGGCCATGCCGCCGCCGCGTGCTGCGCTGGCAGGCAAATCCGTGCAGTGCTGTTGGCGAGGTGGGCACTGAGTCTTGAGATGCCGCCTCTATGGGCTTCGGGCATCGCTGCTATCGCCGCAGCGATGGCCTGATGGACTTGAAACAGGCGGCGCTCTGCGCGCACATTGTCTTGTAGACGCGCGCAGGCCCGCCCCCCCTTGTTCCAAGTCACATGAGTTCATCCAGGCCCCATACGAGCGAAGGCGTATCCGACACCGAACGCAGTCTGCTGCGCGAATCCGTGCGCGGCTTGCTCGCGGCTCGGTGGCAGCCCGAGCGGGCGGTGGAGCAATCCGCCAGCACGCAGGCCATTGCCGCGCTCTGGCGCGACATGGCCGAGCAGGGGCTCGCCTCGCTCGGCTCGGATGCCGGCGAGGCCGGGCTGCGCGAAATCGTGCTGGTGTTCGAGGAACTGGGACGCGCGTCGTGTCCGGCGCCGCTGCTCGGAGCCGTTGCCGCCAACCTCGTGTTTGCAGCGCAGCAATCTAATGCCGCGCGCGCCATGCTCGAAGATCTGCACCAGGGCAATGCCATGGTTGCGCTGGCGCTCGGCGCCTTTGACGGCGACCCGTCCGCGGGGCGTGTAGTCATGCGGCGCGACACATTGTCGGGGAAGGTCAGCTTTGTCGAAGGCGCCCAGGCGGCGACGCATGTCCTGATCTTCACCAACACGGGGGTCGCGGTGTTTGCAAGCGACGCTCCCGGCTTGACGATGCAGGCCACGCCCGGCCTGGCGGTGCCGCCGTTCTCCGAGATTACGTTCGAGAATACGCCGGCCATGCAGTTGAGCGTCGAGTCAGAGATTCTGGCCGACGTCGCGCTGGCGGCAAGGCTGGCTTGTGCCGGCCGGGCGCTGGGCGCGGCGGAGCGCGCATTCGAGCTTGCCGTGGATCACGCCAAGATCAGAAAGCAGTTCGGCCAGCTCATCGGCCAGTTCCAGGCTGTACAGCACAAGCTCGCCAACTGCCTGATCAGTCTGGATGGGGCGCGCCTCACGCTCGAAGCGGCGGCCGAGGCGCGGGACAACGGCAACCCGGACTGGCGCATCTTCGCGGCCTCTGCGCTTGCTTTCGCAGGCCCTGCTCTCCGCGCGGTGTCGATCGAGACGCACCGGGCGCTGGGCGCGATCGGCTACGCCGAGGAGCACGAGGCGCCGCGACACTTCCGGCGCGTGCATGCCGATCTGGTTCGCTTCGGCGGTGCGCCGCGCGCCCGCGCCGAGCTTGCCGATGCCCTGCTCGGTCCGGTTCAATAGACACCATGTCCTCTCTTCCCGCGCATGACATGGGTCCAGCCGCGAACGCCTTCCGCCAGGAGGTGCGCGACTGGCTTGCAAAACACTGGACGCCGGAGAAGCAAGCGGCCCACCGGCGCAAGCCGTTCAAGGAGCGCGGCTGGGATGTCGAGTTCTCGAAGCTGATGGGCCGGGATGGCTGGATCGGCGTCGGCTGGCCGAAGGAGTTCGGCGGCCAGGGCCGCAGCGCGACCGAACAGATCGCGTTCATCACCGAGATGGCGAATTCCGGCGCGCCCAGCCAGGCGCATGGCACCGCCGAGTCGATCGTCGCGCAGGCTCTCTTTGCCCACGGGACGAAAGCGCAGCAGGACGAATGGCTGTCCGCCATCCGCCGCGGCGAGCGGACCTTCGCGCTGGGCTACAGCGAGCCGGAGGCCGGTTCCGACCTGGCCGCGCTTCGGACCCGCGCCACGCGCGACGGCGACGACTGGATCGTCAACGGACAGAAGCTGTGGTCGACCGGCGGCGACAAGGCGGAGTACATGTGGCTCGCGGTGCGGACCGATCCGGACGCGAAGAAGCATGCCGGCATCAGCGTGCTGATGGTCGATCTTCGCTCCCCCGGCATCACCATCCGGCCGAGCCTTGCGCTGTACGGCAAAACCTTCAGCGCGCAGTTCTATGACAACGTGCGGGTGCCTGCGAAAAACATGGTCGGTGCGGTCAATAATGGCTGGAAAGTCATCACCGATGCGCTCGCCGCCGAGCGGGTCATGATCGGCGGGACGCGCATGGCGAGGATCGAAAGCGCCTTTGACCGCCTGACCGAATACCTGAAGACTGCGGAGGCTGGGGGCAAGGCTCTCCGGAACGACCCCGTGATCCGGGATCGGATCGGGGCGCTGGCCGCCGACATCGAGGTGGCGCGCCAGTTCCAGATGCGGAACTCGCGGCTGGTCGAGCAGGGTAAGGTGCCCATCCACGAAGGGGCCATGGCCAAGGTGTTCGCAAGCGAGCTGCAGGAGCGGCTCGGTCAGGCCGCGCTCGATATTCTGGGCACCGGCGGTCTATTGTCGGAGGAGGCGGACAGCGCGCCGGTCGGAGAGATGGAACAAGTGCTGCGCCATGCCATCATGGGCATGATCGGCGGCGGAACGAACGAGATCCAGCGAAACGTCATCGCGCAGCGGGGGCTGGATTTGCCCCGTTGAACCAGGAGCGATTCATGAGTGAAGAGAATGTGGTCACCTACGAGCTGGAGGGCGAGATTGCCCTTGTCGGGCTCAACCGCCCGGACAAGCGCAACTGCTTCAATCCGGACGTGATGAAGGCGTTGCGCATAGCGATCGAGCGCGCCGGCGAGGAGGCGAAATGCGGCATCATCTTCGGCCACGGTGACAATTTCTGTGCCGGGCTCGATCTCCGCTGGGCGGCGGAGAGCTGGAAGACCGGCCGCTCGGAGCGGCTGCCGTTTCAGTTCAACCGCAACAGCTATTTCGAGGCGATGGCGCGGGGCAACATCCCGTTCATCGCGGCGCTGCACGGCGCGACGCTGGGCGGCGGACTGGAGACGGCCGCGGCCGCGCATATCCGCGTCGCGGACGAAACCACGTTCTTCGGGTTGCCTGAGGGCACCCGCGGTATCTTCATTGGCGGCGGCGGCTCGGTTCGCGTCGCGCGGCTGATCGGCTTTGCCCGCATGCAGGACATGATGCTGACCGGCCGCGTGCTCAAGGCGGATGAAGCGGAGCGTTACGGCATCGTGCAGTATGTCGTGCCGAAAGGACAGCAGATGGCCAAGGCCAAGGAACTTGCCCTGAAAATCTGCAAGAATGCGCCTCTCTCCAACTTCGCCATCACCAACAGCCTGCCGCGCCTGCAGGACATGAACTACGACGACGGCCTCTACTTCGAGCGCATGGTGGCGGAATACACCCGCAGCCCGGAATCGATCCAGCGGCTGCATCAGTTCCTCGACAAGACTGCGCCGCGCGTGCGGCCAGCCGACTGACCACGCACCATTCAAGAACACGGCGAATAACAGATTTGAAGGGAGTGAAACGATGAGCCTGCGTGACCACGCGATCGTGGCCTATGCCGAAACCAAGGTGATGGAAAAAAGCGACCGCGACGTGTTCGTCCTGATCGGTGAAATGCTCGAGTCGCTGCTCGACAGCACCGGCGTCGAAAAGCACGAGATCGACGGGCTCGTGGTGGCGGGAATGACCGGCACCGGCGCCGGCAATATCTTCTGGCCGCAGACCATCGCCGATGTGCTGGGTCTTCAGGTCGGATTCTGCGAGCAGGTGAACATCGGCGGCTGTTCGGCCGCGGGATGCGTGGTGCGTGCGGCCGCCGCGATCGAATCCGGGCTGTGCGAGATCGCGTTCCTGTCGTTCTCCGACACTCATGTACTGGAGGACAAGACCGACCACAGCCACACCTATCGCCGCGAATGGACCGACCCCTACGGCCTCATGGGCCCGCCCGGCGCCTTCGGGCTGCTCAGCCGCGCCTATGAGGCGAAATACGGTCTCGACTACCGGATGCTCGGCAAGCTCGCCGTCACGCAGCGCGACCACGCGATCATGAACGAGCATGCCTGCGAAAAGCTGCGCGTGCCGATCACCATCGACGACTACCTGAACTCGCGCATGATCGCGGATCCGATCCGGCTTCTGGACTGCGTTATGCGGACCGACGGCGGCTCTGGTCTCCTGATGATGAGCCGCAAGAAGGCCAAGGAGAAAGGGCTGACCAAGAACATCATCCCGATCGGCTACGCCGAGCTGACCAACTATCTCGGCGGCGACAATCTTGTCGACGTCACCAAGAGCGGTCACTCGATCTGCGGCGAGAAGGCGCTCAAGCAGGCCGGTCTCGGCATCAAGGACATCAAGTCCTTCCATCCCTATGACGACTTCATCATCGCCATCATGCTGCAGATGGAGGCGTTCGGCTTCTGCAAGGCCGGCCAGGGCATCCCTTACGTCCGGGAGATGAACTTCGCCTACAACGGCGATCTTCCGCTCAACACCGGCGGCGGGCAGATATCGGCAGGGCAGGCGGCCGGCTCGTCGGAAAACCTGGTCGAAGCGATCAGGCAATTGCGCCGCGAGGCGGGCGAACGGCAAATCAAGGACACGACCAACGCGCTGGTGACCGGCATCGGCTGGATCAACTACGCACGCAACTGGGGCTCGAGTGCAGCCCTGGTTCTGGTTCCGGAATAAGCGAGGCGATCATGGCCAAGGCATTGAACGACACCCTCAGCGTCAAGCGCAGCATCAAGCACTTCGACTTCTCGGAGCCGTACTGGGAGGGCACCAGGCAGAAGAAGCTTGTCCTCCAGCGCTGCAAGGTCACCAAGAAGTATCAGCACTTCCCCCGCCCGGTGAGCATCTTCACCGGCCGGAAGCGCGATATCGAATGGAGCGAGGTCTCCGGCAAGGGCCAAGTGTATTCGTACACGGTCACCGAGCGCGGCCCGCCTGCTTTCCGCGGCCAGGAGCCTTATGCCCTGGTGTGCGTGACGCTCGATGTGGGGGTCAACTTCGTTGCCAACATCGTCCATTGCACGGTGGAGGAGCTGAAGGTCGGCATGAAGGTGAAGCCGTACTGGCACACGCTCGACGACGGCACGCATCTGTTCATGTTCCAGCCGGACAAGGACGCGAAATGACCGGGCCAGAATCAGCCCGCGGCCCCAAGGCCGTCGCCAAATTCCTGCGTCCGCGCTCGGTCGCCATCGTTGGAATGTCGACGCGCCCCGGCAGCGCGGGCCAGGTCATCCTGCAATCGCTCAAGCTGAACAAGTTCCAGGGCGAAATCCATCTGGTCGGCCGCAGCGACGAGCTGATCGACGGCCGGCCGGTGCTAAAAAGTGCGGAGGAGCTGCCGGAGGGCGTGGATCTCGCGGTCTTCACGCTTCCGGCGGCGGGCGTGCGCGATGCCGTCGTTGCGTGCACCAAGCGCAAGGTCGGCTCGGCGATGGTGTTCGCCGCGGGCTTCGCCGAGGTCGGCGAACAGGAGATGCAGGACGAGATCGCGAAGACCGCGCGCGAAGGCGGGCTTGCCATCGTCGGCCCGAATTGTCTCGGCGTCACCAACAACGTCGACGGCATGATGCTGCACATGCTGTTCGCACGCGAGGCGCTTCGTTTCGGCCCGGGCTCGAAGCCGGGCGTTGCCTTCGTCGGCCAGAGCGGCGGCATGCTCGGCCACTTCCAGCGCGCCGCCGATGGCCGCGGCACGCCGCTGTCCTATGTCATCTCGACCGGCAACGAGATCGGCCTTGAGTCGACCGACTTCATCGAGTTTCTCGCCGACGATCCCGCAACCAGCGTGCTCGTGGTCTATACCGAGCAGGTGCGGCGCCCGCGCGAATTCCTCGCCGCCATCCGGCGTTGCCGCGACGCCGGCAAGCCGGTCGTCTTGATGTTTCCGGGGCGCAGCACGAAATCGAAACAGGCCGCGCAATCGCACACCGGCGCGATGGTCGGCGACTATGCCACCATGCGCACCCAGGTGGAGGATGCCGGCGCCATCGTCGTCGGCACGATGGACGAGATGATGGACCTCGCCGAAATCCTGGTGCGCTATCCGAAGCCGCCGGTGAAGGGGCCGGGCGTCCTCACGGCGTCGGGCGCGTTCGTCGGCCTGAGCAACGACATGGCCGAGGAGCTGGGCTTCGAGTTTCCGCAGATCGAGCCCGCGACCCTCAAGATATTCGACGAGATGCTGCCGCCCTACGGCAACTATGGAAATCCGCTCGACGTCACCGCCGGATTTACGCCGACCTCGCTGCCGGCAGCGGTCAAGGCGCTGCTCGACGATCCGAACATCGGCATGCTGTTTATCTCGTTTCCGATCAACACCGCGGTTGTCGTGCAGAACTTCAACAAGGGTATGGAGGGCGCAACCAAGCCCATCGTTATGGTCGCGCTCGGCGACACCTGGCAACTCGGTCCCGACGTCATCGAGGCCGTGAAACAAGGTCCGGCGGTGTTCGGGCGTTCGTCGGATCGCATGATGCGGGCGGTTGCGCTCTACACGCGCTATGGGCGGTTGCCCGCGCGGCCGCGCACCGGCCAGGCGCCCGAGCCGATCAAGAACCTGCCCAAGCTCGGCAAGGGCACCCAGCCCGAATGGTTGGGCAAGAAGGTGCTCTCGGCCGCCGGCATTCGCGTGCCGGACGGCGACCTCGCCCGCACGGCGGACGAAGCGGCTGCGGTGGCCAGGCGCATCGGCTATCCGGTGGTCTTGAAAGCTCAGGCCGCTGCGCTGTCGCACAAGACCGAAGCGGGCGGCGTCGTATTGAACCTCGCCGACGAGTCCGCGCTGCGTGCCGCCTGGGACGGGATGATGAAGAGCGTCAAGCGCGCCGCGCCGGATGTGACACTGGACGGCTGCCTGGTCGAGAAGATGTCGCCGAAGGGCATCGAGCTGATGGTCGGCGCGAAGCGCGACCCCGGCTGGGGCACGGTGCTCCTGCTGGGTCTCGGCGGCATCTGGGTCGAGGCGCTGGGCGACGTGCAGTTGCTGCCCGGCAGCGCGGACAAGGCGCAGGTCGTCGAGGCGCTCGGTAAGCTGCGCTCGGCCAAACTTCTGGCCGGCGTCCGCGGCGCGCCGCCGGCGGACATCGAGGCGGTCGTGCAGGTGGTCCTGGCCATCGGCCGGCTGATGCAGACCGTGCCGGAGTTGACCGAGATCGACGTCAATCCGCTGATGGTGCATGCACAGGGACAGGGCGTGACGGCGCTTGATGCGCTGATCGTCGCCGGATAAGCCGGGCGGGAATAATACGCCCGAACGTGTCTTCGCCGAACCAAAGGGAGGATCGCATGAAGCTCAAGATCGCTGGATTAATTGGCGCGGCGCTGGTGGGCGCTTGCGTGACGGCACAGGCGCAGACCTATCCAGCCAGGGAGATGCGGATGGTCGTCGGCTTTCCCGCGGGAAGCGGCGGGGACATCGTCGCGCGATTCTACGCCGACCAATTGTCGAAGATCGCCGGCAAGCCGGTGATCGTCGAAAACAAGCCCGGCATGATCTCATCTATTTCCGCCGACACCGTGGCGAAGGCGGCCCCCGACGGTTACACCATGCTGATCGCATCGGTTACATCGGCGCTCGCGGCAAATCTGTACAACTTCAAGAAGCTGCCATACGACCCGATCAAGGACTTCGCGCCCGTCGCGACGCTGCAAAAGACCTACTTCATTCTGATGGTGCGGCCCGAGTCGCCCTGGAAGACCGTCGCCGAGCTGACCGCGAGCATGAAGGCCAAGGGCGCCAAGTCCAGCTATGGCTACGGCAGCCCCCCGGCGCTGGCCTCGGCGGAGCTCTACAAGGTGCGCGCCGGATTGCAGACGGTCGGAATACCTTACCGCACTTCCATGGCCTCGCTGCCGGAGATGTTCAGCGGCGAACTCGACTTCCAGTTCATCGACGCCACCGCCGGCACGCCGTTGCTTTCGGCGGGCAAGCTGCGCGGCCTCGCCGTCACTTCGGGCGAGCGGGTGCCCGGCGTTAACCTGCCGACGATGGCGGAGGCCGCCAATATCCCCGAATTCGACATCGCGCCGGTCTGGGGCGTGCTGCTGCCTGCCGGCGCGCCGCAGCCTATCGTCGACCGCCTGGAAGCGTGGTTCGCCGCGATCACGAAAATGGAGGCCACCCGGCAGTTTCTGGCCAACACCAATGGTGCGTCGTTCCCGGGCGGCGCCAAGGAACTCGCTGCCTTCATTCCGAAGGAAATCAAGAAGTGGGAGGAACTCGCCAAGCTCGCGAAAATCGAGCCGCAGTAAGGCGAAGGTATTCAGCTCCCAAGTCGCCGATTGCGCGGCGTCATCATCGATAGCAGAGAGGCGAACCGTGAAGGTTGTTATTCCCGACGACTACCAGGACATGGTGGATCGGCTTCAATGCTTCTCGACGATCCGCCACCACGACGTAAGGCGTTATCGCGAGCCGGCGCGCGATCTCGACCAACTCGTTGAGCGATTACAAGACGCCGACGTGGTGGTGTCGATCCGCGAGCGCGTGGAGTTCTCGCGCGCGCTGCTGGAGCGGCTGCCGAAGCTGAAGCTGATCGCGCTGGTGGGCCGCAACTCGCACATGCTCGACTTCGCCGTCGCCACCGATCTCGGCATTCCCGTTTCGACGGGTGTCAGCAATTCGCCGATCGCGCCGGCCGAACTGACGCTGGCGCTGATCGTTGCGTCCCGCCGCAACATTGCGCTCGAGGCCGAACGTATGAAACGCGGCGACTGGCCATGCACGCTGTCGCACCGGCTGCGCGGCTCGACGCTGGGCATTTTCGGGCTCGGCGCCATCGGCCAGCTTGTCGCCGCCGGCGGGCAGGGGCTCGGCATGAATGTGCTGGTGTTCGGCCAGAAGAACTCGCTGGAGAAGGCAGCGGCCGCCGGCTACGACACGGCCAGGAGCAAGACGGACCTTTTCGAGCGCTCCGACGTGCTGTCGCTCAGCGTCCGGCTGCGTCCCGAAACCAGAGGCATCGTCGGCCCCGACGATCTCGCGCGCATGAAACCGTCGTCGCTGTTCGTCAACGTCGCGCGCGCCGAGCTGGTGCAGCCGGGGGCGCTGCTGGAGGCGCTGGAAAAGGGCCGGCCCGGCTACGCGGCGGTGGATGTCTACGAGGAAGAGCCGATCGTGAATGGCAAGCATCCGTTCCTGAAGATGCCGAACGTGCTGTGCACGCCGCATCTTGGCTGGGCGGAATGGGAAAATTTCGAACTCTATTTCCAGGAGTGCTTCGAGCAGATCGTCAAGTTCGAGAAGGGCGAGCCGCTGCGGCTCGGCAACCCGACGGTGAAGCCGCGGCATCTTGCCGTGTAGTCCGCGCGGCGAAGGCCCGGCGCAAAGAAAAACGGCGCCCTCGGATGAGGGCGCCGTTCTGAAGTGAACGTCGATCACTTGGCCATGTTGACGTATTTGCCGTTGACGACCTTGAGGATCGCACTCGATCCGGCGCCGTCGCGGTTCTCGTCCATGGTGATCTCACCGGCAACGCCGGGGAACTTCTTCAGGCCGGCGAGGCAGCCACGGATCTTTTCGCGATCCGAAGCAAGATCGGCGGGCTTGTTGGTGACGCCCGACGCCTCGAAGCAGTGCTTGTACGAATAGATGATGTCGTACGCGCGCGGTCCGCCGTAGGGCGGCTGCTTGCCGTTGTTCTTGGCAACGATCTTTTTCACGTAGGCCTGCACTTCCGGCCGCGGATCGTCAAGAAACGCAGCGGTCGACATGTAGGCGCCTTCCGCCGCCTTGCCGGCGATCTCAATGAAGCCCGGCGCGCCGGCGCACGCACCGCCGACGACCGGGACATTAAGGCCCTGCTTCTGCATCTCTTTGGCGATGGCGGCGGCGTTCTGGTAGCAGGCGCCGAGACCGATGCCCTCGGCACCCAGCGATTTCGCCTTGGTGACCTGCGCGGAGTAGTCGGTGTCCTTGGTGCGATAAGTCAACGACTCCAGCACCTCGACGCCGTGTGCCTTGAACAGCGCCGGCAGCACGCCCGCGCCTTCGCCCTTGGAAACCGCGTCCTCGGCATCATAGATGATGACGACCTTCTTGATCTTGTATTCCTTGAGCCAGGCGTCGACCACCGGCTTGAGCTGCTTGTCGCTGGTCAGCGTGTTGCGGAACGCCCAGCGGCTCATGGCGGACAGGCCGGGCTTGGCCGAGCAGTACGAGTTGATGACGGTCTTCAACTGCCCATCGAGCTGTGGCGCGATCGTCTCGAACTCGCCGCTGAAGCACGGCCCAGAGATCGCGAGCACTCTGTCGCGCTCGACCAGGCGGCTGACCGCCTTGAGAGCCTCGGCTTCGAGCGTCTGTGTGTCATAGCAGATCAGCTCGACCGGCACTCCGCCGATGCCGCCCTTGGCGTTGATTTCCTCGACCGCGATCTCCATGGAGATTTTTGCAGTCTGGCCCCACTCGGCGCCCTTGCCGGTCACGGAGGCGAGACAGCCGATCTTGACGCTGCGGCCCTCAAGCTTGGCCGCTTCGGCGTCATGCGCCGAAGACATAAAGAGCGCGACGGCCGCGGCGGCCAGCGAACTCGCGAACGATCTAGAAAGCTTCATTGTCACAACCCTCCCACAAGAGTGAATGAACGGAGAACTCAAGCGCGTCGCGTACCTGCGAACGGTGAACCCTGGTATTGCACGGTATGGTAGCGTGAATATCGGACGATTGCACCTCCATCGTTTGGCCTGGATCCCGGTCCGGCCCTCATGCGGCATGTTGTCCGAGATAGGTGCGCTGCACTTCGGGCATGTTCAGAAGCTCCTGACCGGATCCGCTAAGTACGATTTTGCCGCGTTCCATGACATATCCGCGATCGGCGACCTGTAGCGCCTGCCGGGCGTTCTGCTCGACGAGCAGGATGGTCTTGCCTTCCTTCTGGAGTTCGCGGAGCGTGAGGAAAATCCGCGTGATGAATTTAGGGGCAAGTCCCAGCGACGGCTCATCCAGCAGGAGCAGGGTGGGCCGCGCCATCAGCGCGCGGCCGATGGCCAGCATCTGCTGTTCGCCGCCGCTCAAGGTCGCCGCCATTTGGTCCCTTCGCTCGCCGAGTATCGGAAAACGCCGATAGACGGCGTCGATATCGCTGCCGATCTCGGAATCGCGGCGGGTGAAGGCCCCCATGCGCAGGTTGTCCAGCACGGTCATGCGCTTGAGGATGGCGCGGCCCTCCGGCACCTGGCTCAGGCCGAGACCGACGATCTTGTGCGGCGGCCGGCGGGCGATGTTCTGGCTATCGAATTCAATCGTGCCGGCGGTGGGGCGGATCAGCCCGGATATGGTCTTCAAGAGCGTCGTCTTCCCCGCGCCGTTGGCGCCGATCAGGGTGACGATCTGGCCCCGCTCGATCGTCACGCCGACGTCGTGCAGCACCTCGATCTTTCCGTAGCCGGCGCGCAGGCCCTGAATCGTCAGCATCGTCATAGCTGCACATCCTCGCCCAGATAGGCCTCGATCACGACGGGGTCGTCCTGGATTTGCCGGGGCGACCCCTCGGCGATTTTGGTCCCGAAGTTGAGCACCGTTACGTTGTCGGAGATGCCCATCACGAGCTTCATGTCGTGCTCGACGAGAATGATGGTGATGCCCCGGTCGCGAACGCGGGTGATGATCCGGTCAAGCTCACTCGTTTCGCGCGGGTTCATCCCCGCCGCCGGCTCGTCCAATAGCAGCAGTCGCGGCTTGGTGGCGAGCGCGCGCGCCAACTCCAACTTGCGCTGCTCGCCGTAGGGCAGGTCGGACGCCTTCTCGTCCCGCTTGCCGGCAAGCCCGAGATACTCAAGCAATTCGATGGCGTTCGTCTGCATCTCGCGCTCCGCGACGGATTCCTGAAACGGGCGCTTCAGCACCGCATCGCCGAGCGCCTTCCACACCGAAGGATGGGCCCGGCAATGTTCGCCGATCATGACCGTCTCCATCACCGTCAGATGCGGAAACAGCCGGATGTTCTGGAAGGTGCGGGCGATTCCCTTCAGCGTGCGCCGGGACGGGCGGGCATCGTCCACAATCTGGCCGTCGAACACGATCTTGCCGGTGTCGGCGGGCAGCACGCCGGTCAGGAGATTGAAGAACGTGGTCTTGCCGGCGCCATTCGGGCCGATCAATGCATGAATGTGGCCCTGCTGCACATCCATGTTGAGCTGGTTCAATGCGTAAAAGCCGCCGAAGCGCTTGGTCAGGCCTTCGATCGAAAGGCAGACATGGCTCGCGGCCGGGTCACGCATGGCGGGATTTCCAGCGCGGCAGCCGCAGGCGGCGCAATGAATCGCGGGTGAGGAGCCCGTCCGGCCTGAAGATCATCATCAGGATGAGGATGACGCCATAGGCGATCAGCCGCTTGGCATTCTCGAAATCGAGGAAGCCATGCAGGAAGTCGTAGACGCGGTTCACTGGGTAGAAATTCGTCCATGCGACCGGAATGAGCTCCAGCCATTCGCGCAACGCCCGCAGGAATTCCGGGATGGCGTTGAGCACGACTGCGCCGAACGCCGGTCCCCAGTACGTGCTGCCGCCGCCCACCACCACGAACACCAGGATCTCCACCGAGAGCATGATGTTGAAGGTGGTCGAGTCCATGAAGGTCGCGTGATGGGCGTAGAGCGCGCCGGCAAGGCCTGCAATCCCGGCGCCCAGCCCGAAAGCGAGCAGCTTGATGCGCACCACGTCGATGCCCATGACCTCCGCGGCGGTCTCGTCCTGATGGATCGAATCCATGGCGCGGCCGAGACTCGACCGTTCGAGCCGGGCGAAGAAGAACAGAAGCACGGCGATGATGACGATGACGTATTCCAGGGTGAAGGGGTTAAAGGAAATTTGCCGGAAACCCTGCGCGCCGCCGACGTACTCCCAGCTCAGCGCTACGACCGAAACGATCTCGGAAAATCCCAGCGTCAGCAACAGGAGGTAAATCCCCTTGATGCGCAAGGCGGGAAAGCCGATGGCGATTCCGATGATGCCGGCGGCGATGCCGCCGACGATCAAGGCGGCGGCGAACGGGATGCCGAATTTCTGGGTCAGGATCGCGGAGGCGTAGGCGCCGATCGCCATGAAGCCGGCCTGGCCGAGCGACACCTGGCCGGTCTTGTAGGGCAGATAGAAGCTGTAGGCGGCGATCATATGGATGCCGGCAAAAATCAGCAGCGAGCGCGTATAACCGTCCAGCAAGCCGTCGAACATTGGCGACGCTACCTTTCTTCTGGCGTGCGTGCGCCGAACAGGCCGGTCGGCCGGTAGAGCAGGATGAGAATCAGGATCGCAAACGAGAAGAAATCCCGCTCGGTGGTGCCGATGTAGGCCGCCGATAGAATTTCGATCAGACCGAGCAGCAGCCCGGCGATCATGGCTCCCGGCACGTTGCCGAGGCCCCCGAGCAGCATGACGATAAGGCCTTTGACCGCCGCGCTCAGCCCCATGAACGGCGAGATGCCGCTGTTCTTGATGCCATCGAGCACTCCGGCGACCCCGGCGATGCCCGACCCGATCATGAATGTGACCAGCACCACGCGATTGACGTCGACCCCGAGCAGCGCCGCCGTTTCGTGATTTTCAGCGGTGGCGCGAATGGCGCGCCCCATCTTGGTGTGTTCGATGAAGAACCACAGCACGACCATCAGCGAGATCGCGATGCCCAGGATGAAGATCTGGACTGAGCTGATGGTGATCGGCCCGATATGATAGAGCTCCTGCTTGATGGCCTCCGGGAACGCCACCTGCTGCCCGCCGAGCAGATAGACCGCGAGGTTCTGCAGGATGATGGTCAGCCCGATCGTGCTGATCAGCGGCGCCAGCGGGCGATCCTTGGCAACCGGGCGAACCGAGACGTAGACGGCGATGACGCCCAGCAGGGCGCAGATGATCATGGCGCCGAGCAGCGCGACGTAGATGTTCGCGCCGCCGTAGAGCACCAGATACAGCCCGGCGAAGGCGCCGATCATGAACACTTCGCCGTGCGCGAAGTAGAGCAGCTTCAGGACGCCGAAAATCAGCGTATAGCCGATGGCGATCAGGGCATAGCTCGCCCCGAGCATCAGGCCGTTGATCAACTGCTGATAGAGCATGCGACCGTCAAACCCGAACTCATCCACACCAACGTGCAGCCCTCGCGGCTTGAACGTCGCCAACTTCCCGCATCATCGCGTCCCCAGCCACTCACCGCAACGCGCATTGTGACGCTAATGCGCCGCCGCCGCAAAATCCTGCATGACCCGGGAAACCGCGACGCGCGCCTTTCGCGTCGTTCCCGGCGTGTTCCTGCTGCGCCCCACGAACCGGGGGACGCCCGCGGTGACGACCGCGCCGATGGCTGCGATGTCGCCGTGCTTGATGGCGGCCAATGCCGTCGACTGCGTGCCGCCGTCGGGCGCGTCGATCAGCACGATGTCTGCGGCCTTGCCCGGGGCGAGCAGGCCACTGTCGAGGCCATAGACCCGGGCGTTGCTGCCGGTTGCCGCGCAGATGAAGCGCTCCGGCGGCATGTCGGTGAGGCTCGCCAGATGGGCGATGGTGTAGAGCATCCCCAGCGGCATGATGCCGCTGCCGGTCGGCGTGTCGGTGGCGATGATGAAACGGTCGAAGGCATCGAGCCTGTCGGCCAGCCGCGCGCAGAGCAGCGTCGTTCGCAGGTTGCCGGCCGTGCAGACCTGCAACGCCATTTCGGATTCGCGGATGACCCGCTCGAAGTCCGCATCCGGCATCGCCGTCGGCCCGCCATTGATGTGGAAGGAGACATGCGGGTGCATCTTGAGCAGATGATCGCCGGTGATCGCGCCCGATCCCGGGATCGATGAGCCGCCGGTGTGGCACGTCGTGATGAGGCCCGCCGCCTTGGCGTCGGCCACCAGCGGGACGTAGTCGTAGGCGGTTTTCACCGCGCCGAACCCCGCCTTGGCGAGGCGAACGCCCTTCTGCGCAAGCTCAACGAAATCCGAAGCCTTGAGGCCGGGCTCCAGGATCACCGAGCCGGCAATGACGCGCATGCCGCCGGGCCGGTAATCGGCGAAGCAGCGTTGCGCGGCAACCGCAAGCGCCTTGACGCCTTCGGGGTCCTTCGGCCGCCCTGGCACATGCACCTCGGAGGCCGAGATCGCGGTCGTGGTGCCGCCATGCACGTAGCTTTCGAGATAGCCCACCGTGCGCTGGCGCGGCGTGTAGTCGCCGAAGGTGATGTGGATGTGGGAATCGATCAGGCCGGGTATCGCCGTCATGCCGCCGGCGTCGATCACGACGTCGGCGGCCTCCACCGCCTGCGCCGACGCGGTGCCGACCGAGACGATGCGCTCGCCGTCGCTGACGATCGTGTCGCCAGAAATCAGCGGATTGCGCCAGTCGCCGGAAACGATCTGACCCAGATTGACGATCGCTACCTTCATGCGCGCGTGACCTAATGCGGTGTGGGGGAAAGCTCGTCGGCAAGATCGTAGCTTGCCATCAGGCTATCGACCATGCCGTTGGCGCCGTCCCAGTCGAAGGTGCGATAGCTGTGGCCGGTCGTCACGAAGCGCGCCCCGGCATAGAACATTTCGTACTGGGTGTGGCGCGAGCCGAACTCCGAGCCGACCGCGTCCCACGCCGCCTTGAGGAACTTGACCTTGTCCTCCGGCTTCAGCTTCGCCGAGCGCTGTGTCAGGCCGATAATCCTTTTGAGCTCCGGATCGTTAAAATCGTGGACCGAGGAGGGCAGCATGATCAGCGCGCCGCCCGCGAGATCGCGCAAGGTGTTGATGACGCGCGGATAGAGGTCCTGCGTCAGCACCTGCGCCGAATACATGAAATGCTTGTTCGGCACCCAATATTCGCCGCGCATCGATCCTTCGGCCTCCATGCCGGCCATCATGGCCTCGACCATGCTGACATGCGCCGCGAGATAGCCGAGCTGCTCGCGGATCGGCGGCATGGCGGTGGTGCCGATCGCTTCGGTGATCTTGTGCGCGAGGCCGACCAGGAACTTGATCTTCACCGACAGCCGGATTTGCGCCTGATAGTTCTGATAGGCATGGCCCGGCGTGTCATGGAACTGCGCGCGGCACAGGTCGGTGTCGCGATGGATGAACACCCGCTCCCATGGCACCTTCACGTCGTCGAAATACATCAGCGCGTCGTTTTCGTCGAACCGCGACGACAGCGGGTTGTCGAACACTGAGACGGCGGATGCTTCATATGACTTGCGCGACAGGACACGCAGCCCCTTGACGTTCATCGGCAGCGCGCAGGAGAAGGCAAGGTCCTCCTCGCCGGGCTTGAGCGGCTGCAGGTTGGCGACCAGCACCTCGTTGGCCATGATCGAGCTTGTGCCGAGCATCTTGGCGCCGCGGATGGTGATGCCGCTCGCGTCCTCGTCGACGATGCGCGCGACCAGATCCTCGTCCTGCGAGCCCCAGTCCTTGCCGCGCTCCGCCTGCGGATTGATGATCACGTAGGTGAGGAAATAGTCGTTGCGGGTGGCCTCTTCGAAATAGTTCTCGAACGCCTTGGCGCGAGCCTCGCCGTCCTTTTGCTTGCGGAAAACCTCGCTGCCCATGCGCTGGCCGACCAGCGCCGACGCCAGATGATCGGGCGAGCGGCCCATGAAGCCGTAGTGCTGCGCGGCCCAGGCCTGCAGCGCCTTCCGGCGCTGCACCATCTCCGTGTAGTTACGCGGCATCTGCCAGGCGCGGTTGACCCGGCGGTTCGAGCCCTCGGGCTTGAACGTCATCATCTCGATGTTTTCCGGCTTCGCCTGGAAGTCGTAGAGCATCCCGGTGGACTTGATCGATTTCTCGAACGCCGGGTGCACCGTGACGTCGGGAACAAGCTTGCCGTCGATGTAGACCGTCCGGCCGTCCCTGAGGGACTTGATGTGCTCCGCGCCGGTCTTGCAGGTCGTCATGGTCGGCTCCTTGCTCGTCCGTTGTTTCAGACCAGCCCGTCGATGCCCTTGATCTCACTTGCCGCCAGTCCGCCGACGCGATGGTTCGGGCGGCCGCGGCTGGCATAGGCGCAGATCACCGCAATCTCGTTCGGCAGCGGTGCGTCGGGGATCGTGATGGTGATGCCGTCGTAGTGCGAGCGCACATAGAGCGCGTCCTTGTGCGCCAGCGGAATGTCGATCGTAGAGCCCGGCACGGCGCGCTTGGTGAACGAGGAAATCCACGCCTTGCCGCCGCCCGCCGCGTCGCGCATCACGTTGCCGAACACGGTGGTGAGCAGCGAGACGCCGTGCTCTTGTTCGCCGTTGATGCCGATGATTGCGGCCTTGCCGTAGCTTTCCGGTTTGTGGGGCGCCAGCATCGACACCGCGAGATTGCAGATGGTCCGGCCGATCTGCTCGCTCGCTTTGGTCAGCGCGCTGAGATCGCGTTCGAAGCGCCCGGCAAAGGGATTGTCGATGATCGCGACCACCGCGACCTTGCGGAGCGGCGGGTCGATTTTCTGCCCCGCTTCCATTCCGACTTCGTCGAAAAATGTCAGCGTGCGCTTGATCTGCATCGCCACCCTCCCGCGGTCTGCTGCCGCCGAGGCTTCATAATTACCTAACAGGGTTAGCTATTCAAGCTCGCTAACTCATGTTATTTTCGTCCGCATGAACCGACCCCAAAGACGGGCAACGCCGCCGGCCCGAAAGCCCACCCCGGACAAGGGCCTGCCGCTGACCACCTCGCGGGCGGAGTTGCTGTCCAGCGGCCGTGACCGGCAGTTCCGCCATTTGGTGCACGCGCTGTTCGGCTTTGCGGCCCATCACGAGCGCATCCGCAGCGGTCATGCGCGGGTGATCGGCCTCGCCGGCATCGAATACACCGTCCTGATCGCGATCGCGCACCTGTCGCAGGACGGGGACGTCAATGTGAAGACCGTCGCCGACCATCTCTACTTCTCCGGCGCGTTCATCACCTCGGTCGTCAAGCGCCTGCTGCGGCTCGGCCTGATCCACAAGGAGGCGGATCCCGGGGATCGCCGGCGGGTGACGCTGACGGTGTCCGACAAGGGCCGCGCCGCGCTGGAGCGGCTCGGACCTATCCAGCGGCGGGTGAACGACGTGGAATTCGGCGATATCACCCGCCAGGAGTTCGAGGTCCTGACCGGCCTTGTCGACCGTCTGATCGACAGCGGCGCCCGCGCCGTGGCGCTGCAGAACTACCTGCTGTCGGAACTTGAAGCCAAATAGCCGATCGGGTCGTATGATCGGAGGCTGGGCGATACCAGCTCAAGGAGATCGCGTCATGAACAGCGCCGAGGCGCTCTGGGCCGACTTCGCAACGCCGATCGTGACGGCCGACGACTACATGAATTCCTTGCGCGGCCGCGGCATGAACGTGTTCTTCATGGGCGAGCGGGTGCCGGAGCCGGTCGATCATCCGGTGATGCGGCCCTCGGCCAATGCCATGGCCGAGACCTACCGGATTGCATCGGAGCGGCCGGAGTTTGCGACTGCGCGATCGGACATCGCCGGGATCGCGGTCAACCGCTTCCTGCACGTGCCAACGAGCCCGGACGACCTCGTCGCCAAGCACGAGATGCAGCGGGAGCTCGGC
Organism: Rhodoplanes serenus; assembly: GCA_945861855.1. GTDB lineage: Bacteria > Pseudomonadota > Alphaproteobacteria > Rhizobiales > Xanthobacteraceae > Z2-YC6860. The sequence goes on from CAMAWG010000001.1 coordinate 23,004, forward strand.
CGCCGCACCGGTACCTGCTTTCAGCGCTGCGTCGGTCTCGACGCCATCGGCACCTGCCATTCGGTGACGTTCGACATCGACGGCAAGGCCGGCACGTCCTATCACCAGCGCTTTCTCGCCTTCCTTCGCCGGGCGCAGGCCGCGAACGTCGTGATCGGCGGCGCGATGACCGACCCGAAGGGCGACCGTTCCAAGGCGCCGCACCAGCAGTCCGATCCCGACCTGTTCCTGCATGTGGTCCGGCGCGACGACAAGGGCATCTATGTGTCGGGCGCCAAGATGCACCAGACCGGGGCGGTCAATTCGCACTGGCTGATCTTCATGCCGACCATGCGCATGACCGAGGCCGATCGCGACTGGTCGGTGGTCGGCGCCGTGCGCGTCGACGCGCCGGGCCTTACCTATGTCGTCGGCCGCCAGACCAACGACACGCGCATCGTCGACGGCGGCACGATGGATGCCGGCAATGCCCAGTTCGCGGGCCAGGAGGCGCTGATCGTCTTTGAAAACGTCTTCGTGCCGCACGAGCACGTCTTCATGGATGGCGAATGGGCTTATGCGACGTCGCTGGTCGAGCGGTTCACGACCTATCACCGCTCGTCCTATGTCTGCAAAACCGGGCTGGGCGACGTTCTGATCGGCGCCGCGGCTTCAGCCGCCGAGCACAACGGCGTGGAAGCCGCATCGCATATCAAGGACAAGCTCGTGGAGATGACGCATCTCAACGAGACCATCTACTCAAGCTGCATGGCGGCCGCCCACCAGTCGAAGAAGGTGGCGTCCGGGGCCTATATCAACGACGAGATGCTGTCCAACGTGGCCAAGCACAACGTGACGCGATTTCCGTTCGAGATCGCGCGGCTGGCCCAGGACATTGCGGGCGGGCTAATCGTCACCATGCCGTCGGAGAAGGACCTGCAGCACAACGAGGTCGGCCCCCTGATCCGGAAATTCCTGCAGGGCCGCGACGGCGTCGAGGTCACCGACCGCATGCGCATCCTGCGGTTGATCGAAAACATGACAATCGGTCGGAACGCGGTCGGCTATCTGACGGAAAGCCTGCACGGCGCGGGCTCCCCGCAGGCCCAGCGCATCCAGATCGCGCGCGGGATGAAGATCGAAGACAAGAAGGCGCGGGCGCGTCATCTGGCCGGGGTGAGCGAGCGGGCCAAATAGGCGGACGTCACGCGGGGCGGCGGCTCACGCTCACCCCTACGCCTGTCCGGTCCGCCCGTTCCTTGAGCGCGTTTTCTCGAACGCTTTTTCGACGGCCGCCGGCTCTTCATCGCTTGCCAGGAAGCGGACCAATTCCTGCTCCATGGCGCGAATTTGGGCGACCTTGATTCGAAGCGCAAGCAACTGGAATCGCCGGGCTTCGTGCTTGCGGCCCGGATGCGCGTTGACGCGTGCCTCGGTCCTCTCCATGAACGCACGCTCTTGGCCTATGCGCTCGAGATAGGCCTTGATCTCGCGCTTGATGGAATTCCTGCTCGCGAAATTGCCGAAGAAAATCCGCAACAGAACCTCATCCCGCGTCACCGAAGTGCGAATGGGCTTGCTCATGAACTCCTTGAGCGCCGCATGGCCGCTTGCAGTGATCGTGTGAATCTGTTTGTCGGGCTTTCCGGTTTGCGCAAGCGACTTGCTGACGATGTAGCCTTCGCCCCGCAGGCTGTGCAGCGTGTTGTAGATTTGCGGACCGGTTGCGTTCCAGATGAAATAGGTCGAGCGGTTGATCGCCCGCTTGAGGTCGTATCCCGACGCCGGTTCGACGGCGAGCAAGCCAAGGAGTGCAAATCGGAGCGACATGCTACTGGGAACCTGCCGGATTGATCGCGCGCTGCTCAGTCATAGGCATCGAGCCCTTTGCGCAGGCCGTCCCACTGCCGGGCGTCGTGGCTGCACAGGATTGTGGCGCCCGAAGCTTCAATGCGACGGACCTCGTCCAGCGACCTTGCCAGGGCTTCTGCGTTCCAAGTGTTGCGCGGGATGATGCCGGTGTCGAGGGTCTCGCGCAGGCTGACGGTGTCGCCGGCGAGCAGGAATGGGCCGCTCCGGTCGAGTTGGGCCAGCGCGCCGATCGAGCCTGGCGTGTGGCCGGGCAGCGGCAGGAGCACGATCCGGCCGTCGCCGAACACATCGCGCTGGCTCGTGATCGCGTCGACCGGCATCGGCTGATCCCATTCGGCGGCGAGATAGCCGCGGGCCTCGCTGTCGGGCGCGCGGGCGGCGGCCAGCTCCTCCGCATGGCAGATGAAGGTCGCCTTGCGGAAGTACGCGTTGCAGCCGCAGTGGTCGGGATGCAGGTGGGAGTTGATCACTACGTCGATGTCGTCGGGCTTCAGCCCCACTTCGGCAAGGCCCGTCAGCACATGCTCGCCGGGCTGCATGATCGGAACCATCAGCTTGGCCAGCCCGCCCCACCGGCCCTCCGGGTTCTCCGGCACAGCGGGATGGCAGCCGGTGTCGAACAGCACATTGGCCTGACCGTGGCGCAGCAGCGCGCTCGACACCGGAAGCTCGATCGTGTCACTGCGCTCGGCGGAGGGGATGAAAATGCTCTTGCGCATCTTCAGGCGGCCGCAGGACAGAAGATGCATGTTCATGGCGCTTCAACGATTTCAGCGGGCGGCGATGCCGTCAAGCGCAGGCGCGCATGGCAGCCGTCACACCATGCTATAGCCGCCGCTGACGCTGATCACCTGACCCGTGATCCAGCCGCTGCGGGGCGATGCCAGCAGCGCCACGGTCGGCGCGATATCCTCAGGCAGACCCAGCCGCCGGGTCGGATAAAACCGGATGAGCTTCTCCCGATTGGCCTCCAGCCATTTGGGGTCATGTCCGGTCTCGACCATGCCGAGCGAGACCGTGTTCGCGGTCACGCCGGTGCGGCCCATTTCCCGCGCGATCGATTTCATCAGCACCATCGCGCCGGCGCGGGCGGCGCCGACGATCGAGAGCCCGGATTCGCCGACCCGTGACGAATCGCCGACAATGGCGATGATCCGCCCGTTGCCGCCCTTTTCAAGATGAGGGGCTGCCGCGTGGCAAAGGTGGATGACGCCCATCAGGTTCACGTCGATCTGGCTGCGCCATTCCTCCGGCGTCGTGTCCTTGAACGGCTTCCGGATCGCAAGGCCGGCGTTGCTCACCAGGATGTTCAAGCCGCCGAAATCCGCGACAACGCCTTCGATCATGCGCTGCACTGCGGCACGATCCGCGATGTCGGCCTGATAGGCCTTAGCCTTGCCGCCGAGCTTGCAGATTTCCGCGACCACGGCGTCCGCGTCATCGGCCGAGCTGCGGTGATGGACTGCGACGGTCGCGCCTTCCGCGGCGAGCGTCAGTGCGATCTCGCGCCCGACGTCGCGGGTTCCCCCGGTAACCAGAGCAACGCGATCCTTGAGCTGCATTTCCATGGTTGCGCCATCCAGGATGATCGAAGATTAATTGACCGCCGCGCCGGGAACCCGACCCCCGCACCGATCGATACCATATCGCCCGGACCGGATCGCCCACGCCGGGCTAATGTGTTGACTCCACCGCGCCAACAATTTCATTATAGTAAAGTCCTTACATAATAAAGAACATATATATCAAGGTCGTGCGGGCGGCGCTTTCTGGGTCTTGGCTTCGACAGTGCTAAGGTGCGGCCGGTGTGGCGAGCGGCACAAGGTTGGTTGAAGCCTGGTCCGGACTTCCATCCAAACGAGGTTGAAAAGTACGTGAAGCCGGCTTGGTTCGATTACTACGCCCCGCATGCACTGGACGAGGCCCTGCATCTTCTGGGCGATGCTGGACACGATGGCCGCGTGCTGGCGGGCGGCCAGAGCCTGATGCCCATGCTCAACCTCCGCATCCTAAGCCCCGCCGTCATTGTCGATATCAATCGCATCGAGGCGCTCAATCGCCTGCACGCCGGAGCGGACGGCCTGACCGTCGGCGCGCTGGTCCGGCACGCCGATCTGTTGCGCAGCCCCGATGTGCGCGAGGGATGGCCCTTGCTTTGGGAGGCGACCACCCAGGTTGCCCACATGGCGATCCGCAATCGCGGAACCGTTTGCGGCAGCGTCTCGCATAACGATCCATCGGCGGAGCATCCGAGCGTTCTGGTCACGATGGGCGGCACCGTCATCGTCGCGGGCACCGCGGGCCACCGCGAGCTGCCGGCGGAGGCGTTCTTCACCGGCGCGCTGTCGAACGCTCTTGAGCCGGGTGAGATGGTCGTGGAGTTGCGCTATCCGCGGCAGCCCACCGGCACCGGAACGGCGTTTGTGGAGTTCGCCCGGCGGCTCGGCGACTTCGCCATTGCCGGCGCAGCCGCCATGCTGACGATCCGTGACGGGATATGCGAGAGGGCGCGGTTGACCGTCGTCGGCATGGGCGATGGCCCGCTTCGGCTTCGTGCCGTCGAAGAGATGCTGACGGCGCATGCGCTGGGCCAGAAGGAGGCTCAGGACGCGTTCGCAGAAGCGGCCGCGATGGTTGTCGCGGCGGTCGATCCCACCGACGACGTCCACGCATCGGCAGCCTACCGGCGGCATCTGGCGGGCGTCATGGCGGCGCAGGCGCTGGAAACGGCGCTGGCGCGGGCAGGAGGAAGCTAGTTTGGCCAGAGAGCAGCAAATCAAGCTGACCGTGAACGGCAGGTCTTACGAGAAGACCGTGCCGGCTCGTCTGTCGCTGGCGGACTTCCTGCGCGACCATCTTCATCTTACCGGTACGCATCTTGGTTGCGAGCATGGCGTCTGCGGCGCCTGCACCATCTCGATGAATGGCCGCAGCGCGCGCTCGTGTCTCGCGCTGGCGGTGCAGGCCGATGGCGCCGAAATCGTCACTATCGAGGGGCTGCGGGCGGAAGACGGCACGCGCCATCCCATGCAGCAGCTCTTCCTCGAGAATTTCGCCTTGCAGTGCGGCTATTGCACGCCGGGCTTCCTCATCACGGCGATCGAGCTGCTGCGGGACAATCCCAAACCCACCGAGCATGAGGTGCGCGAAGCCATCTCCGGCAACCTGTGCCGTTGCAGCGGCTATCAGGCCATCGTCGATGCCATTCTGGCGGCGTCCCGCCTGGAGCTCGCGTGATGTCGGATGCGCGCTTCGTCAATCAGAGGATGGTCGGGTCGTCGGTGATCCCCGACGAGGCGATCCCGCTGGTCGAGGGCGATGGCCGTTTCCTCAACGACATCAAGCTGCCGGGCATGTATCATGTGGCGTTCCTGCGCAGCCAGCATGCCCATGCCCGCCTCATCGCGGTCGACGCGAGCGAGGCGCGGAAGCTGCCCGGCGTCATCAAGGTGCTCACGGGTCAGGAACTGCTGGGCAAGGTCGATCCGTTCCGCAGCATGCCGAACCGTTTCTCCGGCGGCGAATCGATCCAGCACTGGCTCGCGGTCGACAAGGTGCGGTTCTGCGGCGAGGCGATCTGCGCGGTCGTTGCCGAGGATCGCGCCACCGCCGAGGACGCGGTGGACCTCATCAAGGTCGACTACGATCCGCTGCCGGCGGTGACGGACCCGCGCCTGGGCGAGCTGGACGGCGCGCCGCTCGTGCACGAGGCTTGCGCAAACAACTATCTCATCAAGCGCGAATACGAGCGTGGAAACGTGGACGAGATATTCCGCGACGCCCACACCGTGGTGAAGCGAAAGTTCAAGATCGGCCGCAAGCAGGCGCTGTGCCTGGAAGGGCGCGGCTGCGTGGCCGGCTATCGGGAAAACACCTTCACGCTCACCGTGTGGATGAGCCACCAGCTTCCCTATGTGGTGCGGCACTATCTCGCCAAGCATCTGCGCATGGCGGAGACCGATGTCCGCGTCATCATCCCGCACACCGGCGGCGGCTTCGGCCAGAAGGCGTCGATCTATCCGGAAGAGTTCGTCTGCGCGCATCTCGCGCTGACGCTGCGCCGTCCGGTGAAGTGGGTGGAAGATCGCATCGAGAACATGGTCGCCTCCACCCATGCCCGAGACCAGACCATCGAACTGGAGCTTGCGGCGGACAAGGACGGCCACATCCTCGCGATCAGCTCCGATATCTGGGTCGATGTCGGCGCCTACTCCACCTATCTCTGGTCGGCGGGCATGGAGCCGCTGCAGACCGCGGGACTTATGCCCGGACCCTACAGGATCGGAGCCATGCGCTATCGCACGCGCGGCGTGGCCACCAACAAGACTCCGGTCGGGCCTTATCGCGCGGTCGGCCGCCCGTCCGCGTCGGCGTCGCTGGAACTGCTGATCGACGAGATGGCGCGCAAGCTGAAGCTCGATCCGGTGGAGGTGCGCCTGCGCAACCTCATCTCGGAGGAGGCGATGCCCTACCGCAGCGCCAACAATCTCGTGCATGACAACGTGAACTACATTCCCTGCCTGAAGCTCTCGGTCTTGAAGTCGGACTATGACCGTCAGCGCGCCGAGCAGCGTGAGGCCTTGGCCAGCGGCAAGCTTCGCGGCATCGGCGTCGCCTGCTTCGCGGAGCTCACCGGCCTCGGCACCAGCACGGCGGTCGGCCCCGGAACGCTGCTGCAGCCCGGCCGCGATGCCGCGACGCTTCGGCTGGAGACATCAGGCGTCCTCACCATCGCCGCCGCGCTGCCGTCGCAGGGCCAGCGCATCATGACCGCGATGCGGCAGGTGGCATCCGACGAGCTCGGCATCAAGCTCGAGGACATCACCAGCATCACCAACGACACCGCCACGGCGCCCTATGGCTTCGGTACCTTTGCGTCGCGCACCGCCGTGTTCGGCAGCGGTGCCGTCATCATGGCTGCTCGGGAACTGCGGAAGCGGCTGCTCGCGATGGCCGCTTTCCTGCTCAAGGTCCCGGTCGAGGACCTCACCATCGTCAACAGCGTGATCCAGACGGTCGACCGCTCCAGGAGCATCTCGCTCCGCGACATGGCGGAAAAGAGCTACTTTTCCGCGAAGGACATTCCGCAAGAGCTCAATCAGGGCTTCGAGGTCACGTCTTTCTACGACCCCAAATTCGGCAGCTTCGCCGCCGGCGCCCATGTTGTCGTGGTGGACGTCGATCCGAAAACCGGCCACGTCGAGATCGTGCGCTACGTTGCCACGGAAGACGTCGGCACCGTCATCAACCCCGCGGTTGTCGAGGGCCAGATCGTCGGCGGCATCGCCCAGGGCATCGGCGAGGCGCTGCTGGAGGAGCTCGTCTACGACGACGCCGGGCAGCCGCGCACGGTCACCCTGGCCGATTATCTGATCCCCTCCGCCTTGGAAATTCCGCGAATTGAGCTGCATCATGCCAACACGCCGTCCGCGGCGCTGGGCGGCTTCAAGGGCTGCGGCGAAGGCTCGATCATCGGCGCTCTCGGCGCGGTGGCCTGTGCGATATCGGATGCGCTGAGCCGCAAGGGTGGCGACATCCACAGCTTCCCGGCGACCCCGGAGCGGGTGCTGAAGGGTTTGGGCGTGCTGCCGGGCGATGCCTGAGTTCGGATCGGAGTGAATGCCATGCAGATGGATTGCCGGGGACTTCCGATCACCACGTCCAGCGCCGACGCGGCCAAGGCCATCGATCTGGCCATAAAGTCCTACATGGATTACGGGACGACGGCTGGCGCCGGCATCAAGACCGCGCTGGAGCACGACCCGGCCTGCGTGCTCGCGCTTTGCATCCGCGGCTATTTCTTCCTGATGCTGGAGAACAAGGCGCTGCTGCCGCGCGTCAAGCAGACGCTGGACGAGATCAAGCCGCATCTCGGCGCGGCGACGAAGCGCGAGCAGCTCCACGTCAAGGCGCTGGAGGCGTGGGCGGCCGGCGACATCATGGGCGCCTGCGCGCGTTGGGAGGAGATCCTGACGGAGTCTCCGCTCGACCTGCTGGCGCTCAAGCTTCACCACACCATGACCTTCTACACCGGCCGCAGCCAGGTCATGCGATCGGTCGCGGCAAGTGTCCTGGGAGAATGGAGCGACAAGGCTCCGGAATACGGCTGCGTGCAGGGCATGTACGCCTACGCGCTGGAAGAATGCGGCGCCTATGACGAGGCCGAGCGGTGGGGCCGGCAGGCGGTCGAGCGCAATCCCGGCGATCTCTGGGCGCTGCATTCGGTGGCGCATGTGCTGGAGATGCAGGGCCGCTCCAAGGAAGGCGTTAAATGGCTCGACTACACGCCGGAGCAATGGGCGCAGAAAAATCCGTTCAAGGCCCACATCTGGTGGCACAGCGCGCTGTTCATGCTGGCCCAGGGCGAGAACGATCGGGCGCTGGACCTCTACGACAAGTCGCTCTGCTCGGTGAATTCCGAGCAGTATGTCGACGTGTCGAACCAGGCCGCGCTGCTGAAGCGCATCGAGTTGAGCGGCGTCGATATCGGCGATCGCTGGAAGGCGCTGGCCGAGCACTCGGAAAAGCGCATCCACGACCACATGCTGCCGTTCCGCGATGCGCATTTTTCCCTGGCGCTCGCCGCGGGCGGGAGCTTTGATGCGGCGCGCAAGCACGTCGAGTCGATGGCGGCGTTTTCCGCGCAGGGCGACGGCTGGCGCGCCGAGGCCACGCGGGATATCGTCATTCCCCTGTGCGAGGGGATGATCGCCTACGAGGCCGGCGACTACGACAAGGCGACCGATCTGTTCTGGCCGCTGCGCAACGAGATGTCGATCATCGGCGGCAGCCATGCGCAGCGCGATCTGTTCGCGCAGATCATGTGTGACGCAGCGGTGCACTCAAGCAGGCTGCCGGTGGCGCGCAGCCTGCTGTCGGAGCGCGTGCTGAGCCGCGGCACCAGGAAGCAGAATTGGCAGGACTACGCCAAGGTGCTGGCCGCGCTGGGCGAAACCGAGCGCGCCGAAGCCGCGCGCAAGCAGGCCGGGATCGCGCACGAATCCGGTGCATGATGAATTCCAGGAGATCGACATGAACATGATGGCGTTGCCCAAGAAGGTCGAAACCGTACCCTCCAACAAGTATGGCACCTTTCAGTGGGAGGATCCGCTTTTGCTGGAAAGCCAGCTCAGCGACGAAGAGCGCGCGATCCGGGATACGGCGCGCAGCTATTGCCAGAAAAAGTTGATGCCTCGAATCCTGATGGCGAGCCGCAACGAGGAATTCGACCGCAACATCATCACCGAGTTCGGCGAGCTCGGCCTGCTCGGACCGACGCTGCCGGAAAAATACGGCGGCGGCGGCACCAGCTACGTCGTCTACGGCCTGGTCGCGCGAGAGACCGAGCGCGTCGACTCCTGCTACCGCTCGGCGATGAGCGTGCAGAGCTCGCTCGTCATGCATCCGATCTATGCCTACGGCACCGAAGAGCAGCGGATGAAGTACCTGCCCAAGCTTGCCAGCGGCGAGTGGGTCGGCTGCTTCGGCCTGACCGAGCCGGATCATGGCTCCGATCCGGGCTCGATGGTCACGCGGGCGAAATCCGTCGCCGGCGGCTTCCGCATGACCGGCGCCAAGATGTGGATCACCAATTCGCCGATCGCCGATGTGTTCGTTATCTGGGCCAAGACCGACGACGGCGTCATCCGCGGCTTCGTGCTAGAAAAGGGAATGAAGGGCCTGTCCGCGCCGCGCATCGAGGGCAAGCTGAGCCTGCGTGCGTCGATCACCGGCGAGATCGTCATGGAGGACGTGTTCGTGCCGGCGGAGAACCTGCTGCCGAACGTGACCGGGCTCGCCGGCCCGTTCGGCTGCCTTAACCGCGCCCGCTTCGGCATTTCATGGGGCGCGATGGGCGCCGCGGAGTTCTGCTGGCACGCCGCCCGCCAGTACACGCTCGACCGCAAGCAGTTCGGCCGGCCGCTCGCCGCCAATCAGCTCATGCAGAAGAAGCTCGCCGATATGCAGACCGAGATCACGCTCGGCCTGAACGCCTGCCTGACGGCGGGCCGGCTGTTCGACGCCGGCAAGCTCGCGCCCGAGGCGATCTCGCTGCTCAAGCGCAACAACTGCGGCAAGGCGCTGGACATCGCCCGCATGGCCCGCGATATGCACGGCGGCAACGGCGTCAGCGACGAGTTCCACGTCATGCGCCATCTGGTGAACCTGGAGACGGTCAACACCTACGAGGGCACCCACGACGTTCATGCGCTGATCCTCGGCCGCGCGCAGACGGGGATACAGGCGTTCTTCTGAGGAGATGTCGCCTTAGCTACAGCAGCGGCACCGCATGGCGAAGGCCACACGTTCCTCCTCGGTCAACTTCTCGTCGCCGACATTGGAAGCCTGCGGCTGCGCTGTCGTGGGGAACGGGATGATCACCTCGGAGATCGGCTCGTCATGCGGCAGGCCCTGCTGCTTCATGCTGGCGCGGCGGGCTTGCGTCGCTTCGATGTCGAGCTTGAGCGAATCCGGCCGGAGCACCGCGCCGTAATATTTCTCCGCGGCCTCCCGGGTGACGTAGCCGCAGCGCACGTCGTGCTCGAGCGTTGCGAGATCGCGCTCCAGCGGCGAGCCATAACCGCCGCCGCCGCCGGAGCGGATGATGTAGGCGTCGCCCGGCTGCAGCACCTGGTTGAGCGCCTTGGCGCTGGGGACATGCGTCTCGTCGGTCTTGCCGTAGCGGTGCACCGCGACCGCGTTGCCCGAGCCCGACATGCCGCCGAACAGCCCCCAGGGCTTGCAGCGCGCGCGCTCCATCAGCGAGCTGAAGCGGATCGGGTGGCGCGCCTGCACCACCTGTTCCGCGCCGAGGCCGCCGCGGAATTTTCCGGCGCCGCCGGAATCCGGCCGCAGGCAATAGCGCTCCACCAGCAGCGGATACTTGGCCTCGACCTGCTCGGAGGGGCCGTTGTGGGTGTCGCCGTCGTTCATCGCGATGACGGTGTTGCGGCCGTCGCTGTTGTACTTGGCGCCCCAGCCGCCGCCGATCAGCCCGCCCAGATAGATATAGAAGCTGTCGTCCTTTGGCCGGCGGCCGTTGATGCGTCCGACGCAGAGGTCGGCGTGATGACCGGCTATCACCTGGTTGGGCAGGGCAGGGGCCAGCGCCTTGAAGATCGTGTCGACGATGGTCATGGGATAGGTCATCCACATCCGCATCGCCGCGGGCTTTACTGCACTCACCACGCGGCCGGGGGGCAGCACGATGTCGAGCGCGCGAAACTGGCCCTCGTTAATCGGCAGGTCCAGCGCCGAGGTCAGGCACTTGAACGCCACCTGCGCGCAGGAGTAGCCGGCTGTGATGCCGGAGTTGTAGAAACCCTGCACCTGCTTCGATACGCCGGTGAGATCGACCGTCATCTTGTCGCCTGCGACGACGACCTTGACGTTGATAGGCACGCGCTGGCCGACATTGATCCCGTCGTCGTCCATGAACGATTCGGCCTCGTAGACGCCGTCGGGCATGGCGCGCACCCGCTCGCGCGCCACCGCCTCGCTCTGGTCCATGATGGCCTCGATGCCGCCCAGCACGGCGTCGCGGCCGTACTTGTGCATCATGTCCATGAAGCGCTTTTCGCCGGTCTTCACGGCGGCAAGCTGGGCGCGGAAATCGCCCATCGCGCGCTCGGGCAGCCGGACGTTCATCTTGATCAGCTCGATCAGCTCCTCGTTCGGCACGCCCTTGCGATGGATCTTCACCATCGGCATCTGCAGGCCTTCGGAGTAGATGTCCGTGGTGCCCTCGACGATGGTTCCGCCGACGTCGGGCCAGTGCGCCATGCAGCAGGAGAAGCCGACCAGCTCGCCCTCATGGAAGATCGGCACCGAGAACGTCATATGATTGAGGTGCGAGCCGGTGATGTAGGCGTCGTTGGTGAGCAGGATGTCGCCCGGATCGATGTTTTCCGGGCCGAAGTGCTTGAGCTTGGCCCGCACCGTCTCGCTCATGCCCCGGATGAACATCGGCAGGCCCAATCCGATCGATACGATGTTGCCGCGCGCGTCGAACAGGCCGACGGTGAAGTCCAGCGCCTCGTAGATGATCATGTTGTAGGCCGTGCGCATGAGGTTGATCTTCATCTCCTCGGTCACGGCGACGAGGCCGTTGCGCACGATTTCGGTGACGACCGGATTGGCGCCGGCGGCGGTCTTCGATTTTGCCTTCACGATGTCGTCCATCGTCAGCCTCTCCAAACCGTGATGACGAGATCGCCGAACGCATCCACCTCGACGGCGTCGCCGGGGTGCAGCACCGTGGTGGAGGCGTGCTCCTCGATCAGCGCCGGCCCGGCGATCCTGTTGCCGGCTTTCAGCGCCGGCCGATCATAGGTCGGTGTCTCGACAAATCCCGAGTCTGCGAAATAGACCGCCCGATTGCCTCGAAACGCCGCGGCGTCCGGCGCAGGCCCCCCGTTGTCGATATGCTCGAACGGCGGCTTTCGCATCTCGCCGATGATGGCGCTGCGGAGACTGACGATCTCGGCCTTTTCGGTGGCGACCGAAAAGCCGTACCGCGTCTGGTGCACGGCATCGAACAGCCTCTTGATGCCGTCGCGATCCTGCGCAGTGAACAGCTCGATGGGCAGGTCGACGGTGACGGCATGCTCCTGCCCGACGTAGCGCATGTCGGCGGAGCGCCTCACTGCGATGCCCGAGAGCGTCTGGCCTCGCGAGACGGTGTCGCGGCCGCGCCGCTCCATCTCCGCGAATATCTCCTCCATCGCCGGGAACGATGCATCGGCCAGCGGGGTGAACCAGGTGTTGACGAAATCGCGGCGGAGGTCGGCGACCAGCATGCCGCAGGCCGAAAAGTGCCCTGGCGCGCGGGGAATGATCACGGTGCCGATGGACAATTCGCGTGCCACCGCGGAGGCGTGCAGCGGCCCCGCGCCGCCATAGGCGACGAGCGCGAAGTCGGCGGCGTCGAGGCCGCGCTCGGTTGTGACCCAGCGCACCACATGGGCCATCTTGGTGGTGGCGATGCGGAGGATGCCCTCGGCCGCTTCGATGGGATCGAGGCCGAGCGGCGCGGCGATTTTTTCGGTCAGGGCCTTCTTTGCAGCATCCAGATCGAGCTTCATCTCGCCGCCGAGAAAGCGGTCGGCGCCGAGGCGCCCGAGCACCAGGTTGGCGTCGGTGATGGTCGGCTCGGTGCCGCCGAGACCATAGCAGACCGGGCCGGGCGCGGCGCCTGCGCTCTCCGGCCCCACACGCAAGGCGTTGCCGACCTCGACGCGGGCGATGCTGCCGCCGCCGGTGCCGACCTCCTGGATGTCGATCATCGGCATCTGCACCGGCAGGCCGGTGGCATAACCGCCGATCAGCGCCGAACCGGTCATCAGGACGTGGCCTTCGAAAATCACCCCCGCCTTGGCGGTGGTGCCGCCCATGTCGAAGGCTATGGCATTGGAAATGCCGATGGAATCGCAAAGCGCCTTGGTCCCCACGACACCGGCGGCAGGACCGGATTCCAGCATGCGGATGCAGGATTGCCGGGCGTCGCCTACGTCGAACAGGCCGCCCGTGGACTGCACGATCAGGAAATTGCCGCCGAATCCGGCATCGTCGAGGTGCGACTCCATCTCAGCGAGATAGCGCTGCACGCGGGGGCCGACGTAGGCGTTGGCCGCTGCTGTGGAGGTCCGCTCGTACTCGCGATACTCCTGACTGAGTTCATGCGAGGCGGTAACGAAGAGTTGCGGAAAGTGCGCTTCGATGATCGCCTTGGCGCGCTGCTCGTGGGCCGGATTGCGATACGAGTGCAGGAACAGGATGGCGATGGCCTGCACGCCCTGATCGACAGCGGTTTTTGCGACCGCCAGGACCTGCTCCTCGTCGAGCGGAATCAGCACAGTCCCCTGCGAGTCCATCCGCTCCATGATCTCGAAGCGCAGGTCGCGGTCGATCAGCGGCGCGTGCTTGTGGAAGAACAGGTTGTAGGACTCCGGCCGGTTGACGCGGCCGATCTCGTAGATGTCGCGGAAGCCTTGCGTGGTGAGCAGCGCGCATTTCGCGCCGCTGCGCTCGAGGATCGTGTTGATCGCGACCGTGGTGCCGTGCAGGAACAGCTTCGCCGCCGAGAATTTCGAGCCGGCCTTGACGACGCCGTTCTCGATGCCGGTGACGAGCCGCTGCGGCGTGGTCAGCGTCTTGCCGAGGCGAAGCGCCCCGGTCGCCTCGTCGAACGCCGCGACGTCGGTGAAGGTGCCGCCGACGTCGGCGGACAGGCGGATCGCGGAATCGCGCAACGGGGCATTCACGTTTTAAGACTCCTCAAGACTTCAACCACACATCGCAAGTGCGACCCCCACCCCGACCCTCCCCCTTTCAGGGGGAGGGAGAACACGCTGCACGGTCTTCCTCCCCCTGAAAGGGGGAGGAATGTGGTGGGGGTCATTGACCGGGCACGCTGTCATCAGTCCTGATCCAAAAACACTTCATAGATCTGCGCGTGGCCCGTTTTGTCCGACGTGAACACCACGCGCGAGCCATCCGGCGAGAAGCGCGGATGAGGGTGCGTGTGCTGCGCGGCTTCGACCGCGACCGGCCCGTCATTGTAGGGGAACGGCCCTCCCCAGTGCTTGCCCTCGGACGACGCATCGCTGGCGCAGAGTGGTTCAGCCTCGTCGGCGGGATCGCCATCGACATCGAACGTATACAAGCCGCGATCGGGAAAATTGGTGTCGCAGACAAACCGTTCACCGGCGTCATCCGGCGCCGCGTGCCACGCCGGCGAGTACGTGAGTTGGCGCACCACTCCGCGATCCACGTCGATCATCTGCATGCCGCGCGGCCAGTCGACGAAGGCAACGGTGCGCCGGCCCGGCACCCATACCTCGTGGGTGACCCATTGCATATTGTCTTTGCGTTCGTACAGCCGGCGGTTCTTCGCGCCGCTTCGGTCGGTCAGCCAGACCCGGTCGGTCAGCGGGCCGGCATACAGAATGAGATCGTCGTCATCCGGGCAGAACTGTGGATGGCCGATGGTGTCGCGCTCCAGGAACACCGATGATGTCTTCTTCTCGGTATCGACCAGCACGAAGCGAGTCACCGGGCCGGACTTGACCGGCACCGCCCACCAGCGACCGCCCGCCGAAAGCGCCGTTGTGCCCATCGCAGCGCCGACCATGCCCTTCTCGCGCATCTCGACTGCGCCGAAATCGGCAAGCTGCTCCTCCTGGAATGTGCCGAGGTTCACGCGCCAGCCCGCGGTGCCGGCGGTGAAATAGACATAGCGGCCGTCGGCCGAAGGGATGATCGACCAGTCCGCGAGATCGGGCCGGTCGGTCGCCTGGACAAGCTCGCCGTTAGCGCGGTCCTCGAAGAAGATTTGCGGCAGGCCGGTGCGGTACGAGACGAAGATCAACCTTTTCATCGCACGGTCATAGGCCGGCACGAAGAAGAACGGATGATGATGGATCGACGGATGGTTCGTGATCTGCCGGACGTGCCGGCCGGAGGCGGCGTCGGCAAACTCGCGGCCTTCGGCAGGGTAACGCTGACCTTTTCTCATTCACAAATCACTAAAGCATCGTCCATTCGGGTTGAAGCGCTGTGGTACGAATGTCCCACAGCATCCCTCCCCGTTTTCGGGGAGGGTGGCTCGCGCGGAGGCGAAGCCGAGCGCGAGTCGGGTGGGGGCTGAAGTTCACCCCACCCGGCCGCTCGCTTCGCTCGCGTCCACCCTCCCCCGAGCGGGGGAGGGATGGCGCCCTGCGTGGGGTGATGGTCGAGCAGAAAGAAGCCCCCTCAGGTTTTATACGCCTTCGCGGCGCGGAACCGCTATGCACGAATTGCGCGCACATCGAAGGCGGCGACGGGGCGGTGGAACCCCTTCAGCTCGAGTTCGCCGACCGGGGCGGTCTCGGCCAGCGTTTCCACGGCGGTGTGGACCTTGCCGTCGATCAGGATCTGGCCGCTCTTGGCCTCGCCGCAGAGCCGGGCGGCGAGATTCACCACCCGGCCGATGGCGGTGTAGTCGAAGCGGCCCTCCGAGCTGATGCGGCCGAGCGTGGCATAGCCATGGGCGATGCCGACGCCGAAGCCGAGATCGTGGCCGAGCCGCTTCCATTTGGCGGCGAGCTCGATGACCCGGTCGCGCATCTGCACCGCCATCTTCACCCCGCGCTCGCAGGGGTCGGGGCAGGGCATCGGGTCGTTGAACAGCACCATCAGGCCGTCGCCGGCGAAGCGCTCCAGGGTGCCCTCGAAGGTGTTGATGATTCCGGCGAGCCCGTCGTGGTACTCGCGCAGCACGGTCATCACCTCCTCGGGTTCGGCGGTTTCCGCGAACGACGTGAAGCCGCGCAGATCGCAGAACACGATGGTGACGTCCTTGCGGTGGCTGTCGAGCAGCTTCTCGCCGCCAGAGGAGAGGACGAGTTCGGCGATCTGCGGCGACAGGAACCGCTTCAATCACGACATGCGCTCGATCTCGCCGAGCTGGTCGGCGACGCGCTGTTCGAGGTTGCGGTTCATGTCGGTGACCTGGTCGTGCAGTTGCTTGAGGCGCAGCACGGACTTGACCCGCGCCACCAGCGCCATCTGGTCGATCGGCTTGGTGAGATATTCGTCGGCGCCGGCCTCGAGGCCCGAGACGACGTCCTTGGTATCGGCCTTGGCGGTGCACAGGATGATCGGCGTGAACGGCATCGTCGCGTCGTTCTTGATCCGCCGGCAGACCTCGATGCCATCGATCTTCGGCATCATGATGTCGAGCAGGATCAGGTCTGGCAGCAGCTCCCTGGCGGCGGCAAGCGCCTCCTCGCCGTCGGCGGCCTGCCTGAGCTCGTAGCCTTGCGGGCCGAGCCGCGCCATCAGGATGTCGCGGTTGGTCTCGTTATCATCGACGATCAGGATGCGCGGCGGATTGTGCATGAGTTACCCGGTACGCTCGCTCTGCACGCTCTACTTCGGCAGGTATTCGCGGATCTTCGCCAGCAGCGCACGCGGACTGTAGGGCTTGGTGACGTAGGCGTCGCAGCCGGCTTCGCGCGCCTTGCCCTCGTCGCCGGAAAGCGCATACGAGGTGACGACGATGATCGGAATGCTCTTGAACTCCGGCATGGCCTTGATGCGGCGCGTCGCCTCGTAGCCGTCCATGATCGGGAGCTGGATGTCCATCAGGATCAGGTCGGGCTTGTGCTCGGCGACGGCGGTGAGCGCCTCCTGGCCGTTCTCGGCCTCGGCCATGTCGTAGCCGGCGCTCGACAGCAGATCGCGCAGGATCTGCCGGTTGTCCTCCTGATCCTCGACCACAAGAATCTTCGTCATGGCTGCCTCGCCTGTTCAACCTTGATGGGAAGCGTGAGTGAGAATGTCGAACCCTGGCCGGGCCGGGACTCTACCCAAATCCGGCCGCCGTGCATCTCGACGATTCGCTTGGAAATCGCGAGCCCCAGGCCGGTGCCGCCCTTGACCTTGGTGATCGAGCTGTCGGCCTGCTGGAATTCCTGGAACAGCTTCTCCTGATCGGCCTCGGAGATGCCCGGGCCGGTGTCGCGCACCGCCAGTTTGAACGATCCGTTGGCGGTCGAAGCCACGATCGCAACCTCGCCCTTGTCGGTGAACTTGATGGCGTTGCCGACGAGATTGAGAAGCACCTGGGTGAGCCTTCGCTCGTCGCCGCGGCCGCCGGGCATGTTGGGCGCCATCTCGACCTTGAAGGCGAGCCTCTTCTCCGCCGCGAGCGGCTCCACCGCGCTGAAGACGCCGTGCACCACGTCTCGGATCGAGTAGTCGTCGAGCGCCAGCACGAGCTGGCCGGCCTCGATCTTGGAGAGGTCGAGCACGTCGTTGATCAGGCCGAGCAGGTGCTTGCCGTTCTTGGAGATGCGGTCGAGCACGGCGACCATCTTCTCCGGCGGCGCGCCATAGACGCTGTCCTGGATCAGCTCGGTGTAGCCCAGGATGGCGTTCAATGGCGTGCGCAGCTCGTGGCTCATGTTGGCGAGGAAGCGCGACTTGTGCTCGCTCGCCTCGGCGAGCTGGCGGCTCTTGTCCTGGATCTCGTCGAACAGCCGCACGTTCTCGATGGCGATCACGGCCTGGTCGGCGAAGGTGGTGACAACTTCGATCTGTTTATCGGTGAAGGGGCGAGGCATGGAACGCATGAGGACAATCACGCCGATCGGATTTCCTTCTCGTATGAGAGGAACGCCGAGCACGGCACGAAAGCCGGCCCGCTTTTGATTCTCCAGCGCCGTGTATTCGGGATCGGCCAGAACGTCGGAAACGTGAACCGTTTTCCCCTCACGCACGGTTCGACCCAGGACGCTGCCCCGCGCGGGCTCGAACGGGATGCTTTCTGAAATATAGTCTTTGTATTCCTGCGAGAAACCATAGGTCGCGATCTGCTGGTAGCCTGAGCCTTGTTGACGGTGGATCGCCGCCATGTCTGCCTCGCACAATCGAGCCGCCGACACGACCAGTGTGTCCAGCACGGTCTGCAAGTCGAACGTCGAGCGGCTGATGACCTTGAGCACGTCGGCGGTGGCGGTCTGCTGCTCCAGCGCCTCGCTGAGATCGTCGGTGCGCTGGCGCAGCTCGTTGAGTAGGCGCGCGTTCTCGATGGCGATGACGGCCTGGGCTGCGAAGTTCTGCACCAGCTCGATCTGCTTGTCGGTGAAGGGTCGCACCTCCTGACGGTAGATGCCGATCGCGCCGATGAGATTCGCGTCTTTGAACATTGGCAACAGGAGCAATGTTCGGATGCCGCCAAGCTCGACACCGGCAACCGTCAGCGGGTCGCCGTCGATGAAGGATCGATCCACGCTGTAGTCGACGATGTGCACGGTGCGGCCGGTCTGGGCGAGACGGCTGGTCGCGTTGTGCGGGCTCGGCTGTTGGCGCCCGCGTTGCCAGAACTCGGCAAGCGCCTGCGGCACGCCAAGACTCGATATGAGCCGCGGAGAGCCATCCTCGAACCGCAGCAGCGTGCCGAACTTGGCCTCGCAGATGCGCGTGGCGTTCGCCAGGATCGATTGAAACACCGGCTGCAACTCGCCGGAAGACGCGGCGATGACGCCGAGCACCTCGCTCGTCGCGGTCTGCTGCTCCAGCGCCTCGCTGAGATCGTCGGTGCGCTGGCGCAGCTCGTTGAGCAGTCGTGCGTTCTCGATCGCGATCACCGCTTGCGCGGCGAAGTTCGAAACCAACGCGATCTGCTTGTCGGTGAAGGGGCGAACCTCCTGGCGGTAAATGTTGATCGCGCCGACAACCTCTTCATTCTTGAGCATCGGTACGACGACGAGCGTGCGCGCGCCAGCGTGCTGCGCAAATATGCCGCCAGTATAACCCGGCACTGCGGCAATATCGGGTATTTGCATGGCCTGTCTTGTCGTTGCAACGCTTGCGAGCGCGCTATCAGCAGGTGGCTTGAAACTTGGTTGGCGCCGACGCAGATCGGCATACTCGGGTGGAGCGCCATATGTCGCCTCGACGCGATAGAGCTCTCCCTCGCGACGGTAAAGCACGCCCAATCTTGCTTCACAGATGCGACTCGCATTTTCCAGTATGGCGTCGAACACCGGCTGCAATTCGCCCGGCGAACTTGAGATGACCTTCAGCACCTCGCTGGTCGCCGTCTGCTGCTCCAGCGCCTCGCTGAGATCGTCGGTGCGCTGGCGCAGTTCGTTGAGGAGCCGCGTGTTCTCGATGGCGATCACGGCCTGCGCGGCGAAGTTCTGCACCAGCTCGATCTGCTTGCCGGTGAAGGGTCGAACCTCCTGGCGATAGAGGACGATGGCGCCGGCGAGCTCATCGTCCTTGAGCATCGGCACCGCAAGGAAGGTGCGCGTCTTCAGCCACTTTGCAGCCGCCATGCGCAACGGATCGCGCTCCGCGTAGGCTCGATCGGCAGTGAGGTCTGCGACATGAACGACCTGCTTCGTGCTGATGACGCGGCCCAAGCCGGTGTGTGGGCCTGGGCGGTACGGCCCGCTTCGATACATCTCGACATACTCGGCTGGGGCGTTGTGCATGGCCGCAGGGCTGAAGCCTTGTCCGTCGTACAGAAACAGATTCCCAAGGGGCGCTTCGCAAATACGCATGGCATTCGTCAACATGGCGTCGAACACGAGCTTCAAGTCGCCCGGTGAACTGGATATGACCTTGAGCACCTCGCTCGTCGCGGTCTGTTGCTCCAGCGATTCGCTGAGATCGTCGGTGCGCTGGCGCAATTCGTTGAGCAACCGCGTGTTCTCGATGGCGATCACGGCCTGCGCGGCGAAGTTTGAAACCAGCTCGATCTGCTTGCCGGTGAAGGGCAAGACCGCGTCGCGGTAAATCGCGAAGACGCCGACGATGGCGTCGTCCTTGAGCAGCGGGACGCCGAGATAGGTCCGCGCACCGCCGAGCTTGGCAGCCGGACTCGACAGGCTGTCGTCCTTGGCGACGTTCTTGACGTGTACCAGTTGTTTGGTCTGAACGACGCGCTCCATGACGCTGCCCGGCCGCGGCGCGGCCGCGGCATGCTTGTCCAGATAGCGGGCAAGCGGCTTCGGCACGCCGCGATGGGCCATCGGCAGGATCGTGCCGCTCTCGCACTTGAACAGGACGCCGAATTTCGCTTCGCAGATGCGGGTCGCGTTCTCCAGCATG
The DNA here is from genome assembly GCA_945861855.1 of Rhodoplanes serenus. Lineage (GTDB taxonomy): Bacteria > Pseudomonadota > Alphaproteobacteria > Rhizobiales > Xanthobacteraceae > Z2-YC6860. The sequence goes on from CAMAWG010000001.1 coordinate 43,458, forward strand.
GTGTCGAACACCGGCCCCAGATCGCCGGGCGAGCTTGAAATGACCTTGAGCACTTCCGAGGTCGCGGTCTGCTGCTCCAGCGATTCGCTGAGATCGCCGGTGCGCTGGCGCAATTCGTTCAGCAGCCGGGCGTTCTCGATGGCGACGGCGGCCTGCGCGGCAAAGCCTTCGAGCAGTTCGATCTGCCGGGCCGTGAAGGGGCGAACCTGCCGGCGATAGATGATCAGCGCGCCGACAAACTTGCCGTCCATCAGGATCGGGACCGCAAGCTGCGACCGGGCGCCGCCGAGCCGCGCCGCCACGCCGGGCGTTGGCTCCGCGCCGGCATCGATGGTGTGCTTGAGCTTTTTGGTCCGGATCATGTCGTGGAAGGCGTTGCCCGGCTCCGGCATGAATGCGCCGCGGCGGCGCTGAAACTCCACCATCGCGCGCGGTGTGCCGACGTTGGCGGCCCAATGGAAGAGTTTGCCGTCGAAGCGGAACAGCGTGCCGAAGTTGGCCTCGCTGATACGCACCGCGTGTTTCAGGAGCGTGTCGAACACCGGCTTGAGATTGCCAGACGAGCGCCGGATCGCCTCCAGCACTTCGGCCGTGGCCTTCTGCTGCGCCTTCGTCTCGGCAAGCTCGCGCTTGAGCTTTGCCGCCGTCGATGCTGCCCCGGTGGCGGTCCCGCGCCGGCCCGGCGCCCCCGTGCGGCGGCGCGGCGTCTTGGCAGCAGTTTTGCGCCCCCGCGCCTTCATTGCCTGGCCTGCTGCTCCACCTGGACCGGAAGCGTGAACGAGAACACCGAGCCTTTGCCGATCTCCGACTCGACCCAAAGCCTGCCGCCGTGCAATTCGACGATGCGCCGCGAGATCGACAGGCCGAGCCCCGTGCCACCCTTCTTCTTGGTGGCGGAGTTGTCGGCCTGCTGGAACTCCTCGAAGATCTTGCCCTGGTCGGCCTTGGAGATGCCGGGGCCGTTGTCCTGCACCGCGACCGTGAACGAGCCGTTGGTCGAAGTGGCCTTGATGATCACCGCGCCCGCGTCGCTGAACTTGATGGCGTTGCCGACGAGGTTCAGCACCACCTGGGTGAGCCTGCGCTCGTCGCCGTGTCCCTTCGGCATGTCGGGCTGCGCGTCCACCTTGAAGCCGAGCTTCTTGTCGTTGGCCAAGGGCTCGACCGCGCTGAACACGTTGTAGAGCACGTCCTTCATCGAATAGTCGGTCAGCGTGAGCGTGAGCTGGCCGGCCTCGATCTTGCTGAGGTCGAGCACGTCGTTGATCAGGCCGAGGAGGTGGCGGCCGTTGCTCTCGACGCGCTTGAGCACGTCCTGGGCCTTCTGCGGCGCCTCGCCGTAGATGCCGTCGAGGATCAGTTCGGTGTAGCCGAGGATGGCGTTGAGCGGCGTGCGCAGCTCGTGGCTCATGTTGGCGAGGAACTGCGACTTGTGCTGGCTCGCGACCGCGAGCTGCTTGCCCTTCTCCTCGATCTCATGGAACAGGTTTGCGTTCTGGATTGCCACCACCGACTGGTCGGCGAAGGTTTCCAGAAGGTCGATGGTGGATTGCGGGAACTCGCCCGGGGTCTTCCTCCGCACCACCAGCGCGCCGACGATGCGGTCGGGGCGTAAGAGCGGGATGATCAGCACCGCGCGGAAGCCTTCGCGCAGATTGATCTCGTTGACCGGCGAGGGCGGCTCGTTGCGGATGTCGGGGACCTGAATCGGCCGGCGCTCGGTCGCGGCCGGCCCGATGTGGGCGTCGCCGGTGCCGATGCGCCGGTCGGTGATGGCGACGATCATGTCGTCGCTCATGCCGTAGGTGGCGCGTAGCTTGAACTCCTGGCGCGTCTCGTCGAACACGTAGATCGCGCCGGCCTCGGTGCGGGAAAGCTGCACCGCGCGGCCGACGATGGTGGTGAGCACCTGTTCGAGATCGAGCGTCGAGTTGACCGCCTGCGAGACCTCGCCTAGCGCCTGCAGTTCGCCGACCGAGCGGGCGAGATCGTCGGTGCGGGCGCGGAGTTCGTTGAGCAGGCGGACGTTCTCGATGGCGATCACGCCCTGGGCGGCGAAGTTGGTGACCAGCTCGACCTGCTTGTCGGTGAAGGGACGGACCTCCTGGCGGTAGATGGAGATCGCGCCGATCAGCTCGTCCTCTTTCAGCATCGGCACAATCACGAGCGACCGCGCGCCGCCCAATTTAGCGATCGCATCGTCAGGGTGTTCCGCCGAAACGTCGGGGATGCGGACCACCTGCTTTGTCTTATGGAGCCTTTCGAGCACAATGGCCTTGCTCGGGTCGATAATCGAATTTTTCGCGTAGAGCTCGGCGAAAGCCGGCGGTGCGTTGTGGAGCGCAACGCGACGAAATATGTCGCCCTCGCGGACTGCCAGGGCTCCGAAGGCCGCTTCGCAAATGCGGACCGCATTCATCAGCATTGCGTTGAATACCGGCTCCAGTTCGCCTGGAGAACTGCTGATAACCTGCAAGACCTCCGAGGTCGCGGTCTGCTGCTCAAGCGCCTCGCTCAGTTCATGCGTCCGCTGCTCGACCTTCTGCTCCAGGCCGGCGTAGGACTCCTCCAGCCGCCCGGCCATGTCGTTGAACTGATCGGCGAGCAATTCAAGCTCGTCGCCGGTCTTGATCGAGATGCGCTGTTCGAGATTGCCGGCGCCGATCTGCGCCGCGCCGAGCCGCAATTGCTGGATCGGGATGATCATCTTGCGGGCGAGGAACAGGCCGGCGAGGAAGGCGAGCGTTAGGCCGCCGGCCAGCAGCCAGGCCGACCGCTTGATCGATTCGTAGAGCGGCGCATAGGCCTCCTCGATCGGCAGCTCGACGAACATCAGCCAGCGCAGCGGCAGGATCGGCGCGTGCGCGGTCAGCACCTCGCGGCCCTGCACGTCGTTGACGATCTCGACGCCCTCCTTCGACGCGCCGTCGGTGGCGCGCGCCGCGCTCACATAGTCAAGCCGGGACAGATCGGTGTTGCGCAGAACGAGGCTGATGTCCGGGTGCGCGATCAGCCGGCCACGGCTGTCGATGACGAAGGCCTGTCCCTTCTTGCCGACCTTGATCTGCGAGACCACGTCCCAGATGAACTTCAGGTTCACCTCGGCGACGCTCACTCCGGCGTCGCGGCGCGCCCCGGCCATCGCCAGCGTCATGTAGGGCTCGGACTCGCGGCGGAAGTAGACCGGGCCGTAGTAGATCTTCTTCGCCACGGCCTCGGTGAACTTCGGGTCCTTGGAGAAGTCGGTGCCGACGCCGACCGCGTCCATGGCGAGCCGCGACACCCGCAACTGCTCCTTGCCGCTGGCGTCGAGCTGGGCGAGCTCGGTGATCGCCGGCACCTGGCGCAACAGGCGCAGCGCATCGAAGCGCCGCTGCTCGAGCGCACTTGCGGTCCACGGCAGTTGCGTGGTCCAGCCGATCTGGCCTTCGATGTCCTTGATGAACTGGCCGATCTTGGCGGCCGCGGCCTCCGCCTGCTCGCGCTGGATGCGGGTCAGCGCCTGCTTGTTCTCCTGATAGGAGAACCAGATCTCGAACAGCCCGTTGGTCGAGAGCGCCACGCAGACCACGGCGACGAACAGCGCGACATACTTGCGGAACAGGCGGCTGCCGATATGGGCCCCGGCGGCTGCCGACAGCCGGCGCAAGAGCCCGTCCGGGGGCCGTTCCGTCGTGCTGGCGATCTCGCTCGTGGTCATTCGATCGCTTTGTTGGCCGCGCTGGCGCTGGCCCGGCGCGGAAAGGGTGCCACCTCAACCGGAATTTCCCTAGCAAAATACACGACCTAGCCGTGTGGGCGGAAGGGTCCGCCGCCTCCCGTGCCCCTTTGCCGTGTCCTATTCTGGGGTAAATTGATCCAATCGGCGCCTGTCGGCGCGCTCCGCTCCGCCACAAGCCATCCGCCTCGCCCGCCCCTCCCGCGCACCCCGGCAAACTCGGCATGATGATCGACGCCTTCAACCACTTCATGCCCAAGGCGTATCTCGACCGCCTGGGCAGCCTCATTCCTGGCCATCCTGTGCTGACCGCGTTCCCGCGGCTCAAGACCCTGTGGGACGTCGATGCGCGCCGCGCGCTGATGGACGAATTTCCGGGCACGCAGCATGTGCTGTCGCTTGCCAATCCGCCGCCCGAGCTGATCGGCCCGCCGGACAAGACGCCGGAGCTGGTCCGGATGGCGAACGATGCGCTCGCGGAGATTTGCCGCAAGCATCCCGATCATTTCCCGGCGTTCATCGCCTCGCTGCCGATGAACAATGTCGAGGCGTCGGTCGTGGAGGCCGACCGCGCGGTGAAGGAGCTTGGCGCGCGCGGCGTGCAGGTGTTTACGAATGTCGCGGGCGAGCCGCTGTCGGCCGCGAAATTTCGCCCGGTGTTAGCGCGGATGGTAGAGCACGATCTTGGCGTCTGGGTGCATCCGATGCGCACCGCGCAGTTCTCCGACTACGCCAGCGAAAAGGAATCGCATAACGAAATCTGGTTCAGCTTCGGCTGGCCCTACGAGACCACCGCCTGCATGACGCGGCTGATCTATTCCGGGATTTTCGACGAGCTGCCCAATCTCAAGATCGTCAGCCACCACATGGGCGGCATGATCCCGTACTTCTCCGGCAAGATTAAGCTTGGCTTCCGGCAGATTTTCTTCGGCGGGCCGGAGCGCAACCCCACGGCCGAGGACGCCAAGCTGAAGAAGCCGCCGGTGCACTACTACAAGATGCTCTATGCCGACACGGCGCTGGGCGAGGTTGCGCCGACGCGCTGCGGGCATGCTTTCTTCGGCACTGACAAATGCGTGTTCGCGACCGACGCCCCGTTCGATTCCGAGCAGGGACGGGGACTGATCCGCAACACGATCGCGGCGGTGAATGCGCTGGAGATATCGCAGGCGGAGAAGGACGCGATTTTTTCTGGCAATGCCAAGAAGCTGCTGAAGTTGTAGGACACGGGTGGAGAGGTCGAGGCATGAGAACCGAAAACATCAAGGTCAAGCTCCGCGACGGCACGATGGGCGCCTACATCGCCTATCCGGACAAGAGGCCCGTCGGCGCGGTCATCGCCATCATGGAAATCTGGGGCGTCAACGACACCATGCGCCAGCACGCCCATGAGTTCGCCGAAGCGGGCTTTATCTGCCTCGTGCCCGACCTGTTCTGGCGACAGGAGCCGGGCGTCGAACTGTCCGACAAGAATCCAGATCACGTGCAGAAGGCGTTCGATCTCTATTACGAGTTCGACTATGACCTCGGCGTGCGCGACATGGAAGACGTCTGGCACTACCTGGAGAAAATCCCGGAGTGCAACGGCAAGGTTGGCGCGGTCGGCTACTGCCTCGGCGGCAAGCTCTGCTACCTGATGTGCTGCCGCACCGACATCGACTGCGCGGTGGCCTATTACGGCACCTACATCGAGCATCGCATCGTCGAGGCGAAGAATCTGCACCGGCCGTTCGTGCTGCACATGGCGATGAAGGATCGCTGGGTGCAGGCGGAGGTCAACGACATGCTGGAGCGGCGGCTGTCACCAAATCCGCTGGTGACGATCCACAAATATCCCGGCGCCGACCACGCCTTCGCCCGCCACGGCGGCAGGACCTACTCAAAGCCCGAGGCCGACCGGGCGCTGGCGCTGACCGTCGACTTCTTCAAAAAGCATCTGGGATCGGCGTAGACTGCGGCGTGGCCAATGACGGCACAGGGCAGTCACGCATGATGAAGCTTGGCCTTTTCCTCTACGGGACCGGGCACCACATCTCGTCCTGGCGCGACCCGGGCGTCACGCCGAACGCCAACCAGAGCCTGCGCCACTACATCGAGATCACGCAGATCGCCGAGCGGGCGCTGTTCGATTTCGTGTTCAACGCTGATAGCAACTCGACCTTCGGCCCAGACGATCCCGATATCTGGAAGCGCACGACGGTGTCGATGCGGCTGGAGCCCCTGACACTGCTCGGCGCCCTGTCGGCGGTGACGAGCCATATCGGGCTGATCTCGACGGCGACCACCACCTATCTCGACCCGTTCCATGTGGCGCGGATGTTCGCGACGCTCGACCAGTTGAGCCAGGGCCGCGCCGGGTGGAACGTGGTGACCTCGTCGGCCGCGTCGGAGGCGCTGAACTTCAGCCACGCCGCGCATGCGCCGCACGACCAGCGCTACGAACGGGCGGCGGAGTTCATCGAAGTCGCGCAGGGTCTGTGGGACACCTGGGAGGACGACGCTTACGTCATGGACAAGGCCGAAGGCTTGTTCTTCGACCCGGCCAAGCTCCACATGCTGCATCACAGGGGCAAGCATTTCTCGGTGCGCGGGCCGTTGATGGTGCCGCGCTCGCCGCAGGGCCAGCCGGTGATCGTGCAGGCCGGCCAGTCGGACGCGGGCCGCGAGCTTGCGGCGCGGACCGCCGAGGTCCTGTTCACGGTGCAGCAGAAGATCGAGGTGGCGCGCGAGTTCAACGCCGACCTGAAGGCTCGCGTGGTCAAGGCCGGGCGCTCGCCGGATTCGATCAAGATCATGCCGGGCGTGCTGACCGTGGTGGGCCGAACCAGGCAGGAGGCCGAGGACAAGTTTCAGCGGCTGCAGGCGCTGATCCATCCCGAGCTCGGCGTCGCCATGCTGTCGGACATCGTCGGCATGGACCTGTCGAAGTTCCCGCTCGACGGGCCGGTGCCCGAGGTGCCACTGACCAACACCCAGCAGGGCCGCCAGAAGGTGGTGATGGACATGGCGCGGAGCGAGGGGCTGACGATTCGCCAGCTCTACATGCGGGTGGCGACCGCGCGGGGCCATCGCGTGGCGCTGGGCACGGCGGCCGACATCGCCGATGCGCTGGAGGAGTGGTATCGCGGCGGCGCCGCCGACGGCTTCAACATCATGCCGCAGGTTCTGCCCGCGGGCCTGACCGAATTCGTCGAGCAGGTGGTGCCGGAGCTGCAGCGCCGTGGCCTGTTCCGCACGCGCTACGAGGGTCGGACCCTGCGCGAAAATCTCGGGCTGCCACGCCCGCCCAACCGGTACTCCGCGCGGCCCGCCGCGGCGGAATGACGTGGAGCGGCGTTGCGCAAAAACGAAACGGGGCAGCCGGTGGCTGCCCCGTCGTCGTTCAAACCGTTCGTTGAAGCTCAGGCCGCCGCGGTGAGATTGCCGAACTTCTGCAGGTTAGCCTTCTGCTTCTCGTTGCGCGGCGGCAGCTTGAACAGGCGCGCCGCGGTGCCGCCGAGGATGTTGTGCTTGGCCTTCTCCGTGAGGAACGGCAGGTCCGAGATCGTGCTCGGCAGGTCGAAGTCCCAATGCGGATAGTCCGAGGAGTACATGAGCTGCGTCTCCGCGTTGATCATGCGGAACGTGCACTCCAGCGCCTGCATGTCCTGGATCTCCATCGGCTGCGTCGAGTAGTACATGTCGCGCATATACTCGCTCGGCTTCTTCTTGAGCAGCGGAGCCTCCGACGGCCGCAGCATGTACTCGTGGTCGAGCTTCTGCATCAGGAACGGCACCCAGGCGAGGCCGGACTCGATCCAGACCACCGGCAGCTTGGGGAAGCGCTCGCCCATGCCGTTGATGACCCAGTTGGTGCAGTGGAGGATGTTGTACCAGCTAAAGCCCAGCGCGTGGACCGACAGGAAGCGGTTGCAGGTCTTGAAGATCGGCTCGGCCCAGTTCGGGCCGGAGTGGAACGACAGCACCAGGCCGCGCTCCTCGATCGCCCGGTACACCTTCATGTACTGATTTTCCTGCACGCCGGTGTTGCGCACGGTGGTGACCATGAAGCCGCCGACATGCTTGCGGCCGCCGAACGTCTCGACCTGGCGCAGCGCCTCGTCGGCGTCGTTGAACGGCAAGCAGAGCATCGAGAAGAACCGGTTCTCCGCGTTCGGCATCACCTCTTCGGTGAGCCAGCGGTTGTAGGCCCAGCAAAGCTCGACCTCCATCTCCTTCTGCGGGTGCATGCCGATGTTGAGCATGCCGGTCGGGAACAGGCAGGAGTAGTCGACGCTCATCGCGTCCATCCAGCGGTGGCCGAGCTGCACGTCGCGCAGGTGGCCCTTCTCGTCGGTCTTCTCGCTGCCGCGCATCGGATAGCGCGTGACGCGGCCGCCCATGTCCTGGTAGCCGACGTTCTGGGGCATGATGCCGCCGCGGCTCTTGGCGATGCTCTGCATCGTGAGCTGCTTGAGCACGTCGTTCTCCATGTACGGAATGAACTCCTTGAAGTTCTCATTCTCGTAATGGTGGGCATCGACGTCGACGATCAGCATGTCGTCGAGCTTGCGCTGCACCGCCTGCTTGCGGGCGTGCGCCAGCAAACGGCTGGTGTTCAACTCTTCGACTGTTACGCGCCGGCCGCGATCTGCAATGAGGTCCATGGGGTCTTCTCCTGACAGTCCAATTGATTTCGTTCGTGCCGGGCGCCGTGTCAGCGCCCCGTCCAGCTTTGCCACATTCCAAGTTCGAACACCGCGAGATTGGCGGCGCGCAACAATCCGCTCGCCGTCACCATGACGCCGGTCGGACTGACAACCTGTCCTTCCGCGATCGGCGTGAATTTCGCGCCGTTCTCGACCTGCGCCGCATAGACCCGGCACAGGGCGCCCATCAGCGCCTGCATCGCCTCGACCGAAATCGCGTCGTCGCTCTTGGCGAAGGCGCGCTCGATCTGGTCCGCAAGCTTGATCGCGTCGGCAGACAGCTCGTTGTTCGCCACCACCTTCGGTTTGGCGACGATGATCTTCGGCTTGGCGCTTGCGGCGGGCCGGCGGCTTTTCGCCGCCGCGCCCTTAGGCGACGACATAGACCTCGTCCCCTTTTTCCAGCACCTGGTATTTCTTCAGCTTCATCTTCCGGTCGGAGACGCACTCCCCGGTCTTCATGTCGTATTCCATGCCGTGCCACGGGCAGACGAAGTGCATCTCGGTCTCGGAGAAGTAGAGCCCTTGCGAGGTCTTGTCCGGCCGCAGACGCTCCTCGACCTTGGCGATGGTCAGGCCCTCGCAGGCGGGGCCACCTTGGTGCAGGCAGAAATTGCTGTAGGCGTAATACCGTCCCTCATGCCGGAACACGCCGATCTCGTGATCGCCAACGAACACGATCCGGCGGTCGCCATCGGTCATTTCGGAAGCCTTCGCGACGAACTTTTCGGCCATGCGATTCTGTACCCTTTTGCGGCCGGCCGGCGGCCCGGCGGCCATCTTCCTCACCCAGCATGATAGACCGATTTTTAGACCGGTTCTTGGCTGGAATTTGCTCCCTCTCCGTTGCGAAAGCAACCGGCGTGGGTGCCGGGGGAGGGATGCAAAAGGCGTCGCCGTTGCACCCCGCCTGCTGTAGGATTTTGCGGTAAACTGCCGACTCGGAGCCGGTGGAACCCTGGCCCTCGCCGCCACCGCGCCGCACCCTTCGGAGACCGACCATGACCCACGCACGAATCGACGGCCTGCGCAGCATCGAGCTGGGCGTGCACGACCTGCAAAAGTCTGCTGAGTTCTATCGCCGGGTCTGGGCGCTCGAGGACGTCGCCGCCGAGGGCGACACCATCCACATGCGCGGCACCGGCCGCGAGCATCACGTCATCACCTTGCGGGAACGGCCGCGGGCCGGGCTGCTCGGGGTGCACTTCTCGGCGCCCGACCGCGCCACGGTCGATGCGCTGCATGCCCAGGCCAAGGCCATGGGCGCCAAGGTCGGCGATGCGCCGGGGGCGCTGGAGAAGAGCGCCGGCGGCGGCTACGGCTTCCGCGTCGGCACGCCGGAGGGCCATCCGCTCTCGATCTCGTCGGGCCTCGAGCAGCACGGCGAAGCCATCGACGACCGCTCGCGGCCGACCAAGCTCACCCATGTCGTGCTCAACAGCGCCGAGGTGGAACAGCAGACGAAGTTCTTCCTCGACGTGCTCGGCTTCAAGTGGAGCGACTCGACCTTCCTGATGGATTTCGTGCGCTGCTGCTCCGACCATCACAGCGTCGCCTTCGCGCGCGGCAACGGGCCGTCGCTCAACCACATGGCCTACGAGATGCCGAGCATCGACGGCCTGATGAGCGGCGCCGGCCGGGTGCGCAAGAGCGGCTACGAGATCATGTGGGGCGTCGGCAAACACGGCCCCGGCAGCAACGTGTTCTCCTATTTCGTCGAGCCGAACGGCTTCGTCACCGAATACACCACCGAGGTCGAGCAGGTGGACGACACCTACGTCCCGCACGATGCGAAATACTGGAAAGAGCTGAACGTCTTCCCGTGCCGCTGGAACATGGCAAACGCGCCGTCGGAATTCGCGCGCAAGGCGATGTCGGGCGAGTTGTACGAGGAAGAGAACCAGCGCTGCGAACAGGTGATGGCCAAGGCGCTCGGGCGCTGAGCGCCGGCCCGGATCGCAGCGAATGCCCGCCGGGATTCTGCGCGCCGCAGTTCACGCCTCATGCGTGCTGGGCGTCGTAGCCTCAGTCCCTGCGCAGGCGCAGACCTATCCGTCGCGCACGGTCGAGATCGTCGTGCCGTTCGCGGCCGGCGGCGGCAACGATCTGCTCGCCCGCATGATCGGCGAGGGCCTGGGCAAGCGGCTCGGCCAATCGTTCGTGCCGCTCAATCGCCCGGGCGCCAACACCAACACCGGCACGCTCCAGGTGGTGAAGTCGGCGCCGGACGGCTACACGCTGCTGATCAGCAGCGTCGGCCTCGCCGCCAATCCACTGCTGTACAAGCGGCTGCCGTTCGATACGCTCCGTGATCTCGCGCCGATCACGCTGATCGCCAGTTCGCCAACCATCCTGGTCGTGCCGCCGGCGCTGCCGGCGAACACGCTGGCCGAGTTCGTCGCCTATCTGAAGGCACGGCCGGGCGAACTCAACTACGCCTCCTACGGCGTGGGTTCGAGCCCGCACCTTTCGACCGAGTTGTTCCTGTCCATGACCGGCACCAGAGCGGTGCATGTGCCCTATTCCGGCGGCGGCCCGGCGGCGGTCGGCGTCATGGGCAACAACGTGCAGATGCTGTTGTCCAGCGTCCTGCCGGTGTTGGGGCTCATCCGCGGCGGCCAGCTCAAGCCGATCGCCATCGCCTCGAACGTGCGGTCGCCGCTTCTGCCTGACGTGCCGACGTTTTCCGAAGGCGGCGTGGATTATCGCTTCAGCACCTGGTTCGGGCTGCTGGCGCCAGCCCAGACGCCGGACGGAATCGTCGCGATGCTGCATCGGCACACCGTGGACACGCTCCGGGAGCCGGCGGTGCAGGCGCGCATCGCGGAGCAGGGCGCCGAGGTCGTCGCCGGCACGCCCGCCGAATTCCGCGCCTTCATCAAGGACGAGATGGATCGGTTTGCGGTGGTGATTCGCGACGCCAAGATGCAGTTGGATTGAGGGGACACGCTCATGGCAGACAAGAAACTCACCGGCCGGATCGCCGCCGACCGCATCCGGATGCAGTCCACGCCGAAGCCGCCGAACGGCGCGGTCGAGCGCTTTCTCGCGCTCGGCGAATGCACGAGCCTCATCTCCGACGTGATGGATGAGCTCGGCGTGCCGGAAGGCGTGATCGGCGCCTCGGTGCTCAAGCCGACGCTGCCGGGCAAGCTGATCGCTGGCCCCGCGCTCACCGTCCGCAACATCACCCGCCGGGTCGATCCGTTCGTGGCGGCGGAGAAGAATCTCAACGGCATGGCGGAGTTCGAGGCGCACAACCTCGCGGAGGATGGCGACGTCCTGGTGATCTCCGGCGTCTCGGGCGTGTCGAACATGGGCGGCATCTCGTCGTTCACCGGGCAGCGCCAGGGCGAGCGCGGCGCCATCGTCATGGGCGGCGTCCGCGACGTGCGGCATTCGCGGTCGATCGACTATCCGATCTGGGCGAGCGAAATCACGCCGCTCACCGGAAAGTGGCGGCTCGAAACCGTCGAGATCAACGGCGAGATCCAGATGGGCGAGGTGCGCGTCAATCCCGGCGATCTGGTGGTGGCCGACGACACCGGCGTGGTGTTCATCCCGCGCGCCTCCATCATGGCGGTGCTGGAGCTGTGTGAGAAGAAGAAGCAGGCCGAGGACACCCGCGTCGACGCGATCTCCAAGGGCGTTCCGGTGCCGGTGTTCTACGCCAAGGGATAGAGGCAGGCCGCCGCATTCATTGCGGCGGGGCTTCGTCCGCCCAGACGGTGAAGCCCGACAACACACCGGGGCCGAAGTTGTGGGTCAGCGGCACGTCGGCGGCGTCGCGGCCGTTGGCGATGAGGATGCGTCCGATCAGCGGGATGTTGTTGCGCGGATCGAACACGTGCCAGCGGCCGCCCAGATAGACCTCCATCCACGCCGCGAAATCCATCGTTCCGTAGGGCGGCGGCAGGCCGATGTCGGTGACATAGCCGGTGCAATAGCGCGCCGGAATGTTCAGGCACCGGCAGAACGTGACGGCGAGATGGGTGTAGTCGCGGCAGACCCCGCGGCGCTCGGCATAGGCTTCGGCCGCGGTCCGGGTGGCCCGGGAGTGCTCGTAGCCGAAGGTGATGTGGCTGTGGACGAAGTCGCAGATCGCCTGCACCCGCGCCCAGCCCAGCGGCGTGTGCCCAAAGAGGCGCCAGGCGTCGTCGGACAGGCGGTCGGTCTCGCAGTACCGGCTGCCCAGCAGGAACAGGATGACCTCCGCCGGCAGGTCCTGAACCTGGTGCTGCAGGGCGTTGAGGTCGGGCGGCGGCGGCGTGCCGGGGTCGCGGACCACGGCGTCGGTGCCGAGGGTGAGATGGCCGGCGGGCGCGGTGAGGCGGTTGCACCAGTTGCCGAAGCTGTCGCGATAGCCGCCGATGGGAACCGAAGGGTTGGAGGTCAGAAAATCCGGTCGTTCAAGGTCGGAAAAGCGCGAGAAATGCACGTTCAGCATCACGATCATCGGCGTCGGCCGCGGAAAATCGAAGCCGAGCTGGCAGCCGACGCGGATACGCATGGAATCTCCATTTCGGGATCGGCCGCGCGCCGAACATCGGCATGTGGGCAGACGCTTTGTTGTCTGCGCGCGATCCGCTTGTCCGGATCGCGTGTTGTCGCTAGTTGGGACGTCAACCGACGGCCTCTTCGGCCACCAGATCGGACGTCTTGAACTTGGCGTCGTTGGTGCCGCGTTCGGCGACGCTTGAGCCGAACAGCAGGCCTTCCTTCACCTTCGGCAGTGTCCTCGCAACATCGGTGATGACAAGGCCGTGAGTCGGGCAGACGGTTTTCACGCCGAGCCTGTCCATCAGAAGGTCGAGCCGGTCGCAGTAGTTCCGCATGTCGGCCCACTTGGTCCACCACAGCGCCAGATCGGCGAACACGGCGGTGGTGTCTTGCAGATCGAGCGAGGCGGCCTCCTCGGCGACGAGGCCGCAGTGGCCGTCCTCGTGATAGTGGCTGTAGGCGAAGCCGTCGCCGGGGAACAGCACGCGCTCGCGTGTCTCGAAGCCCCACCAGGTGGAGCGCATGTCGCGGATCACCGGCTCGACGGCGCGGAAGCCGCGGCCGCCGAGGTCGATCTCGTCGCCCTCCTTCATCGAGCGCATGCGGTGCTCGTATTGCGGGAAGGCCAAGTGATAGTCGCTGACGTCGCCGCAGAGGATCGCCTCCGGATAGCGCGACAGCACGCGGCCGAGCCCGCCGCAATGCGGAGTCTCTTGATGCGTGACGAAGAGATATTTCAGCGGCGGCTTGCCGGGCAGGAGCTTGTTGAGCTGGCCCTCGATGATCGGGAAGTCCTTCGGGTGGCCGGTCTCGATCAGCATCGATGCGGTTTCGCCGACGATCAGGAAGCAGGCGTTGCAGCCGTGATAGATCTTGCCCTGCTGGTGCTGCTCCAGGCATTCGCCGAGCCAGAAGATGCCGGGCGCGACCTCGCGCGGCAGCGGGTTGGGGCGGTTGAGGGTGGATTGCACCGGACGGTCGGGCGCGGCTTGGGCCATTCTTGTTACCTTTCCTCATCGCGGCCGACGTAGCGCGACTTGGCGACCGACTTGTCCAGCGATTTGAGCACGTCATCGACGAGCTTCATGTGCTTCTCGACCGTCTTCTTGCCGCGCAGGATGCAGCCGTAGCCCGGCGCGATCGTTTCGATGTCGTGCTTGCTGAGAATCTTGTCCATGCCGCGCCGCAGCTTCGCGGTGTCGACTCCCTCCAGCCACCAGTAGCGGGTGTTGAGCAGGAACGAGCGGACGTGATCGAAGTCGGTCGGATCGTCGTCGCCGTCCTGGATGATCCAGGGGTCGTCCGGCCGGTCGCGCCAGGTGTGCGTGAACATGTCGGAGGTGAACAGCGTCTTGGTCGCCTCGTCGTAGATCCAGCGCGTCGCGATCAGGCGGATCGGCGCCTGATAGACGACGACGGGACGGCCGAGATCGCCGATCGGGATCGTCTCCTCGCGGCCGATGGTGGTGATCTTGAGCTTGTCGAGCGTGTTCTGGCCTGAGTCGGAGCCCGCGCCGAAATCGAACCAGAATGCGGCGTCGGGATTGCCGGTAAAGCATTCCTTGACGTTGAAGTAGAGCGTGAACGGATCGATGTTCTGGATCGACATGAATTCGTTCAGCCGCAACGGCAGCAGCGAGAGCGGCAGCTTCCGGGTGATCAGCGATTCGATCTGCGCGCGGAGCTTCGCCTCGTCGCCGCCGAAGCCGGTGTCGATCAGCCATGCGGCGTCGGGCTGCCTGAGCAGGTAGCAGTTCGTGACCGAATAGCCGGTGGCGCTGGCCGGATAGGAGCTGACCCGTCCGTCGAGCAGCATGGTGTTCTGCAATGCAAAGAGCTTGTCGGCGGCCAGCTCTTTGATGGCGTCGCTTTTGGTGCGGTCGAGCACGACAGGTCCCTTTGTAATATACGGCCGAGCCGATCAACGGGGCAGTTCTATCAGGAAACGATTCAAGGTGCCATCCGAGCGCGGTCGCGCGATCGCCTACGTTCCGACCTTGATGTTGTTGTCGCGGATGATCTTCGCCCAGAACGGAAGCTCCTCGACGATCATCTGGCGCAGCTCATCTGTCGCCAGCGGCACCTCGACCCGGAACTTGTTGACCAGGGTGTTGTGGTTGGTCTGGGCGCCGCGCGGCGACCGGAGCCAGAATCCCGGCGGCGATGATCGAGCGCCTGGTCAGCACCTGCGGCCTCCCTATTCAGCCTGGATGTTGGCGGCGCGTGCGATGTTCGACCACTTCTCCAGGTCATTCTTGATGAGAGCGGCGAAATCGGCGGCGGCGCCGCCGATCGGCTCCGCGCCGTCCTGGGCGAGCCGTTCGCGCACATCCGGCATCCGCAGCGCGTCGGCGACTGCGGCCTGGAGCTTGTCGATGACGGCCTGCGGCGTGCCGGCGGGCGCAAGCAGGCCGTACCATTGCAGCGCCGAGTAGCCCGGCACGCCGCCCTCGGCCACGGTCGGCACGTCCGGCATGGCCGCCACGCGCTTTGGCCCGGAGATGGCGAGCGCGCGCAGCTTGCCTGCTTCGATCAGCGGCTTGCCGGTGAGCATGTTGGAGAACAGCGCGGAAATCCGCCCCGACAGCACCTCGGTCATCGCCGGGCCGGTGCCCTTGAATGGGATGTGCTGCAGGTCGATGCCGGCCATGTGCTTGAGCAACTCCATGCTCATGTGCGGCGAGCTTCCCGCGCCGGCGGAGGCGTAGTTGAGCGTGCCGGGCTTTGCCTTTGCCAGCGCGATCAGTTCTTGCAATGATTTCGCCGGAACGTCCGGGTGCACCACCAGCACGTTGGAGATGCCGGCGACCTGGGTGATCGCCGCCAGGTCCTTCGCTGCGTCGTAGCGCGCCTGCTTGGTGACCGCAGGCAGCACCGCGACCGTGCTTGGCGTCATCAGCAAGGTGTAGCCGTCGCGCGGCGCGTTGATCACGGTCTCGATGCCGATGATGCCGCCGCCGCCGCCGCGGTTCTCGACGAAGAAGTTTAGTCCGCCGGTGGAGAGCTTGGCGGCGAGCACCCGCGCCAGGATGTCGGTGCCGCCGCCGGGCGCGGAATTGACCACGATGCGGACCGGCCGCGACGGATAGTCCGCCTGCGCGAAGGATTCGGAAGCGAGCGCCATGAGGCAGGCGAGCGTCAGCAGCGTCGCGCGTATCATCGTCATCTCCTCGTGGGTGCAAACCGCGTCGGATAGGAGGTGTCCTCGAACTTCTGCTCGACGATCCACTTCGCCACCTCGCGGTGGTGCGCGAACCAGACGTCCTTGTGGCTGCGGAGATACTCCAGGATTTGCCGGAAGATCGCCGCCATGGCCGGGCGCCCGCCGAAATGGCTGTGCACGCCGATGTTGATCAGCCCGCCGGGCTCGCAGGAATGCAGATAGTCGAACATGTCCTTGTAGACGTCGAAATAGATGCGCGGACTCGCGCGGAGCGCGCGGTTGTCGACGAACTCGCTCCACGGGATCATGACGATGTTGCCGCTCTTGGTCTTCTGCGGGTAGGGCACGCTGGCATCGAGCGCGTCCGAGCACCATTGCAGCTTTGCTTCGGCCAGATAGTCGATGGTGTTCTCCGACCAGCCGTAGATCGGCGTGACCCAGCCGGTCGGGCGCTTGCCGGCGGTCTTCTCGATGATGTCGAGCGTCTTCTTGATGGTCTCGCGTTCGCGGTCTGCGCTCATCGAGAACAGCGTCTGGTCCTGCAGGTAGCCGTGGCCGGCGACGTCCTGGCCGGACTTGGCGAAGGCCGCGACCGCCTCGGGCCACACCTCGGCGCTGCGGCCGTTGCAGAACAGCGTCGCCGGCATGCCGAGGTCCGCCAGATTGCGCGACAGCCGCCAGATGCCCTCGCTGCCGCCGAACCGCGCCCAGTTGATGCCGGCGACGTCCTTGGAGCCGGGGGGCAGCGGCGTGGTGCGCGGGAAATAGCTCGGCGATTTGCCGTCGCTCCAGGTCTCCAGCAGCACGCTGCACACCACGGCCACGCGATGACCGTGGGGCCACACCAAGGGCCGCTTGTTCATGTGACGTCCTCACAACCGCCCGTTGGGAAATTCCAGCATGGCTGATACTGCCGAGTCCATGGTCGGAATGGGTAAAGAGCGGTTGCTGGAGCAGGAGCGGGTGGCGAAGCGCGGGAAGTAGGCTATCGTTTCGGCCATGCCGGGTTCGTCACAGAATGTCGCTGCGCAGCCTTCGGTGATGGTCACGCCGCTGGCGGGCTATCGTCTTTTGTCCGACTCGATGCTCAACAAAGGCACCGCCTTCACCGAGCAGGAGCGGGACGACTTCGAACTGCACGGGCTGCTGCCGCCCCGCGTCGCCACGCTGGACGAGCAGGTGTCGCGGCGGCTGCAGGTGCTGCGCGGTTTTGCCACCGATCTCGAACGCTACGCATTCCTGCGCGAGCTGCAGGACACCAACGAGACGGTGTTTTTCGCCCTGTTGACGCGAAACATCGAGGAACTCCTGCCGATCGTCTATACGCCGACCGTCGGCGCCGGCTGCCAGAATTTCAGCCGGCTGTTCCGCAAGCCGCGCGGGCTGTTCCTGAGCCTGCCGCACCGCAAGCGCATCAGGCAAATCCTGGCCAACCCGCAGTTCGACCAGACCGAGGTGATCGTCGTCACCGACGGCGAGCGCATCCTGGGGCTGGGCGATCAGGGCGCCGGCGGCATGGGCATCCCGATCGGCAAGCTCGCGCTCTATACCGCCTGTGCCGGCATCCATCCCACGACCTGTCTGCCTATCTTGCTCGACGTCGGCACCGACAATGAGGAGAGCCTGGCCGATCCGCTCTATGTCGGATGGCGCCGCGAGCGGGTGCGCGGCGCAGAATACGATGATTTCGTCGAGGAGTTCATCGGGGCGGTGGCCGAACGCTGGCCGCATGTCCTGCTGCAGTTCGAGGACTTCGCCAAGTCCAACGCCACGCGCCTGCTCGACCGCTATCGCGACCGGCTTTGCACGTTCAACGACGACATCCAGGGGACAGCGGCGGTGGCGACCGGGACGCTTCTTTCGGCCATCGGCGTCATGGGCGTGCCGCTTGCCCAGCAGCGCGTCGCCATTTTCGGCGCGGGGTCCGCCGGCTGCGGCATCGCAAGCCTTCTGATGGCGGCGATGGTCGAGTCCGGCGTCCCCGCCAAGGACGCGGCCAAGCGCTTCTTCATGGTCGACCAGGACGGGCTGCTGGTCGAGGGGATGAACTCGATCGCCGGATTCCAGAAACCGTTCGTGCAGGATCGCTCGATCGCCGCGTCGTGGCCGCTCGAGCAGCCGGGCCGCGCGGGGCTTCTCGATGTCGTGCGGAACGCCCGGCCGACGACGCTGATCGGCGTGTCGGGCCAGCCCGGCTCGTTCTCGGAGCAGATCATCCGCGCGATGGCCGACGTCAACCGGCGGCCGGTGATATTCCCGCTCTCCAACCCGACCTCGCGCGCCGAGGCGACGCCGGCCGACATCCAGCGCTGGAGCAACGGCCGCGCCGTGATCGGGACCGGCAGCCCGTTCGCGCCGCTGATGCGCGACGGGCGTGCGTTCAGGGTCGACCAGACCAACAACACCTACATCTTTCCCGGCGTGGGCCTCGGCGCCATCGCCGTGCAGGCGGGCCGCATCACCGACACTATGTTCATGGCGGCGGCGAAGGCGCTGGCGGCGATGTCGCCGGCCCGCAACGACACCGGCAACAATCTACTGCCGCCGGTCACGGCGCTGCGCGAGATTGCCATTGCGGTGGCAAAAGCTGTCGCATTGCAGGCGCTGAGCGAAGGCTTGACGGCGGAGATCGAGGAAGACGAGATCGACGCCGCCATTGCCGCCAAGATGTGGACGCCGCGATATCTGCCGTACCGGCGGTCGACATAGTTTTTCATTGAGCAGGGAGTCGAGTGATGGCGGACCGCAGCAAGAATCCGATCGTGCATTTCGTCGGCAGCATTCCGCTGCCGGACAGCGAGACCGTGTTTCGCACCTTGTCGAAGGCGGTCGGGCCGCATCTCACGCGCCTGCCGGACGGCGAGACCGGCATCCGCAAGACCTGGATCAGGTTTCTGCAGGATGTGCTGTCCGGCAATTCGGCGATCGAGTTCGCCAACGACGTGCCGCCGTTCAAGTTCACGCAGTGGGACGGCAAGGTGGTGCGCGAGATTCCGCGTCTGCGCGTCAAGCCCGGCGCCACCATCGATCCCGCCACGTTCGACACCGGCTATGCCGCGATGGCGATCGAGTCGTGGAAGATATTCGAGCGCCTGCAGAAGGCGGGCGAAATCCCTGCGGGCGTCAAGTTCCAGGTCTCGATCCCGACACCGATCGCGCCGACCTACAACAACATAGTGCCGGGCGATCGGCCGAAGCTCCTGCAGCCGCTGACGCAGCATTTCATCGGCGAGATCAAGAAGATCGCCAAGGCGCTTCCCAACGACCGCGTCGCGATCCAGTGGGACGTCTGCCAGGAGGTGCTGGCCTGGGAGAACTACTACGACAAGGGGCCGGTCGATTTCCGCACCGAGACCATCGACGTGCTCACCAGGATCGGCGACGGCGTGCCGTCCGGCATCGAGCTCGGCTATCACCTGTGCTACGGCAGCCCGGCGGACGAGCACATGGTGCTGCCCAAGGACATGGGCATCATGGTCGAGATGACCAACGCCATCGTCGCGAGCGTCAGGCGGCCGATCCAGTTCTTCCATATGCCGGTGGTCAAGGCGCGGACCGACGATGCCTATTTCGCGCCGCTGAAGGGATTGAAGCTCAGCCCGGAGACCGAGCTTTATCTCGGCCTGATCCATTACAACGACGCGGCCGGCGACGCGGCGCGGCTCGCGGCGGCCCGCCGCCACGCGCGAGTCGACGGCATAGGAACCGAATGCGGCATGGCGCGGGGCGATCCGGCGCGGCTGCCGGCGCTGCTCGCGGCGCATGCGAAAGCGGCGGAAATTGTGGCTTAGGATTGTTGCTTCTCAGGATGAGGCCGGGAGAGCCCGAGTCAGGCCGCCTCGATCTCCTCCATCAGCTTCTCGGAAATCGTCAGTCCCTCCGCCTTCGCCTTCTCCCGCGCCTTGAGCCTTCGCATGCCCGGCAGCCGCGCGCCGGGCTGCGCCTCGATCGACGCTGCCAGGACGCTGAAGCGCGCCGGCGCGTCGCCGCCGAACGCCGCCGGGTCGAACGTCAGGATCAATTGCCCGGTGCCGGACGGCGCGCCATAGGGATCGAGATAGGACGACGCCTCCGCGGCGAAGTTCGCGCCGGTCAGCCCCGCCGCCAGCAGTTCGACCATCAGCGCCAGCGCCACGCCCTTGGCGTCGCCCATCGGCAGCATGGTGCCGCGCAGCGCCGCGTTGGGATCGGTGGTGGGCTGGCCCGCCTCATCGAGCGCCCAGCCTTCGGGGATCTGTTCGCCACGCTGCTTCGCCGTCATGACGTTGCCGCGCGCCACCTTCGATAGGGACAGATCGATGACCAGTGGCGCGCGGCCCGGGATCGGACAGGCGAAGGCGACGGGATTGGTGCCGAGCACCGCCTTCGACCCGCCCCAGGGCGCCATCGCGCCGGGCGTGTTGACCAGCATCAGCGCGACCAGACCCTTGTCCGCCAGCCGCTCGACCGGATGGCCCGCCGCGCCGCAATGGCTCGACTTGCGGATCGCCGCTGCCGCGATTCCCTGGGCGCGCGCGGCCGTCGGCAGGGCTGTCTCCGCAAGCTCGATCGCCGGAAAGGCGAACCCATGACCCGCGTCGATCGCGATCAGGCCGGGCCGCGGCTGCGTGGCGAGCGGCTTGAACGTGCCGTCGATCTTCCGGACCTTGGCCTGGGCGGCGTACATCGGAACGCGGGAGAGGCCATGGCCCTTGAGCCCGTCCATCTCGGCGGCGATCAGCGCGCGGGCGACGCTTCGCGCATTGTCGATGCCGGTGCGGCAGCGGGTGAGCGTGCGCACCACCAGCCCTTCCGCCTGTACCAGCGTCAGCGTCGGCATGATCCAGTCCCGAAACTGTCATGCCCCGCGCATGCGGGGCATCCAGTCATCGCATGGTTCGTTGTCGATCTCTACGCTGGCGACCACTGGATCGCCGCTTTCGCGGGCGATGACGGCGGAGTACCCCATGATGGCCGCGGGAAAATAGCCTATGCTCGGCATCAGGATGCCGGGGCAAAGAGGAACGTCAGCGATGCTCGACTACATCCCGGTCCCCGAGGCCTTCAAGCTTCCGCCCGGCGCGAACCTGGGCGGCACCTCCGGCATCGCGATCAACTCCAGGGGCCACATTTTCGTCCTGCATCGCGGGCCGATGCCGCTGATGGAGTTCGACCCCAACGGCAACTTCATCCGCGGTCTGGGCGACGGGCTGTTCGACCGGCCGCATGGGCTGCGCATCGATAGCGACGACAACATCTGGGCGACCGACGTGGCCGCCCACGTCGCCTACAAGTTCAATCCCGGGGGCCGCCTGGAGATGGTGCTCGGCTGCAAGAACCGGCCCGGCGAGTGGCACGAGTTCGGGCACCTGCGGCTGTTCAACGAGCCGAACGAGGCGGTGGTCGGCCCGTCCGGCGATATCTTCGTGCTGCAGGGGCACGGCAAGGGCGAGTCGCTGGTTCTGAAGTTCGATCGCGACGGCAACTTCATCAAGACCTGGGGCAGGAAGGGCAAGGGGCCGGGCGAGTTCGATCTGCCGCATTCGCTCGTGTTCGACGCCAAGGGCCTGCTCTACATCGCCGACCGCAACAACGCGCGCATCCAGGTGTTCGACGCCGACGGCGACTACATCCGCGAGTCGAAGCACCCCGGCACGCCATGCGGACTGTTCATGACACAAGACCAGACGATCTGGCTGGCGCACGGCCACACCGGGCAGATCATGACGCTCGACCTCAACGGCAACGTGCTGGGCACGATGGCGGGAGCCGGGCAGGGCAAGACGCTCGGCAAGTACGGCGAGGCGCACTACATCGCGGTCAGCCAGCGCGGCGAGGTTTTTGTCGCCGATACGCTGAACTGGCGCGTTCAGAAGTATGTGAAGAGGTAGATGGGATTCTCTCCACGTCATGGCCGGGCTTGTCCCGGCCATCCACGTCTTGCTTAGCCAGCAAGAAAGGCGTGGATGCCCGGGCACAAGGCCGGGCATGACGAACGAGAGTTCAGGTTCAATCCAAACAAAATCCCTTCTTCCTGACAAACGCGCCGAAATCCGCCCGCTGCGGCACGCCGTATTGCCGCGCCTTGTCCTCCGACCAGCCGTAGAACGGCACGTCGCCCCAGCGCGCCGGATCGCGCGGCTTGTACGGATGGATCGCCGCGCGGCGGCGATCGTAGGCGTCGATGGCTGCTCCCAGATCGCCGTCGTCATAGCGGCCCTCGTGCACGGTGCTGGAAAGCCCGAGCCGCGGGCTGATGTGGCCTTTCTCCGACGGCCAGCCGACGCACATCCCCGCCACCGGGATCACCCGCTGCGACAGCTTGAGCATCTCGCTCACCTTCGCCGAATGGTCGCGGATCACGCTGATCGGACAGGTGCCGAGCCCCACCGCGTCGGCGGCGCGAATGAAAGACGCCAGAACGATCCCGGCATCGACCGCAGCGTTGAAGAACTGATCCAGATGATCGTTGGGAAACGGCTTGCCGCGCATCTTGGAAATTTCCGGTAGCCGCCGCCCGTTTGCCAGGAACACCAGGAACACGGGCGCCGAGTGGATGAACGGCTGATCGGGAATGAGATCGGCGATGATCCCCTGGTCCGCCTTGTCGACGATCACGATGTCGGCCTGCTGCAGATCGCTCTTGCTCGGCGCCGACAGCGCACAGGCGCACAAGAGCCGCAGCAATTCGGGCTCGACCGCGCGTTCGGTGTAGCGCCGGTGCACGCGGCGTCCGGCGAGGCGCGCGAGTTCGTCCTGGCCGGGCAGGCTCTCATCGACAGCGAGCGCTTCGCCGAAGCGCGCCTTGAGAGCATCGGTGATGGCTTTCCCGGGATGAGGGTCTGACATGCTGGCGGTCCGGTTGCGTTGTCGTGCGGCGTCTGCGAGCAGTTTGATGGTATTCTGCCGCCCGCGACAAGCCGTGCCGCCGCTCCGGACCTCCCTGTGAACACGCCGAACGCAACCGCCCCGCATGTTTGAGCTGACGGCGCAGACCATCGTCGTCGTGGTCGTGGGCGGCTTCCTCGGCGGTATGGCGTCGGGCGCAGCGGGTTTCGCCTATGGCGCCGTCGCCACCGCGATCTGGCTGCACGAGATTTCCCCGATCCACGCGGCGCTGCTCGTCGTTTCGGGCGGGTTGATCAACCAGAGCGGCCTTGTGTGGACCATGCGCCGCTCGCTCGACTTCGGGCGGCTCACGCCGTTCCTGATCGGCGGCCTCGTCGGCGTGCCGCTCGGCGTCGCTCTGGTGCTGCAAACCAACCCGCACGCGATCCGCAACGGTCTCGCCGTGTTCATGATCGCCTACGGCATCTATGCGCTGGCCGCGCCGCGGCTGCCGCACATCGCCTGGGGCGGGCGCATCGCCGACGGGGTGATCGGCTTCCTCGGCGGGCTGTGCGGCGGCGTCGCCGGGCTCTCGGGCATTTTTCCGGCGATCTGGACGCAGCTTCGCGGCTGGTCGAAGGAGGCCGCGCGGGGCGTCTATCAGCCCTTCATCGTGATGTCGCATTTCCTGACGCTGCTGCTGATCGGTATGGTGGCGTTCGACCGCGAAGGCGTCATCCTGTTCCTGGTCGCCATTCCGGCGGTCCTGCTCGGATCCTGGACCGGCTGGCTGATCTACGGAAAGCTCGACGAGCGGCGCTTCCGGCAATTGCTGGCTGGCCTGCTGATCGTCTCCGGCGTGCTGCTGATCTACTGATGCGGCGATAATCCCGCGGCCGGACTTGCGCCCGGCAACGCGCGGTGGATACTGACTTTCCGTTTCGTGCGTGGAGTGCGTCCATGTCCAGACCGATGATCCCCAGTGAGCGCGTCGATTACTCGGCGATCGTCGACCGCCCGCCGCTCAAGCTGCCGGACGGCGCGCGGCTCGTGTTCTGGACCATCGTCAATTACGAGGTGTGGGACATCTCCCGGCCGATGGCGCGGCAGGTCATCCCGGCGCCGACCGGCCAGGTGCTCTTGCCCGACGTGCCGAACTGGAGCTGGCACGAATACGGCATGCGGGTCGGCGCCTGGCGCTTCTACGAATTGTTCAAGCGCCTCGGCATCAAGCCCACGCTCGCCGCCAACGCCCGCATCTGCGAGGACTATCCGCGCGTCGCCGAGGAGGCGAAGAAGAACGGCTGGGAGTTCATGGGTCACGCCTACGACCAGCTTCCGATCCACAAGAGCGAGAATCAGGCGGCGATGATCGACCGCTCGATGGAGGTGATCGAGAAGTTCACCGGCAAGCGACCGGTCGGCTGGCTCGGTCCGGGCCTGACGCAGACACTGGAGACGCCCGAGCTACTCGCCAAGGCCGGCGTGCAGTACATCGGCGACTGGGTCTATGATGACGAGCCGACGGTGATCAAGACCACCGAAGGCCCGCTGGTGACGCTGCCCTACACGGTCGAGCTGAACGACATCCCGATGATGATCGTGCAGCACCACGAGAGCGACTATCTGCTCAAGCGCGCCATCGACCAGTTCGACCGGCTCTACGCCGAGGGCAAGGACCGCTGCAAGATCATGTCGCTGGCGATCCACCCCTACATCAGCGGCCAGCCGCACCGGATCAAGTATCTTGAGGCGATCTACGATCACGTCCGCCGCTTCGATGGCGTTCTGCACTGGAACGGCGAGCAGATCCTCGATTGGTACAAGTCGGTCGTCAAAATCCCATTCAAGAACAGGTGAAACGGCAACCTCTCCACGTCATGCCCGCGGCTTGTCGCGGGCATCCACGCCTTTTGCCTCGAAGTAAGGCGTGGATGGCCGGGACAAGCCCGGCCATGACAAAATAGAGTGCCTGCCGAAACAAAGAGTAAGAAACCATCATGGCTCAGGAATCCATCCGCATCGGCAAGGCCGAACTGTCGGCGTTCGTCGGTGCAATCTTCGAAGCCGTCGGCCTGTCGAAAGAGCATGCCGGCGAATGGGCCAAGATGCTGGTCTGGGCCAACCTGCGCGGCACCGACTCGCACGGCATCATCCGCATCCCGCGCTACATCGATCTGGTCAAGGCGAAGTCCATCAACGCCACCGCCAATATCTGCGTCGAGCGCAAGGATGGCGCGGCGGTGGTTCTTGAGGCAGACCGCGCGCCGTCGGCGGTTGCGATGACTCGCGCGATGTCGGAGGCGATGGACTGCGCGCGCAAGGTGCATGTCGGAATCTGCGCCGCGCGCAACGTCACCCACACCGGCGCGATCGGCTACTTCGCCGTGCAGGCGGCGGAGGCGGGCTTCATCGGCATCGCCATGAGCGCGTCGGGCCCGATGATGACTTATCCCGGCACGCGCGTGCCGGCGGTGTCGTCGAACCCGATCGCGTTCTCGGTGCCGCGCAAGAACGGCCGGCCCTATTTGCTCGACTTTTCGACCGGGGTCGTCGCCAACGGCAAGATCATGGGCGCCAAGGACCGCGGCGAGAAAATTCCCGTCGGCTGGGGCCTCGACAAGGACGGCAAGGACACCACCGATCCGGCGGCGGTCGAGACGCTCTTGCCGCTCGGCGGCGCCAAAGGCGCGGGGCTGTCGTTCATGATCGAATGTCTGACCAGCCTCCTGCTGTCGCATCCGCGTATCGCGCCGGACCTGGAGAGCTGGGCGATCGGCGACGACCCGTTCCTCAACGGCACGGTGATCGCCATCGACATCGGCGGATTCGGCGACCGTGACCGGTTCCTGGCCGAAGCCGAGCGGCTGGGCACGTCCATCTCGGTCCTCGCCCGCGCTGACGGCGTCGCCAAGATCATGCTTCCCGGCGAGCGAGGCGACGCGATCCGCGCCGAGCGCGAAGCCTCGGGCATTCCCATCGCGAAGGGCACGTGGCAACGTATCGCCAAGGCCGCGCAGGCGGTGGGCGTTACGCCGCCGATGTAAAAGTCGAAGTTGAAATCCAAGGCAATTCGCAAAAATGGCAGTTCGCAAGACTCCGCGCGCCGGCAACGGCGCCAACATCCGGCTCGCGGCCGACATCGGCGGCACCTTCACCGACATCGCGGTGTTCGACGACAAGACCGGGCGGCTCACCTTCGGCAAGGCGCTGTCGACGCCGGATCGTCTGGTCGATGGCATCAGCAGCGGCGTCGACAAGGCCGGCAGCGACTACGCCGCCGCCAGCCTGTTCCTGCACGGCTCGACGGTGGCCATCAACACCATGCTGGAGCGCACCGGCGCCAAGACCGCGCTGGTGACGACGGAGGGCTTCCGCGACGTCTACGAGATCGGCCGCATCAACCGGCCCGACGCCTACAACCTCTATTTCCAGAAACACAAGCCGCTGATCGAACGGGCGCTGTGCTTCGAGGTGAAGGAGCGCGTGCGCGCCGACGGCGAGGTGGTCACGCCGCTCGACGAGGAGGGCCTGGCGGCGCTGAGTGACAAGCTGGAAAAGCTCGGCATCGAAGCGACCGCCATCATGTTCATCAACTGCTACGCCAACGGCGCGCATGAGGCGCGGGCGAAGGAGCTTCTGAGCAAGCGCCATCCCGGCATGTTCGTGTCGGCGTCGCACGAGCTGTCCCAGGAGTACCGCGAGTTCGAGCGCTGCTCGACGGTCGCCGCCAACGCCTATATCGGGCCGAAGGTGCGCCAGTACGTCGGCGAGATCGACGACCACATCAGGAAGGCGGGCTTCCACGGCTCGTTCCTGATCGTGCAGTCGACCGGCGGACTCTACGAGAGCGGGCAGGCGCAAAGCCAATGCGTGCGCATGCTGGAATCGGGGCCGGCGGCGGGCGTGATCGGCACCCAGGCGCTCTGCCACACGCTCGGCATCAAGAACGCCATCGCCTTCGACATGGGCGGCACCACGGCGAAAGCAGGCGTCATCTACAAGGGCGAGGCGCTGACCACCGGGGCCGCGCTCATTGGCGGCTACGACCAGGCGCTGCCGGTGCAGATCGCCATGATGGACATTTTCGAGGTTGGCACCGGCGGCGGCTCGATCGCACGGGTGGACGACGGCGCGCTGCGCGTCGGACCGCAGAGCGCGGGCGCGCAGCCGGGGCCGGCCTGCTACGGTCTCGGCGGCGAGGCGCCGACGGTGACCGACGCCAACCTCGTGCTCGGCCGGCTCGGCGCCGACCGCTTCCTCGGCGGCGAGATGAAGCTCGACGTCAAGGCCGCGGAGCGGGCGCTCGCCAAGGTCGGCAAGCCGCTCGGCATGAGCGCCACGCAGGCCGCCGACGGCATCCTGCGCATCGCCGCCACCGCCATGTCCTACGCGGTGAAGGGCGTCACCACCGAGCGCGGCCTTGATGCCGGCGATTTCGTGCTGGTCGCCTACGGCGGCGCTGGCCCGCTGCACGCGGTCGCGGTCGCGCGCGAGATCGGCATCCGCAACGTCATCGTTCCCGGCGCGCCGGGCGTGTTCTCGGCCTTCGGCATGCTGTTCTCGGACCTGCGCTACGATTATGTGCGCACGCACTTGATGCAGCTTTCGGAGGCGCCGTTCGACGAGGTGGAGACGGTGTTCAAGGAATTGGAGCGGCAGGGTCGCGACGCGATTGCCGCCACCTCGGTCAAGCCGCACAAGATCACGGTGAAGCGCGCCTTCGACATGCGCTATGTCGGCCAGGAGCATCCGGTCACGGTCGATCTGCCGATGCGCGTGTTCGCCAGGCAAGACCGCAAGGCGATCAAGCAGCATTTCGACGACATGCATCTCCTGCGCTACGGCACCTCGGCGCCGCTCGAGCGCGCCGAGGTCGTGAGTTTGCGCGTCACCGTCACCGGCCTGATGAGGAAGCCGCCGCAGGAGAAGATCGGGAAGGGCACGAGCGCGCCGCCGAAATCGGCTTTCGCCGGCAAGCGGCCGGTGTCTTTCGACGGCAAGTTCCGCGCCGCGCCGACCTATAAGCGTGCGGAATTGCTGGCAGGTAACAAGATCAGCGGGCCTGCGCTGATCGAGGAGCATGCCTCGACCACGGTGCTGATGCCGCGCGACCGCATGACGGTGGATGCGTATGGCAATCTGGTGATTTCCGTTGCCGGAGCGAAGCGATGATTGAATCGGTGCAACGCACGCGCTTCCCTTCTCCCCCTGAGGGAGAGGGTGGATCGCGCGGAGGGAATCCGAGCGCGATCCGGGTGAGGGGTCAGCGCGTCGTCGATACTCCGACCCCTCACCCGCCCTCACTCGGCTATCGCCTCCGCTCGGGCACCCTCTCCCTCAAGGGGAGAGGGGAAGAGAATTCGTGGCTCGTGTTCTATTTCTCATCTGCTGCGTAGGAAAACGCATGGCCAAAAAAACTAAAGCCAAAAGGAAGTCTCCGAAGCTCGATCCCGTCGTCGCCGAGATCGTGCGCAACGGCATCATCGCCGTGACTGAGGAAATGAAGACCAACCTCATGCGCACGGCGTACAACATGATCATCTACGAGGCGCTGGACTTCACCACCGGCCTGTTCACGCCGGAGGGCGAGACCGTCTCGATCGGCATCGGCCTGCCGATGTTCATCCGCGGCATGGCGGAGACGGTGAAAGCCAAGATCAGGCATTTTGGCTACAAGAACATCAAGCCGGGCGACATCTACGTCACCAACGATTCCTACATCACCGGAAGCCATCTCAACCACTTCACCTTCACCCTGCCGATCTTCCACAAGGGCAAGCTCGCCGGCTTCTCCTGCTGCATGGCGCACTGGCTGGACGTCGGCGGCGTGCTCGGCGGCATGACCACCGACATTTACTCGGAAGGTCTGCAATGCCCGATCCTGAAGTACCAGGACCAGGGCAAGGTCAACGACACGCTGGTCGACATTATCCGCATGAACGTCCGCCTGCCGCCGCGCGCGGTAGGCGATCTGCGCGCGCAGGTCACCGCGGTAAAGACCGGCGAGCGGCGCTTTCTCGAACTGCTCGATCGCTATGGACGCGCGGCGGTGGATGCGTCGATCCAGCAGATCTTTGACCGCGCCGACGTGGCGGCGCGCGCCCGCACCAAGACCATTCCCGATGGCGTGTACGAGGCCGAGTCCTACATGGACGACGACGGCATCGACATCGGCAAGAAGGTGCCGATCAAGGTGAAGGTCACCGTCAAGGGCGACGAGATGACCATCGACCTCACCGATGTGTCGAAGCAGGTGCGCGGCTTCTACAACTCCGGCATCACCACGGGCTACGCCTGCGCCCAGGTGGCGCACAAGTGCGTCACCTCGCCGACCGACTATCCGATCAACGACGGCGCCTTCCGCAGCCTCAAGGTTATCGTGCCGCCCGGCCGCATCATCAGCGCGGTGCGGCCCGCGCCGATGCGTTGGTGGATGACGTTCCCGATGACCATCGTCGACACGATCTTCAAGGCGCTGCAGCCGGCGATCCCCGACCGCGTCATCGCCGGTCATCACGCCGACCTGCTGGCGCCGAGCTTTCACGGCTTCAATCCGAAATCGTCGGAGTTCTTCATCGGCACCTTCGGCCCGCTTGGCGGTGGCTGGGGCGCGAAGAAGACCGAGGACGGCGTGTCGGCGACGGTGTGCCTCAACGACGGTGACACCCACAACGGTCCGAACGAGCAGGCCGAGGCGAAATTTCCGATCCTGGTCGAGCGCTACGAACTGATCCCGGACTCCGGCGGCGCCGGGCGCTACCGCGGCGGGCTCGGCATTGCCCGCACCACGCGCGCGCTCACGCCGGTCACTTTCAACACGCAGACCGACCGGGCGCATTGCAGGCCCTGGGGCCTCGACGGCGCGGGCGACGGCACCGGCAACAAGGTGGCGTTCCGGCTTGGCGGCGAGTGGAAGGACGATTTCCCCAACGCCAAGGTGCTGGTGGCCAATCTCAAGCCCGGCGACGCGCACCGCATTAGTTCGGGCGGCGGCGGCGGCTACGGTCTGGCGTTCGATCGGCCGGCCGAGGACGTGCGCGAGGACGTCCGGCAGGGCTATGTGTCGGTGCAGGCCGCGGCGGAATTGTATGGCGTGGTGGTGGACCCCGAGACGTTCGCGGTCGATCAAGCGGCGACGGACAGACTGCGCGCGGCGAAGCACTGACTCTCCACCGTCATTCCGGACGCCGCCAACGGGTCCGCGCAGAGCGCGGCCCGATGACAGGCTCCGCGGCGATCCGGAATCCATAACCCCGGTGGTGCGGAACTGGAATGCAGGGGTTATGGATTCCGGGTTCACGCGCTTCGCGCGTGCCCCGAAATGACGCCGAATTTTGGGATGATACGCAAAAGGAGATTTATATGGCCGATATCGTTTCCACCAATCCCCCGACCATGGCGCCTCCCGGCGGCCACTACAGCCACGCGGTGACGGCCAACGGGTTCGTCTTCGTCTCCGGCGAATTGCCGATCGCGCCCGACGGCACCAAGCTCAACGAAGCCACCTTCGAACAGCAGGCGCAGCAGGTGCTCGACAATGTCGCGCATGCGTTGAAAGGGGCTGGCAGTTCTATCGACAAGCTGACGCAGGTGCGCGTCTACGTCACCGACATCGGCGACTGGCCGGCGTTCAACGCGCTTTATGCGAAATGGACGGGCGGCGCGCGTCCGGCCCGCTGCGTGGTGCCGGTGCCGCAGTTGCACTACGGTTTCAAGATCGAGATCGAGGCGGTGGCCGTCAAATAGTTATTTCGCGCTGAACTCTCGTTCGTCATGCCCGGCCTTGTGCCGGGCATCCACGCCTTACTTTTAGCGTCGCCGCAAAGCAAGACGTGGATGGCCGGGACAAGCCCGGCCATGACGTCGAGAGGGTGGAGCGCTACTTAAGCTTCCGGTTGATCTTCGCTGTATAATTCATCCCGCCGGCGCCGCAGCAGGGGCAGTTCAGCGCCACGAGAATCGCCTGCTTGGACTCCTCGTCGAGATCGGACGCCTCCAGCACCTCGCGCGCCTGCTGGGTGAACAGGTCGTGCAGCGACTGGTCGCCGGCGAAAATCTGCTGCTCGGGTTGCTGATCCGGTTCCTTGCCCATCGCTACAGCTTAAGCAGCTTTACGGCGTTGTTGTAGGCGATGTCGGCGCGCACCTTCTCGTGGAGCTTTTCGGTGTCGAGCCAGTGCCCGGCTTCTTCCGCCCTCTCAAACGGATAGTCGGCCGAGAACATGATGCGCTCGTGGCCGAGCGCGGCGATCGCGCAGTTGAGCGGTTCCGCCGAGCACATGCCCGAGGTGGTGATTTCGATGTTGGTCTTGATGTAGTGCGACACCGGGTTCTTCAGGCCGACGTTGTAGAAATCCGGCCCGGTGCGGCTGTCGAAGCGCCAGAGGAGAAACGGCAAAGTCTCGCCCATGTGGCCTAAGCCCAGCCGCGCCTTGGGGAAGCGGTCGAACACCCCGCCGAAAACGAGCCGCAGCGCGTGCGAGCCCGTTTCGAACGTCCACTCCCAGGTGGCGCGGCGCAGCCCCGGATGGCCCTGCAGCACCGGCGCGATGGAAACCGGATCGGTCGGATGGATGTAGATCAGCGTGCCCAGCGCCTCGGCGCGCTCCCAGAACGGCGAGAGCGACGGGTGGTCGAGATACTGCCCGTTGGTGTGGCCGTTGATCATCGCGCCGCAGAATTTCAATTGCGTGACGCAGCGCTCAAGCTCGTCCGCCGCCGCCTGGGCATCCTGCATCGGCAGATGCGCGAAGCCGGAATAGCGGTCCGGGCGCTTCTGGATTTCGTTCGCCAGGAAGTCGTTGCCCGCTTTCGCGGTGCGGATCGCGGTCGCGGAGTCGCGCTCGGCCTGCACGCCTGGGCCGGCCAGCGCCAGCACGGCGCGCTCGATCCCGGCCTTGTCCATGGAAGCCAGCCGCTGTTCGCCGAAGTCGGTGTTGAGGCTCAGGAGCCTCTCGCGCTTGGCGGCCGGCATCTCGGCCACGGTCGGATTCCAGTATTCGATGAAGCCCGGGCACAGGAAATGCTCTTCAAGGGCGATCTTCTTGACCATCGGTCCTCCCGGCCTTTTGCATTTTGCGTTCTGTAGCGCAGTTGGGCAGGCGTGTATATCATCCTGCTTATCGGAGCATGATCCCGAAAAGTGGGAACCGGATTTCGGACAAGATCATGCTCAAAGGCCCGATTGGGCTGCGCAGGGAGGATTGAGTGGCGAAGAAGATTCGTGGCGTGATGTTCGAGGAAAACCTCAAGAACGAGATGGGGCTGGAGTTCTACAACCTGTCGCATCGTTTCGGTTATCAGTCCCCGAACTGGCCCTATTTCGAAGACGTCAAGATCGAGCGCATCCATTACATGGCGAAGTCGTGCGTGCTGTCGCAGCGCATCACGACCTCCATGCACAACACCACCCACATCGACGCGCCGGCCCACGTCATCCAGGGCACGCCATTCATCGACGAGGTGCCGCTGCCGCATTTCTTCGGCTCCGGCATCGTGGTCTCGATCCCGAAGAAGAAGTGGGAGCCGATCACCTATGACGATCTGGAAAAAGCTGCCGGCAAGGTCGTCCGCCCGCGCGATGTGGTGCTCGTGAACACCGGCTGGCATCACCAGTACGAGGACAGCGAGGATTATTTCTGCCGCTCGCCCGGTTTTGTGAAGTCGGCCGGCGAGTGGTTCGTCGAGAAGAAGGTCAAGGTGGTCGGCCACGACACCCAGGCCAACGATCATCCGCTTGCCACCGCTATCGGCCCGCAGCGCAACGGGCCGCTGCATCCGCATCTCGCCGAGGAGTACAAGGAGTGGTCCGGCGGTCGCGACTGGAAGGACGACTTTCCCGAGTGGGAGCCGGTGCACCGAATCCTGTTCAAGAACGGCATCCTCGGCATCGAGAACGTCGGCGGCGATCTCGACAAGGTCACCGGGCGGCGCTGCACCTTCGCGTTCTTCCCGTGGAACTGGGATCGCGGCGACGGCTGCATCATCCGCCTCGTCGCTATCGTCGACCCCAAGGGCAGCTATCGGATCGAAAAGGGAGCGAGGTTCAAATGATCGTCAAGAAACTCAGCGAGGCGAAGGAATATGTCGCGCCGAACCACCGCGCCTGCTCGACCCTGCGCCTGTTCGGCGCGGAGGCGGGCGGCTCCAAGGCGCTGATCGCCGGGGTGTCGCATTTTCTGCCCGGCGGCGGCGCCGGCCCCGACGCCTCGCCGCCGGAGAAGGTCTATTACGTGCTGGCCGGCGAACTGACGGTGATCGTCGGCGGCAAGGAAACGGTGCTGAAGAAGAACGACAGTTGCTACATCGGCCCCAACGAGAGCCGCGAGATCGTCAACCGCGGCAACGACGTCTGCACGATCTTTGTCGCGGTCGCGGCGCCGCCGGCATGATGCAACACGGGCACGACATTAGCGTTCGTCATGGCCGGGCTTGTCCCGGCCATCCACGCCTCCTTGGCGATGAAGAAAGACGTGGATGCCCGGCACAAGGCCGGGCATGACGTGGTGAGGATAACGTCCACATTGTGAGTCAGAAAATGTCCCAAGACTTCCTGAAAGATCCGCTCTCCCTGTTCAGCGTCAAAGGCAAGACCGCCGTCGTCACCGGCGCTACCGGTGCGTTCGGCGCGCTCGCCGCCAAGGTGCTGTGCGGCGCGGGGGCCAACGTCGCGATCTGCGCCAACAACGCCGCCGGCCTGAAGAAGGTCGCGGCCGAATGCGAGGCGCTCGGCGGCGGCAAGGTCCACATCGTCGCCAAGCGGCCCAACTCGGAAGAGAACTGCGCCACCATCGTCAACGCGGCGGTCGACCGCTTCAAGAGCCTGGATATTCTCGTGGTCGCCTCCGGCCAGAACAAGGTCGCCAAGATCGTCGACCAGAAGGCCGACGATTTCCTCGACGTGATGGACGCCAACGTCACCCAGTCATGGCTGATGGCGCGCGCCGCCGGCCGGCAGATGCTCAAGCAAGGCAAGGGCGGCAAGGTTGTACTGATGTCGTCGGCGCGGGGCCTGCTCGGCCATCCGGCGGGCTACTCGGCCTATTGCGCCTCGAAGTCCGCCATCGACGGCATCACCAAGGCGCTCGGCTGCGAATGGGGCGGCGCCGGCATCACCGTCAACGCGCTCGGCCCCACCGTCTTCCGCTCGCCGCTGACCGAATGGATGTTCGCCGACGACGAGCGCGGCAAGACCGTGCGCGCGGGCTTCCTCACCCGCGTGCCGAAGGGCCGTCTTGGGGAGCCGGAAGATTTGGCGGGGCCGCTCTTGTTCCTCGCGTCGAAGGCGTCGGATTTTTATACCGGCCACATCCTCTACGCCGACGGCGGTTACACCGCGGGTTGAGTTTCGGGAATGGGCTCGGCGTTGAATGGACCCCCACCTCATTCCTCCCCCTTTCAGGGGGAGGATGACGGTGCGGCGAGTCCTCCCTCCCCCTGAAAGGGGGAGGGTCGGGGTGGGGGTCATAGTGCGAGTGAGATATGTCCGCAGGTAAATCCAAGATCGCCGTCATCGGCTCGGGCCTCATGGGCCACGGCATCGCGCAGGTGTTCGCGCTCGCCGGTCATGACGTCACCATCACCGATTTCCACACGCCCAACCTCGAAACGGTGAAGCAGCGGATCGCGACCAACCTCCGCGATCTCGGCGACGACGAGAAGGCGGTGGAGCGTGTGCGGCCGGTCGCGGACATGGCCGACTGCGTGCGCGATGCCGATTTCGTCGTCGAGGCCGTGCTGGAGGACATGCCGCTCAAGCAGAGAATCTTCGGCGAGATCGAGAATCACGTCCGCCCGGATACCATCCTCGCCAGCAACACCTCGGTCATGCCGATCACCGAGATCATGAAAGGGTTGCGCGACCGCTCGCGCGCGCTCGGCACGCACTGGTGGAACCCGCCGTTCCTGGTGCCGCTCGTCGAGGTCATCGGCACGGAGTGGACCTCGCAGGCGGCGATCGACTTCACCATGAAGCTGCACGCCGACGCCGGCAAGATGCCCGCCCATGTGAAGAAGGACGTGCCGGGCTTCATCGGCAACCGGCTGCAGCATGCGCTGTGGCGCGAGGCCATTTCGCTCGTGGAGCGCGGCATCTGCGACGCCGAGACGGTCGACAAGGTGATCAAGGCGGCGTTCGGCCGGCGGATTGCCGTGCTGGGGCCGCTGGAAAACGCCGATCTGGTCGGCACCGACCTGACGCTCGCCATCCACAAGACCGTGCTGCCCGATATCGATCACCGGCCCGGCCCGTCGCCCTATTTGGAGCGGCTGGTGGCCGAGGGTAAGCTCGGCTTCAAGAGCGGCGAGGGCTTCCGCAAGTGGAGCGCCGGAGAACAGGCGGCGCTGCGGGCCAAGGTGGTGCAACATCTCAAGAAGGCGCGCGAAAACGACGCCTGACGCTGGAGGAGGAGGCCATGACGGACAATCAACGCTTGAATCGACGGACTCTGATCAAGACCGGCGCGGCGGCCATCGCCATGCCGGCGCTGCTCGGCGCCAATTCCGCGAGCGCGCAGGCGAAGGTGATCAAGATCGGCCACGTCAGCCCGCGCACCGGCCCGCTCGCAGGCTTCGGCGAGGCCGACACCTTCATCCTCGAGCAGGTGCGCGGCATCCTCGGCAGCGGCCTGCAGAGCGGCGGCAAGTCCTACAAGGTCGAGATCGTCTCCAAGGACAGCCAGTCGAGCGGCAGCCGCGCGGCAGAGGTCGCCTCCGAACTGATCCAGCGCGACAAGGTCGATCTGCTCGTCACCGCCGGCACGCCCGACACCACCAATCCGGTGTCCGACCAGGCCGAGGTCAACGAGGTGCCCTGCGTCGCCACCAACTGCCCGTGGCAGCCGTATTTCTTCGGCCGCAAGGGCGACCCGGCCAAGGGCTTCAACTGGACTTACCTGTTCTTCTGGGGCCTGGAGGACGTGATCGCCGCATTCCTCGCGCTGTGGGACGGCGCGCCGACCAACAAGGTGGTCGGCGGCCTGTTCCCGAACGACGCCGACGGCAACGCCTGGGGCGACAAGGAGCGCGGGTTGCCGCCGGCGCTCGCCGCCGCGGGCTACAAGCTGCTCGATCCCGGCCGCTACCAGGTGATGAACAACGACTTCTCCTCGCAGATCGCGGCGTTCAAGGCAGCCAACGCCGAGATCGTCACCGGCAACATGATCCCGCCGGATTTCTCCACGTTCTGGTCGCAGGCCGCGCAGCAGGGGTTCAAGCCCAAGATCGTCACCATCGGCAAGGCGCTGTTGTTTCCCTCGGTGATCAACTCGCTCGGCGCGCGGGGCAACGGCCTCACCTCCGAAGTCTGGTGGACGCCGAACCATCCGTTCAAGTCGGGGCTGACCGGCCAGAACTGCGCACAGCTTGCCAAGGCCTACGAGGACGCCACCAAGCGGCCGTGGTCGCAGCCGATCGGCTTCCAGCACGCGCTCTTTGAAGTGGCCATCGACGTGCTCAAGCGCGCCAAGGCGATCGAGCCCAAGGCGATCCTGGATTCCATCGTCGCCACCAACTACCAGTCGATCGTCGGCCCGGTGCAGTGGACCGGCAAGCCGGTGAAGAACGTCACCAAGACGCCGCTGGTCGCGGGACAATGGCAGAGGAAGGGCGACAAGTTTGAGCTGGTGATCACGGCGAATCGCCCGGCGCCGAACATTCCGACCGGCGGGAAGCTGGAGCTGCTGAGCTAGGCACGGCATTGAGGCGTCATGGCCGGGCTTGACCCGGCCATCCCGATTGGGTGAGCACAGTGCCTAATGAATCGGGATCACCGGGACTCGCGCTTCGCGCGGCCCGGTGATGACGGAGAAACCGACGTGCCTCCCATCCTCACCCTGGAAAAGATCTCCAAGCGCTTCGGCGCCGTCGTCGTCGCCGACAATATTGATCTCACGCTCCTGCGCGGCGAGGCGCTGGGCATCATCGGCCCAAACGGCGCGGGCAAGACCACCCTGTTCGGCATCGTCACCGGCACGGTCGCGCCTGATTCCGGCCGTGTGATGTTCGAAGGCCACGATGTCACCCGCATGAAGCCCGAGCACCGCTGCCGCATGGGCCTGGCGCGCTCGTTCCAGATTCCGCAGCCGTTCGGCGGCATGACCGTGTTCGAGAATCTTGTGGTGGCCGCGGCCTTCGGCGGCGGCCGGAGCGAGCGCGAAGTCTATGCCGGCTGCGCGGGACTGCTCGAACGATGTGGGCTTGCCGACAAGGCCAACCGGCGTGCGGCAAGCCTGACGCTGCTCGATCGCAAACGGCTGGAGCTTGCCCGCGCGCTGGCCACGGGGCCGCGCGTGCTCCTCCTCGACGAGGTCGCCGGGGGCCTGGTCGAGCACGAGACCGCGGCGCTGGTCGATCTCATCAACGACGTGCGCTCGACCGGCGTGTCGATCGTCTGGATCGAGCATGTCGTTCACGCGCTCATCGCCGTGGTCGACCGCCTGGTGGTGCTGCACGAAGGCGCGCTGATCGCTGAGGGCGATCCGCCCGAGGTGATCCGCCGCCCGGAGGTGACGGAAATCTATATGGGCCTGGAAGAACTGGGGCTTGAAGCCGATGCGTGACCGGCTCCTGGAGGTGCGCGGGCTCGACGCCCATTACGGCGACTTCCAGGCGTTGTTCGGCGTGTCGATGCACGTCGCCGAAGGCGAGGTGGTGGCGGTGATCGGCGCCAACGGCGCCGGCAAATCGACCTTGCTCAAATGCATCGCCGGCGCGATGGCAGTGCGCGGCAACGCCGTGCTGTTTCATGGCGTGCCGATCGGTGGCGGCCCGGCGCATGAGACGGTGGCGCGCGGCGTCGCGCTGGTGCCGGAAGGCAGGCGGCTGTTTCCCTCGCTCAGCGTCGAGGAGAACCTGCTGGTCGGCGGCCAGATCGGCCGCAAGGGGCCGTGGAATCTCAAGCGTGTGTACGAATTGTTCCCGATGCTGGAGGAGCGCCGCCATCAACCGAGCCCTTCTTTGTCGGGCGGCCAGCAGCAGATGGTCGCCATCGGCCGCGCGCTGATGTCGAACCCGACGCTCCTGTTGTGCGACGAGATCAGCCTGGGGCTTGCGCCGATCGTCATCCGCGACATCTACGCGCGCATCCCGGCGATCGCCGCCGAGGGCCTGTCGCTGGTCATCGTCGAGCAGGACATCGTCCAGGCGCTGAAGACCGCGCGCCATGTCTACTGCCTGCAGGAAGGCCGCGTCACGCTGCACGGCGAGGCGAAGACGCTGACGCGGGAAAAGATTTCCGCGGCCTATTTCGGGGTTTGATGTGGAATGGCTGAACACCATCCTGCAAGGCATCCTGCTCGGCGGGCTCTACGCCATGTTCGCGGCGGGGCTGTCGCTGATCTTCGGCGTGATGCGTCTCGTCAACATCGCGCATGGCGACCTGATCGTGCTCGCAGCCTACGTCGCGCTGGTGACGGTGCAGGCGCTCGGCATCAATCCGCTGCTCTCGCTCGTCATCGTCGTGCCGGTGATGGCGCTGATCGGCTATGTCCTGCAGCGCGCGCTGCTCAACCGCACGCTGGGCGACGACCTCCTGCCGCCGCTCTTGGTGACCTTCGGCCTCTCGGTCATCATCCAGAACGGGCTGCTGGAGCTTTTCACCGCCGACAGCGTCAAGCTCAACGCCGGCGCGGTCGAGATCGAAAGCATCGCCGTCGGCGGCGGGCTCGCCATCGGCGTGCTGCCGCTCATTCAGTTTGCGCTCGCGGTCGCCGTCATCGCCGGTCTGCAATGGCTGTTTTACCGCACCGCGATCGGCCGCGCCTTCCGCGCCACCTCCGACGACCCGTCGTCCGCCCAGCTCATGGGCCTGAACAATTCGCACGTGTTCGGGCTTGCCATGGCGCTGTCGCTCGCCATCGTCGCCATCGTCGGCGTGCTGCTCGCCGTGCGCTCGAACTTCGATCCAGCGATAGGCCCGGCCCGGCTCATCTTCGGCTTCGAGGCTGTGATCATTGGCGGGCTGGGCTCCATGTGGGGCACGCTCGCCGGCGGCATCATCCTCGGCGTCGCGCAGGCCATCGGCGCGCAGCTCGATCCCGGCTGGAACCTGCTCGCGGGCCACATCGCATTCCTCGTCGTGCTCGCGCTGCGGCCGCAGGGCCTGTTCCCCAAGGTGCAGGGATGAGAAGTCATGAGTGACGTTCGTGTCCGCCACGCCAGCGTTTCAAGCTGGATCGGCACGACCATCGTCGTGCTCGCGACAGTCGCGCTCGCCGCGGCGCCGTGGTGGGCCGAGCGCGCGGACTTGCGGCTGCTCGCCGAAATCTACGCCTATGTGGCGCTCGCAAGCCTGTGGAACCTGCTCGCCGGTTACGCCGGCCTCGTCTCGGTCGGGCAGCAGGCCTATGTCGGATTGGGCGCCTATGTGCTGTTCGGGCTCGCCATGCTTGCGGGCGTGCATCCGCTCGCCGCGATCCCGATCGCGGGATTTGCCGCGGCGCTGGTCGCCGTTCCGGTCGCCGCGTTGATCTTCCGGCTGCGTGGGCACTATTTCGCCATCGGCACCTGGGTGGTGGCCGAGGTGTTCCGCTTGCTTGCCGCGCAAACCTCGGCGCTCGACGGCGGCTCCGGCACGAGCCTGCCCGCGGCGGTCGTGCTGTCGATCGCATCCTCGCGCCAGATGCGCGAGTTCACCATCTACTGGATCGCGCTGGCCCAGGTGGTCGTCATCCTCTTCGCCATCGTCTGGCTGTTGCGCTCGCGCTACGGGCTCGCGCTGACCGCGATCCGAGACAACGAGCTGGGCGCGCGTTCGAACGGCATCGACGTCGTGCGCATCAAATACGCGGTCTATGTCGCCGTGGCTTTCGGCACGGCGATGCTCGGCGCGCTCATTTTCCTTCAGAAAATCCGCATCTCCCCCGACACCGCGTTTTCGGTGAACGACTGGACCGCCTTCGTCATCTTTATCACCGTGATCGGCGGCATCGGCCGCATCGAGGGGCCGATCATCGGCACGGTGATCTTCTTCCTGCTGCGGCAAACGCTGGCCGACCTCGGCGCGATCTATCTGCTGATCCTCGGCGTCGTCGCCATCGCGGTCATGTTGTGGGCGCCCAAGGGCCTCTGGGGCCTGGTCGCAGACCGGTTCGGCTGGCAGGTGTTCCCGCTGCAGCGGCGGTTGGTGCTGAAGAAGCGCTGACGCTGCCATTCGCGCGGAGCGGTTTGCGCTCGCTCGAACGAACGCATATTTTGGGCTCAGCAGAGGAAATTCACCCATGACCCAGATCCGCTCCATGGCCCAGCCGACCGCCCGCCGCCCGGGCGAGCTCGGCGTTCATTCGCTCGACCATTTCAACCTGTTGGTGCGGGACGTGGCGGAGGCCGAGAAGTTTTATGGCCTGTTCGGCCTCGACACGCGGGAGGAGGGCGGCAAGCTCGCCCTCTACACCCACGGGCATCCGCATCGCTGGGGCACCGTTGCCGAGGGCACGCGCAAGAAGATGAACTACGTCTCCTTCGCCGCCTTCGAGGACGACATGCCGCGCTTCCGCGAGCGGCTGGAGAAGCTGCGGATCGACCGGCTCGATCCGCCCAAAGGCTTCGAATCGAACGGCATCTGGTTCCGCGATCCGGACGGCACCCTGGTCGAGCTTCGTGTAGCGGAGAAAAGCTCGCCCAACCAGAAGGCCACCTTCGAGATGAAGGGCGGCGACGCCGGCCGCCAGAACGCGCCGAACCGCAGCAAGGCGCCGAGGGTGCAGCCGCGCCGCCTCGCGCACATTCTTCTGTTCACCCAGGACATCCCCAAGGCCATCGCGTTCTACCGCGATGTACTGGGCCTGCGTCTGTCGGACCGCTCGGGCGACCTGATCGCCTTCATGCACGGCATCCACGGCAGCGACCATCACATGATCGCCTTCGTGAAGTCCGACGGCCCGGGCCTGCACCATTGCTCGTGGGACGTGGGCTCGATCAACGACATCGGCGTCGGCGCGACCCACATGGCCGACAATGGCTTCGCCTACGGCTGGGGGCTCGGCCGCCATGTGCTCGGCTCGAACTACTTCCACTATATCCGCGATCCGTGGGGC
This sequence comes from Rhodoplanes serenus, assembly GCA_945861855.1. GTDB lineage: Bacteria > Pseudomonadota > Alphaproteobacteria > Rhizobiales > Xanthobacteraceae > Z2-YC6860. The sequence goes on from CAMAWG010000001.1 coordinate 84,368, forward strand.
AGCTATTCGGAGTATTCCTGCGACATCGACTACATCCCGGTCGACCAGGACTGGCAGGCCGCAGACCAGCCGCCGGAGGATTCGTTCTACATGTGGGGACCGAACCCGCCCGAGGACTTCGCGCATAACTTTGAAGTCATCAACTAACGACCAAGGAGGCAGCAATGGCCTACACGCTGAGCCAGTTCTGCGCCGATCATCATGCGCTGCTCAGGTCCGGACAGCCGCTTGAACAGGCGCTGCCGCGGATCGCCGAGAAGCTCTCGGCGCTGCTGCGCAATCCGGAGTTCGTTGCCGAGACCTTCAACGAGGACACGCCGTTCGGCCGCCGCACCCTGCATCACGACACCGACACTGACGTCTACGTGCTGGCGCATGTCTATGACGGCCCGAAGAAGGGCTCGCCGCACAATCACGGCGCCTCCTGGGCGGTGTATGGAACGGCGCGCGGCGTCACCGAGATGATCGAGTGGCGGCGGACCAATCCCGAGAGCGAGGAGCAGGCCGTGCTTGCGCCCGCCGCGCACTACAATCTCGGCCCCGGCCAGACCCAGCCCTACGGGCCCGGCGTGCTGCACTCGACCGCGCATCCTGCGAAAGCCTGGGTGATCCGCGTCACCGGAACCGACGTCGATGCCATCCCGCGCTTCCGCTACAAGCCGCAGCGCGACCGCATCGTCGAGAAGGTCTGAGATGGCATTGAAATTTCGCGTCGAGCTGGTGTGGGAGGGCGAGAAGGAACCCGCGTCTTCGATCTATCTGACGGGCGACGGCCGGGTGGTCCTGCAAGGCCGCCCGATATCGCCGCAGGAGAGGCAAACTCTGTCGCTGCCGGCGGAGGGCGAGATGATCAGCGTCGACCGGAACCTGATCCGTGCGATCAAGGAGATGTTGTAGAGGGACGTTGCTCCGCCTCATCCTGAGGAGCGATCCTTCGGATCGCTCCTCAGGATGAGGCCGAGAGAGACCCAACTCGGCGAATTGACCCAGGCCCGGCGGAATCCTATTTTTGAGCCATTCCAGATTCACGAGGCGCCCCATGTTCCTGCGCAACTACTGGTACGTCGCAGCCTCCGATCATGAGATCGGCCGCAAGCCGTTCCGGCGCGTCATCATGAACGAGCCGGTGGTGTTCTACCGCACCGAGGACGGCACGCCGGTCGGGCTGGAGGATCGCTGCCCGCACCGCCGCCTGCCGCTGTCGATGGGCAAGCTGGTCGGCGACGACGTGATCCAATGCCACTATCACGGCCTCCGCTTCGACCGCACCGGCGCCTGCGTGCGCGTGCCGGGCCAGGACATGATCCCGCCGACGGCGCGCGTGAAAAGCTATCCGTTGGTCGAGCGCTACAAGTGGCTGTGGATCTGGATGGGCGATCCGGCGCTGGCCGATCCCGCCAAGATTCCGGACTACCACTGGTTCGACGATCCGAACTGGGGCGCGAAGTCCGACTACATCCATGCCCAGTGCAACTGGCAGCTCGTCAACGACAACCTGCTCGACCTGACGCATCTCGCCTTCGTGCATGAGACCACCATCGGCAACATGGCGCTGGTGGAGCACGCGGCGGTGCGGGTCAACCGCACGCCGGGCGGCGTGCAGGTGACGCGCTGGACCATCGACCAGCCGGCGCCGCCGGCCTTCGTCAAGCTCGGCGGCTTCACCGGCAACGTCGACCGCTGGCAGATCATCGACTACATGCCGCCGTCGTACATCCGCCTCGATGTCGGCGCGACGCCGACCGGCACCGGCGCGCCGGAGGGCCGCCGTGTCGGCGGCATCCAGATGCGCAATCTCAATGTCATGACGCCGGAGACCGAGACCACCACGCACTACTTCTGGGGCCAGGCGCACGACTTCGAGCCGCGGAACAAGGACATGACCGAGCGCGTGTTCGCGCAGATCAAGACCGCGTTCATGGAGGACGTGTCGGTGTTCACCAATCAGCAGCAGAACATCGAGCTCGATCCGGACGCGCCGCAGATCGACATCAATGCCGATTCCGGCGGCATCCAGGCCCGCCGCATCGTCGACCGGCTGTATGCGGAAGAGCAGGCGGCGATGAACGCCGCCAAGACCGCGGCGGAGTAGTCCGCAAACCTCTCCACGTCATTGCCGGGCTTGACCCGGCAATCCATGATGACGTGCAACGTGGAGAGGTCCGAGACAATGCTTTTTCTCACCGAACAGGATGTGAAGGACGCGCTGTCGGGCGGCGACGCCTACAAGGAGGCGGTCGCGGTTATCGAGCGCGTGCTCATCCAGCAGTCGGCCGGCACCACGCATCATCTCAAGCGCACGACGATGACGCATCCCAATCACCCCGGGCATCTCTGGCACAATATTCGCGTACTGCCTGGCATGGCGCCGGAACTCGGCGCCGCAGCGGTCCGCATCTATTCGGGCTACCGGGGGACGAACCGGTCGGAGATCATCTGCCTGTTCGACTGGGATGACATGCGGATGTCGGCGATCATTTCCGACTTCCACCTCCATGCCATCCGCACCAGCGCGCCCTATGGCGTGGCGGCGAAGCATCTCGCGCGCGCCGACGCCCGCACATTGGGCATCGTCGGCAGCGGCCGCTATGCCCGCGGCATGGCGCAGGCGATCTGCGCCGTGCGGCCGATCGAAAGGATTCAGGTCTTTAGCCGTGATCCCGCGAACGTAGCGAGCTTCTGCGACGACATGCGCTCGACGCTCGGCATCGACGTGGTGGCCTGTGCCTCCGGGCGCGAGGCCGTGCGCGGCGCCGACATCATGGTGACCGCGACGTCCGGTAACACCATCGTGTTCGAAGCCGACTGGCTCACGCCCGGCGTGTTGATGATGTCGCTTGCTCCGGGCGAGTTCGACGAGCGGACCGTGCTGCGGTCGCGGGTGTATCTCACCGCGCCGGAGCAGGTGCTGAGCGACGATCCGCCGCGCAAGCCGTTCGATACGCTGGTCGCCAGCGGGCGGTTCGGCCCGGACGATGTGGTCGCCGACCTCTGCGACGTCGTTGCCGGCAAGAAGCCGGGCCGGACTGCCCACAACGAGATCATCCTGTACGAATCCGCGGGCCTGGCGCTGCTCGACGTCGGCATCGGTCATTGGGTCTATCAGCGCGCGCGGAGCCGCGGGCTCGGCACCGACATGCCGTTCGGCGAGGAAAACTAGCGGAGAGACTACTTCTTCCCATCCAGCAGCCAGCCGAATTTTTCCCGCGCCTTGCGCGTGACCTCGGCGCTGGGTGTGTTGGTCGGCGGAAATTTGTCGCGCCAGTGCCAAGGCCGGCAGGCGTCGATGATGGCGACCGAATGGGTCATGTCGCCCTTGGCTCGCTTCTCCGGTGACAGCCGCGGGTCGGCCGGCGAATCCCATGAGCCCTCGATGAACTGGATCGATTCCTTGGGGTCGGTGCGGGTCAGCATCGCCCACAGCAGATGATCGAGGTTGGTGACGTCGACGTCGTCGTCCACCACCACGATGTACTTCGACGCATAGGCCGAGGCGCCGCACTGCGCCGCGATGTGGCCCGCCTGCACGGCGTGCCCGGAATAGCGCTGCTTGATCGCGACGCCGTGGAACATGCGTGCGCCGCCGATCTCGTGGCACCACACTTGCGTTATACCAGGCACGCCGGCGTTGGTGATGTTCTGTTTGATGGTGGCCGAGCGCATCACCGCGCGGTAGCGCGCCATCTCGTCCGGGCCGCCGCCCATCGGCGGCACGCCGAGCAGGATCGGGTCGTTGCGGTGGTAGATCGCCTTGATGTCGAGCACGGTGCAGAGCTTGGCGCCGCCAGCATAGTGCCCGGTCCATTCGCCGAACGGCCCCTCGACCACGCGCTTGTCGGGCGTCACATAGCCTTCGAGCACGATCTCGGCGCCCGCCGGGAACGGCAGCCCGGTGACCTTGCCCTTCACCATCTGCATCGGCTTGCCGCGCAGGCCGCCGACCACGTCGATCTCGAACACGCCGTAGGGCGACTCCAGGCCGCCGTAGAAGAAACAGAGCGGATCGCCGCCCAGCACCATGCAGACCGGCATCGGCTCGCCGCGCTTGAAGTACTTCTCGCAATGGATGGCGCCGTGATGGCCCGGCACCAGCAGGATGCCGACCGAGGTCTTGTCGTGCACCATGGCGCGGTAGGCGCCGGCGTTGAGCCAGTTCTCCTCCGGATCGCGGGTGATGCTGTAGGTGCCGGTGCCGATGTAGCGGCCGCCGTCGAGCTCGTGCCAGATCGGCGCCGGGAATTTCGTCACGTCGATGGCGTCGCCAGTGACGATGTTTTCGAGGATCGGCCCGTCCTCGACGATCTCATGCGGGATGTGCTTGCTGTCTTCCAGATAGGCCTCGCGAAACGCGTCGCTCAGCTCCGCTTTGGTGAGATGATCGGGGAAGCCGAGCGTCATGTTGCGCCGCGTGCCGGCGAACATGTTGAGCAGCACCCGGAAGCCCTTGGGCGAGCCAGGGATGTTGTCGAACACCACGCAGGGGCCGTTCTCCTCGCGCAGGATCGCCTCGGCGGCGAGGCCTATGTCCTCCTGCCAGCTTGCGCCGTCCACCCGTCGCACCTCACCGAGCAACTCCGCGCGCGCGATCCATTCGCGCAGGTCGTCGTAGCCGATGCGGGGGTTGATGTTGCTGCGGTCGTCCATGCCAGTTTCGTCCTGCGCTCTATTTCCCGGCCTTGATCCCGAGTTCCTGCGCGATCGAAGCGAGCTGGTCGCGAATCTCCTTGATGCCGGCGGCGAACTCCGCCGGTCCGCGGATATCCACGACCTGGCCGGTTGCCGCCAGCCGCGTCGCGATGGTGGGATCGGCCGCGACCACCGCGCGCACGTCGGCCGAGATGGCTTCGCGCAACGCGCTGCTCATCCCGCGCGGGCCGTAAATGCCGATCAGGCTGTCCATGCCGAGATAGGGAAAGCCCGCCTCGGCTACCGTGGGCGCGGCGGCGATCTCGACACGCTTGCGGCTGGTCACCGCCAGGACCCTGAGCTTGCCGGCCTGCACCAGAGGCCGCATCGTGGCGTAGGACGACATCAGGAGCTGGATGCGATTCTCCGACAGATCGTTCGGTGCCTGCTGGATATCGCGGTACGGCACCCGCGTCCACGGGATGCCTTGCGTCTTGGCGAAGGCGGTGAGGATCAGGTCGGAGTTCCCGGCCGCCGCCGCGACATTGAGCGTGTTCGGCTTGGCGCGCGCCAGCGCGACGAGCTCGGCCAGCGACTTCACACCAAGGGCCTCCGGCACGCCCAGCGCGATGACGATGGTGGTGACGTTGACGATCGGCAGCAGGTCGCGTTCGGAATCGTAGGGCAGCTTCTCGTGCGCGTAGGGGTGCGCGGTAAAGGTCGAGGCCGGCACGAACAGCAGGGTGTGGTCGTCGTTGGCGCTGGTGAAGGCGTTGATGGCGACGAGGCCGTCCCCTCCGGGGCGGTTCTCGACAACAACCGGCTTGCCCCAGCGTGTCGACAGTTTTTCCGCGATCAAGCGGGCGGTAATATCGACCCCGGCGGCCGGCCCGAACGGCAGAATGAATCGGACCGCCCGTTGCGGATAATTTTGAGCGGACGCGGCCGTCGTGGCGCCGGCCAGTAGCACCGCGGTGAGAGCGATCAAGAATCGAGGCATCCGGCTGTTCCTTTCGTGTTGTTGCCCGCCGATATCACTTGGCGGCCGCGACGCGGCGAGCGACGGGCGCCCATTTGTTCACTTCGGCCTGCATGAATGCCGTGGCTTCGGCCGGAGTCATCTTCCGGGTCTGCACCATCTCGGTCTCGAGATGCTTCTGCACCTCGGGCAGGTCCATCGCCTTGTTCACCGCGGCGTTGAGCTTGTCGACGATCTCGCGTTGCAGGCCGGCGGGGCCGGCGAGCGAGTACCAGGTGGTGACCACCAGATCGGGATAGCCGAGCTCGACCAGGGTCGGCAGGTCGGAAAACTGCGGTAGCCGCTTTTCCGAGGAGATCGCGACCGGCTTGAGCTTGCCCGCGGCGATATGCGCGCGGGTGGTCGAGAGCGTCATGCTGCCGACCTTCACATGGCCAGCGATCAGATCCTGGATCGCAGAGCCGCCGCCGCGATAGACGATGTGCGAGAGCTTCACCTTTTCCTTGTCGGCGACGTATTCGGCCACCATGTTGCCGACCGATCCGATGCTCGGCGAGACGTACTGCATGCCGTCGCTCTGGCTCTTCATCAGCGCCAGCAGCTCCTTGAAGCTGTTCACGCCCAGCGACGGATGCACCGCGAACACGTTCGGCGGCCCGCCGAGATAGGCGATGTGGGTGAAGTCCTTGATCGGGTCGAAGCTCGCGTTCTTGTTCATCGCCGGTGCCAGAACGTGCGACGGCATGCCGGAGATTTGCAGTGTGTAGCCGTCAGGCGCTGCGCGCGCGACCGCCTCGGTGCCGATCAGGCCGCCGCCGCCGGTGCGGTTCTCGACGAAGAACTGCTGCCCGAAGGTCTTGCTGAGCTGGTCGGCGAACACCCGGCCGAGCAGGTCGTTCGCCCCGCCGGCGGAATAGGCGACGATGATGCGCACCGGCTTGTCCGGCCATTCGGCCAAGGCCGGGCCGGGCAGCATGGCGGCAATGGCTACGAACGCGGCGGCGGTGAGATGACGCAAGGCTCACTCCCTGGAATGCTATTGATTGGCCGGCATCATAGCGCAATTCGCCGGATCGCGGCGCGGCAAAACCCGCGCCCCCTGCCTTCACTGCGCGGCCTTCATGCCGAGAACTTTGGCGATGCCGCCGAGCTGATCGCGCAGCTCTTTGATGCCGGCCGCGAATTCCGCCGGCCCGCGGATATCGACGACCTGGCCGGTGGCCTGCAGCTTGGTGGCGATGCTCGGGTCGCTCGCGATCGCGGCCCGCACGTCGGCGGCGATCTGCTCGCGCACCGGAAGCGGCATCCCGCGCGGCCCGAAAATGCCGCCGATGCTTTCCATTTCCAGCGCAGGATAGCCTGCTTCCCGGACGGTCGGAATGTCGGGCGCGCTCGGCGCGCGCCGGCGCCCGGTCGTCGCCAGCACCTTGATCTTGCCGGCCTGCATCAGCGGCGTCACCACCGCGAGCGAGGACGACAGGAGCTGGATGCGGTTCTCCGCTAGATCGTTCGGCGCCTGCACGATGTCGCGATAGGGCACCTTGGACATTTCCAGCCCGTTGCTCTTGAGGAAGCCGGACATCAGGAAGTCGGCATTGCCGTTGGCGGTGGCCCAGTTGAACTTGCCGGGATTGGCGCGCACCAGCGCGACTAGTTCGCGCAGCGAGCCGACGTTCAGCGCTGGCGAGACCGTGGCGGCGAGGAACAGGGCGGTGACGTTGACGATCGGCAGGAGGTCGCGATCCGCGTCGTAGGGCAGCTTGTCGCGCTCGTAAGGATGCACCGCGAAGGTGCCGACCGGGACCCATAGCAAGGTGTGGTCGTCGTTGGCGGCGATGAAGGCGTTGATCGAAACGAGGCCGTCGCCGCCGGGGCGGTTCTCCACCACGGCGGGCTTGCCCCAGCGCGCGGTTAGCTTGTCGGCGACCAGCCGCGCGGTGATGTCGGTGCCGCTGCCCGCCCCGAACGGCAGGATGAATTTCACCGCCCGCTGCGGATAGGTCTGCGCGGACGCGGTTGCGATGCCGTTGAGGCTGGCGAAAAGCGCGAATGCTGCCAGCAGGGCCAGACGCGACATGGATTCTCTCCCGGTCATTCGAGGACGCTGCACGATATCAGCCCCAGGCGAGCGATGCGACCGCGAAAGTCTAGCGCCCCTGGATCAGCCTGAGTAGCCGCTCCGGCGTCAGCGGCAGGTCGCGGATGGCGACGCCGAATGGTTTGAGCGCATCCTCGACCGCCGAGACGATCGCTGCGGGCGCCGCGATGGTGCCGCTCTCGGCCGCGCCCTTGACGCCGAGCGGGTTGAGCGGCGTCGGCGACTCCATGTGCACGACCTCGATCGGCGGGACCGTGTCGCTGCTCGGCAGGAGATAATCGCCGTAGGTCACGGTCTGCGGCTGGCCCTGCGCGTCGAAGCGCATCCACTCATAGAGTGTCGCCCCGATGCCGTGTGCGACCGCGCCCAGCACCTGGCCATCGACGATCATCGGATTGATGATGCGGCCCGAGTCGTGCACCACGATGTAGCGGACGAGCCGCACCTGCCCGGTTTCCGGATCGACCTCCGCCTCGCAGATGTGGGTGCCATTGCAATAGGTCAGCGCCGGCGCCGGAAAGTCGATCGCGGCGGCGAGCCCCGGCGTCACGCCGTTCGGCAGCGCAAATCCCGGCACGCCGCCGATGGCGTGGGCGATCTGCGCCAGCGTCTTTCGCATGTCCGGAACGCCTTTGACCTGAACCGCGCCGTCTTTCAGCTCAAGATCCTCCACCGAAGCTTCCAGCATTTCCGCCGCGGCCTGGATCGCTTTTTCGCGCACCGCGACGGCGGCGAGATGCACGGCGTTGCCGGCGGTCACCGCCTGGCGGCTCGCAAACGCGCCGAAGCCGAGCGCTGAGCCTGCGGTGTCGCCCGCGATCACGTCGATGCTTTCGGGCGGAACGCCGAGCACGTCGCCCACAAGCTGTACCAGCATCGACCGGGTGCCCTGGCCCTGCGCACTGGCGCCTGTGGTGACCACGATCCGGCCCGACGCGCCGACGCGCAGCCCCGCGCTCTCGAACGGGCCGCGGCCTGTGCCCTCGACGTAATTGGCGAGGCCGAGGCCGATATGGCGGCCCTCTTTCCGCGCCGCCGCTTGCCGCGCCGGGAAATCCGTCCAGCCTCCCGCCGCGAGCGCGCGGCGCTGGCATTCCGGATAGTCGCCGCTGTCGTAGGTCATGGTCGAGCCGTCGCGCTGCCTGACCGGCGTGGCATAGGGCATCTGCGACGGCTGGATCATGTTGCGGCGGCGGACCTCGTCGCGCGCGATCCCGAGCTTTTCGGCGACGGCGTCGAGTAGCCGCTCCATCACATACATGCCCTGCGGGCGGCCGGCGCCGCGCGTCGGCGCACAGGGCACGAAGTTGGTCAGGCACCAGTTGATGTCGAGCCGATAGGCCGGCAGCACATAGGGCCCGATCACATTGGTGCCGGCGTTGTAGGCCAGCGCCACGCCGTAGGGCGTGCATGAGCCGTGGTCGTGGCAAAGCCTGCCGCGGAGCGCCAGCATGCGGCCCTCGGCGTCCACCGCCATCTCCATGTCCCAGTCCTGGTCGCGCTCGCCGACCGTGGCGACGAAATTCTCGCGCCGGTCCTCCATCCATTTCAGCGGACGGCGCAGGAGCAGGGCCGCGGCCGGCAGCGCCAGCTCCTCGGGATGGAACGCGGCCTTGGGCCCGAAGCCGCCGCCGGTGTCGGGCGACACCACGCGGATGCGGCTCTCGGCGAGGCCGAGGGCTGCGACAAGAATCTGCTTGGCGCGATGCGGCGCTTGGGTGTTGGCGAACATCGTGATGGTGTCGTCGAACGAATCGAGCCGCACCGCGATCCCGCGCGTCTCGATCGAGTGCCCGCCGCCTTTGTGCAGGCGAAAGCGCGCCTTGATCCGGTGCGCGGCCTTTGCGAACGCGCCGTCGACGTCGCCGTAGTCGATGCTCTGCCGCGCCACCAGATTGTCGGGGCAATCGGTCCGGGCTTTCGGCGCGCCGGGCGCGAGGCCCGCCACCGGATCGGTCACCGCCGGCAACTCTTCCAGATCGAGGGCGATCAGGGCCAGCGCGTCCTCGGCGATGCGGCGGCTGTCCGCCACCACCATCGCCACCGGCTCACCGACATAGGTGACCTCGTCCTTGGCCAGCACATAGGGATCGACATGGAAGCGGATCGCACCCGAGGGCAGGGCCTGCGGGATGCGGTCGGAGGTCAAGAGCGGCCGCAGATCGGCGAAGGTCAGCACCGCTTGCACGCCGGGCAGCGCCTTGGCCGCGCTGGCGTCGATCCCCTTCAACCGCGCGTGCGCGACGGGGCTTCGCAGGAATGCGACGTGCAGCGCGCCGGGAATATCCAGATCGTCGACGAACTTGCCCGCGCCGCGCAGCAGGGCTGCGTCCTCGACGCGCAGCATGCGGCGGCCGATCGACGATGTCGGCGCCGCCGTCACCGCCGTGCCGCAGGCGACACTACGAAGCCTTGCGCAGCGTCGCGCCGCCGCCGCGGAGCCCATCGAGGATCGCCAGCGTCCGCTTCATGGAGAAATCGCGGGTCTTCTGGTCGTAGGCCTTCGGGCTGCCGGGCATCATGAAGCCGTGCAGGATGCCCGGGAAAATGTGCACCTCGGCGTTCTTCATGCGCGACGGCACCGGACGGTAGGCGTCGAGCACCTCCGGCGGCGCGCGGTGGTCCTGGTCGCCCCAGATGATGCAGACCGGCTCGGTGACGCCGTCGAGTTCGCCGATGTAGTCCAGCATCTGCGAACCGTGGCAGGAGATGCCGGCAGCATAGCCGAGCCGCTTCGGCCCAAGGATGGCGTAGGGGCCGCCGTAGCAGAAGCCCATCGCCGCGGCGCGGCCGTTGAACTGCGGCAGCGTGCGGAGAAGCGCCAGCGTGTCCACCATGTCGCGCTCGCCGGTCTTGATCCTTTCAAGCCGGGGCTGCGCGCGCTCCGCCGAGCGCTTGTCGTCATGGCCGAGCGGCCCCGGCACCGTCCGCCAGAACAGGTCGGGCGCGGCGGCGAGATAGCCATGCCCGGCGAATTCGTCGGCGATCTGGCGGATGTCCGCATCGACGCCGTGCACGGCGCAGGCCAGCACCACGGCCGGCACCGGATCGCCGGACTGTGGCGTCGCCAGGTAACAGTCAAACTCGCCGCCCTCGGTCGTGCGGATTTTGATGGTCTTGCCCGGCATGGTTGTCTCCTGCTGATCGTCGGCCCTGAGCGTATCGCAGCGCGCGAAGCGGGCAAAGCACTGGGCTGTCGATTCTACCGCGACTTTCACCTAAGCTGTCAGTAGGGTTGGTCCGATAGAAGACGCAGGGAGGATTTCATGGAGCGCATCCCGCAACCGATCATGGACAAGCGCGGCGAACCGCATATGAAGCGGTTCGAGGAGCAGCGCTGGGTGATGGACAACATCATCCGCGCCAACGGCATCGACTGGGACCAGCCACGCTCGATCTACATTTCCGGGCCCTGCGGGCCGGAGGGCGGGGCCGACATCGCCGGCGTCCGCGAGCGGGTCAAGAAGATGGCCGACATCGCGCCCGCCTTCGAGGCGGTGGCGCGGCGGCGCGAGGCCAAGGCCAAGGCCGCCGAGGAGGCGGGCAGCCAGGTCACCGCGCGGGACAACTATTTCATGGCCGCGGTTTATTGGGGGGCGGCGCAATGGCCCTACGACCAGAACGACGAGCCGAACGTCGCCTGCCATCTCAAGAAGCGCGAGAATTACACCAAATACGCCGGCATGGCCGACCACAAGATCGTGGCTGCCTGGATTCCCTTTAAGGACACCGCGCTGCCGGCCTGGTTCCACCTGCCGCCGAACTACAAGGGCGGCAAGATACCGGTGATCATCAACGTGCCGGGCATGGACAGCTACAAGGAAATCCAGACCGCGCTCTACGGCGACCGCTTTTTGAATCGCGGCTTTGCGGTGCTCAACATCGACGGCCCCGGCCAGTACGAGGCGCCGATGCTCGGCATCTACTTCAGCATGGACAACTGGGTGGCGACCGGAAAGGCCGTGTGCGACTGGCTCGCGAAGCGCCCCGAGGTCGACATGGGCAAGGTGGTGCTGTCGGGCACGAGCTTCGGCACCTTCTTCGGCACGCTTGCGACCGCGCACGAGCCGCGCATCTCGGCCGCCGCGGTGATCTCGGTGTGCCACGAGCCCGGCTGCCACACCATCTTCCAGGAGGCGTCGCCGACCTTCAAGAAGCGCTTCATGTACATGTCCGGCATCACCGACGAGGTCGAGTTCGACAAGATGCGCCAGGGCATGACCTGGGAGGGCCACGCCGACAAGATCAAGGTGCCGTATCTCTGCGTCGCCGGGGAGTTCGACGAGCTGTCGCCGATCGAGCATTCGGTGCGGCTGGTCGAGGCGGTGAAGGGGCCTAAGCGCATGGTGGTCTATCAGGAGTCGCGCCACTCGGTCGGCAACGTCCCCGCGGCGAATCTCGGGCCGTTCCCGCCGATCCTGGTGGCGGACTGGCTCGCCGACCGCGTCGCCGGCAAGCCATTCGCCAACGAGCATTGGTACGTGCGGAGCAACGGCCAGATCGACAAGAAGCCGCTTTAACAACTCGTTGCGCGCCCTCTTTACCTCCCCCTGAAAGGGGGGGTCGGTTTGCGCAGCAAACCGGGTGGGGGTCAATTGCAGCGCCGAGATTTGTCACGATCCCCACCCTGACCCTCCTCCTTTCAGGCGGAGGGAACGGCCCCTCAGCATTTTCAATCAAGGAGATAAAGTATGGATCTCGGACTATCCGGCCGCGTCGTGCTCATTTCCGGCGCGAGCAAGGGCATCGGCCGCGCCACCGCGCTCGCTCTCGCCGCCGAAGGCATGGATGTCGTCCTCGTCGCGCGCAACCGCGAGCTGCTCGATGCGGTGAAGAAGGAGATCGAAGGGAAGGGCCGTCGCGCGCTGATCCACGCCGCCGACCTGAAAGAAGATGCCGCGGCGCAGGCGGCGATCGACGCCGCGATCAAGGAATTCGGCAAGCTCGACCTCCTAGTCAACAATGCCGGCGCCACCAAGGGTGGTAACATCCTCACTCTGTCCGATGCCGACTGGCGCGACAGCTTCGAGCTGAAATTCTTCACCGCCATGCGGCTCTCGCGGCTGGCCTGGCCGCATCTCAAGAAGTCGCAGGGCGGCATCGTCAACGTCGCGGGCGTGCAGGGCCGCATGGGCGTGGCGGACTTCATCGCCGTCGGCGCGGTCAACGCCGCATTCCTTCTGGCCACCAAGGCGCTGGCCGACATGGGCGTCGATGACGGCGTGCGGGTCAACGCCATCAACCCCGGCACCATCGAAACCGGGCGGCTGACGGCGCGCATCGAGCGCCATGTCGCGGCCCACAAGGGGACGCCCGAGGAGGCCAAGGCCGCGCTGATGAAGGACGAGCGCGTGGCGCGCTTCGGCCAGCCGGAGGAGGTCGGCGCCCTGGTCGTGATGATCGCCAGCCGGCCGATGGACTTCATGCACGGCGCGATCATCGAGTTCGACGGCGGGAAGACGCGGGCGCTTTAGCAAAGTGCCAACGCCGTCATGGCCGGGCTTGTCCCGGCCATCCACGTCTTGGCGGCAAGAAAGACGTGGATGCCCGGCACAAGGCCGGGCATGACGGATGAGCGGCTTCCTATTTGGGACCGCGATGCCCCGTCGCGATGGCCGCGAGCTGTTCCGGATTTTCCGGTCGCCGGTTGCCGCGCCAGACCACATGCAGGTCGGGCCGGACCAGGATGAGATCGTATCCGTAAATGTCGCGGGCGGCCTGTCCCGCCAGATCGAGCGCCGTGAAGGGTGCGCCGATGGCGCGGAACGCAGCCGTCAGCGCAGAGGTGTCGGCACCCGTCCCGCCGAGCCGGATCAACGTGTAGCCGTCGCCGAGACAGTCCTGCACCGCGCGGCCGTCGTCGAGCCAGGCATGCGGCAGACGCACGCCCGGCCATGTGCTCGGCGTGTAGTCGATGAAGTCGTAGGGCGGGCCGTCGCCCGGCTCCGCCGCCACCAGCGGCGAGCCGAAATAATGGTAGCCCAGCTCCGCGCCGGTCATCTCGTTGGTCTTGCGCTGCTCGACGTCGGCGATCGCGGCGAGCTTGGCGCGCGTCGCCGAGCCCTCCGGCGTGTTGTCGTGGATGTTCGGCTTCCATTGCGAGCGCCACTTGCGCCGGCCGAGCGAGGCGTAGCGCGAGGCGCCGACGTTGCGCTCGCCGGTCGCCCGCCGCTCGGTCTCGTAGGACGCGAGCAGGCCAGGCCCGCCCCAGCCCTGCAAGGTGCCGGCGAGCTTCCAGCCGAGATCGACGGCGTCGCCGACGCCGGTGTTCATGCCGAGCCCGCCGGTCGGGATCACCAGATGCACCGCGTCGCCCGCGAGCAGCACGCGCCGTTCGGCATAGCGGTCGGCGACGAGCAGGTTCTGCCGCCATTCGCCGACATAGAGCATCTCGTATTGCACCGGCATGGCGACGGTCTTCTCGAACATCGCCGCCATGTCCTCGTCTTTCTCGACCACCGAATGCAGCGTGAAGTGTCGCGTCGAGTCCTGCACGATGAGCTGCGTCGATTGCGAATCCGCGACGTGATAATGCCGCCCCTTGCCGATCGGGATGCGGTCGAACAGATCGTCGCAGCGGTACAGTGCCTGGCGGAGCTGGAGGATGTTGCCCTCGCCCGAGAGCTTGATGCCGAGCTGCTTGCGGATGGTGCTGGTGCCGCCGTCGCAGCCGATCAGGTATTGCGCGTTGATGGACGATGTGACGCCGCCGCTCTTGACCTCGGCGGTGACGGAGCGGGCGTCCTGGGTAAACGACACGAACTCGCAGCCATAGCGGACCGTGACGCTCGGCAAGGTCTCCGCCACCGACTTCAGCAGCGGCTCCAGCGTATATTGCGAGATGAGCTGATAGGGTTCGAGCGGCAAGATGCCGTCGTTGCGCGCCGCGATCTCCTTCTTGGCCTCGGCCACCGACGGATAGGGCAGGTGCAGGAGCGGCGGCTCGACCAGCGACAGCACGATGAACACGTCCATCGGCACGGAGGCCGGCAGGCCCGCCGCGCGGATTTTCTCCGCGAGCCCCATGCGGCGGTAGATTTCCATGGAGCGCGCGTTGCACCGCTCCATCTTCGGCCACATGTGCGGCGCGCTGTTCTGCTCGATCAGCGTGCAGCGCACGCCGCGCCGGCCGAGATCGACGGCGAGCGTGAGCCCGACCGGGCCTGCGCCGACAATGAGAACGTCGGTGTCCATTCGATCTTTTTCAATCCGTGCCGCGCGGCGAGGTCAAGCGCTTACATCTATTTGGCGCCGGGACCACGATGCGCCGCTTTGATTTGTATCAAGGTGCGCGCTCGGGGGCCTTCTCGGTCCACTCGATATGGGCCTTGATCGCCTTCTTCTGCTCGTCGATCCAGCCGTGCGGCCGGGCCTTCTCGATCATCGTGCCGAGATTTTGCTGCCACGCCGTGTCCTGCGCGACCTCAGGCCGCTGCCGCAGCGCCTGTTCGAAGATCCAGGCGGTGGCCTGGTCGGGAAGTTCGGCGGTGCCGGCGAGCGCCTTGCGTGCGCTGTCGAGTGCCGCGGGTCCGCCCTCGACCACCAGCTTGAAGGCGCGGAAGTTGTCGCGGTCCTCCAGGGTGACGCGGCCATCGGCCGCCAGCTTGACGAACATGGATGCTGTCCCTGCTAGAACGGCCTTTCGCCATTCGGCGTCGGCACCTCGAATGCATTGATAACGGCCCCGACCATGCTGTAAAGCCCGACGCAAGTGACGATCTCGATGGTTTCCGGAACGCCGAACTGCTCGATCAGCGCCTGATAAGCGCCGTCGCTGATCTTGTTGTTCTGGAGGAGCTCGGTGACGGCCTCATAGATCGCCTTTTCGTCGGCCTTGGCGAACGATGGCTTGCGTCGCGCCTGGATCGCATCGACCACGTCGCCTGGGACGCCCGCCTGGCGGGCGAGCGGGTCGTGCACCGCCCAGGGATAGGCCGCCGAAGCATGCCGCACCACGATCAGCACGATCAGTTCGTAGAGACGTTTCTCGAGTTTGCCGTCCTGGCGCACCGCGCGGACCACCTGGTTGACGGCATCTGCCAGAGGCGGATTGTGCAGCAAGACGGAAAACGGGCCGCCGAGCTTCGCACGGCTGCCGCGAACCTCGTCGTAAAGCGCCTTCAGTTCGGGCGTGAATTCGTTCACCTGCAGCGGTTCGTAGCGCGCCACGTCTGCCCTCCATTTCAGTTATTTTAGCGGGTTCTCGCCGGTCGGGGTCCGCACGTCGAACGACTTCAGGAAAATCCCGACCATCGCGTAATAGCCGATGGTGCTGATCAACTCCACGGTGCCTTGCTCGCCGAACTGCGCGATGGCCCTGTCGTAGGTCGACGCGCTCAGCTCCTTCGTGTCCATGATTTCCTTCGCGACCTCGTAGGCCACCCGCTCGTCGGCCGCTTTGAAGTTCGGCGTCCGGTTGTCGCGAATCGCCGCGACGATCTCGGGCGCGATGCCGGCAAGCTCGGCCTGTGGCGCGTGCGACGACCATGCGTATTGCACCGACCACGCCCGGCACACGGTGATGACGGCCAGCTCGAAAATCCGGCGGCCGATGGTGCTGTGGTCGCGCAGCGCGATGCCGAATTGGTTGGCGTGCTCGGCAAGCTTGGGGTTGCGCAGCCACATCGGAAACGGCCCGCGCACGGTCTTCCGCTTGCCCGCGATCTGGTCGTAGACGCGCTTCTGCTCGGGCGACAGCCTTTCGGCGTCGAGCGGCGGCATGCGGGACATTCGGTGCTCCGGCCGGCCTAGACGTTGAGCGGCGCGAGCGTCGGCGTGCCGCGAATCATGTCGGCGGCCTTCTCGGCGATCATCATCACCGGCGCGTTGATGTTGCCGCTGATGAGGTCGGGCATCACCGACGCATCGATCACCCGCAGCCGCTCCACGCCGCGCACCCGCAGATGCGGATCGACCACCGCGCTCTCGTCGGTCTCGCGGCCCATCTTGCAGGAGCCGAGCGGATGGTGGAGCGTGATCGCGGTGTTGCGGATGTGCTCGTCGAGCTGCGCATCGGAACCGATCGGCGTCATGTCCCGCGCGTTGAAGGGCTCCATCTGCGGCCGGTGCATCACATCATGCATCAGCCGCATGCCGGCGCGCAGCGTTTTCCATTCGCGCTCGGTGGACATGAAGTTTTGCCGGATGCGGATCGGCGTGCCGGGATCGGCGGAGCCGAGCACCAATTCGCCGCGGCTCTCCGGATGCAGCATGACGACACGGCCGCCGAAGGCGTCCTGATAGGGGTCGCGGAACGGCTTGAGGTACGGATGCGCGTTGAGCGGCGCGCCGGCCAGCAGCAACTGGATATCCGGCACCGCGGCATCCGGCATCACCCGCGCGAATCCCGCAATGCCGCCCGGGATGTCGCTCGCGACGCTGGTGCCGCCGAGGAGATAGGTGTCGGCGAGCGCGGTGGCGATGCGGTCGAACCGCATCGACTTGTGGATCGTTCCGGCCGGGGCTTTGCGCTCGAACGAGATCATCGCCGTGACGTGGTCCTGCAGGTTCTGGCCGACGCCCGGCAGCGGCACCTGCGGCTTGACGCCGGCCGCGCGCAGCGCGTCGGGGTCGCCGATGCCGGATAGCATCAGCACCTGCGGCGAATTGATCACGCCGCCCGCCAGCAGCACCTCGCGGTGCGCGCGCACGGTGTGGGTTTCGCCGCCGCGGCGGTATTCGACGCCGACGGCGCGGTTGCCTTCCAGCACGATGCGCGACACCAGCGCGCCGGTCTCCACCGTGAGGTTCTGCCGCTGCCTCGCCGGCCGCAGATAGGCGACCGCCGCGCTGCAGCGCCGGCCGTTGCGAATCGTGTTCTGGTTGCGGCCGATGCCGTCGTTGTGGCCGCTGTTGAGATCGCTGTTCCATTTGAGGCCGGCCGACTTGCTTGCCTCGGTGAAGGCGTCGGCCAGCGGGTCCTGGAAGGTCGACCAGCAGGTGCCGAGCGGCCCGTCGCCGCCGCGGTGCGCGCTGGCGCCGTCCTCCCAGGTCTCCTGCTTTTTGAAATAGGGCAGGGCGTGGGCGTAGGACCACGACGGCAGGCCATTCGCCGCCCAGCGGTCGTAGTCGCCGCGGTGGCCGCGCGAATAGGTCATGGCGTTGATCGACGACGAGCCGCCGACCACCTTGCCGCGCGCGCATTCGACCCGGCGGCCCGCGAGGTTCGGCTCGGGCTCGGTGAAGTACATCCAGTCGTGCAGGCGGTTGGTGAGGATCTTGCCCCAGGCGAGCGGAATGTGGATCCAAGGATCGCGGTCCCAGCCGCCGGCCTCGAGCACCAGCACGCGGGTGTCGCGGTCCTCGGTCAGCCGGTTGGCCAGCACGCAGCCGGCCGAGCCCGCGCCGACGATGACGTAGTCGTAACTCTTTACGGAAGCCATGCGAATGCCCAGCGTACGGCGGTAGCTTGGCGCAAGCGTCCGGCCAATGCTAGGGCTTGGCCAAAGACGCCACCCTATCTACGTCATGCCCGGCCTTGTGCCGGGCAGCCACGCCTTCCTATTCTCGACAGCAAAGCGTGGATGGCCGGGACAAGCTCGGGCATGACGGGACAGGTAGGAGATCAGTTCATGCCACAGCCGTCGCAGCACGAAATCAAGCAGGAGTTGGTCGACGCCATCCGCATGCTGGAGCGCGCGGAATACATCGACCACAACGGCCATTGCAGCGTGCGGCGCGACGCCAATTCCTTCTACATCAACTCCGGCGCCTCGATGCGTGCCTCGCTCACCGTCGAGGACATCGTTGCGGTCGATCTCGACGGCAAGCCGGTCGATGGCGGCAACGTCAAGCCGCCGCTGGAATTCCCGATCCACGCCGAGGTCTATCGCGCGCGGCCGAAGCTCAACGCGGTGTTCCACACCCATCCGCAGTGGTCGACCTACCTGACCATGACCGGCGTTGCGCAGAAGGTCGTGTACGCGCAGGCGTCCCTGCTCGGCGACATGCCGGTGATGGACTCGCCGATGTCGGTCAACACCCGCGAGATGGGCGAGAGGATGATCGCCATCATGGGCGACAACCCGGTGGTGATGCTGAAAGCCCACGGCGTGGTCGCCGCCGGCGAGACCGTGCTCGAATGCTTCGCCTACGCGGCTTATGTCGAGGAGAACGCGCGGCGACAGTACATGGCCATGCAGATCGGCGAGCCCTACGTGTTCAGCGCCGAGGAGCAGGCCGCTTGCCGGCAGAAGCTCCGCTCACCGAGCCTGTTCAAGAAGACCTGGGATCACTACCGCTCCAAGATTTCCTGAGCGAAGTTCCATCCGCGTCATCCGGTATAAATTGATTCAACACCGCTGCGAATTCGTTCCAACATTCTGCGCGACGCGATTCAACAATTGTTGCGCATTGTTGCGAGGTTTTTATTCGCAGCGCGCAAGGTTTTCCTGAGCAAATCACGCGTTTTCAGTTCCAAAAATTGAACCCTCCCCTGACAATGCGCGACGTGGCGGCGCGTCGTCTCACTCACCTCCACAAAACGGTCACGAATGGCCAGCACGTGTCGGCGCGCGGCGGGGGCGAGAAGACGCCCAAGCGACACAACACAACAACAGGGGACAGGCTGCCTGTATGCGGGCGCCTGTGTTGGGCGTTGAATAGATCATTGCTTTTCGCGGGTGCGCTCGCCTGCGCGCTGATGCCTTCGCAGCTTCTGGCTTCGGGCGACATTGTCGCTCCCGGGGGCACGTCGTTCGCCTATGCGGCGAGCGATCACGTCGCGCCGTTGCGGCCGCACGTGCTCGAACGCATCGTCGATCCTGACATCGAGTTCCTGTCCGGAAAGGCGCCGAGCGATCCGCGGATTTCGCCGCTTGCCGCGCCGCCAAGCTCGTTCTCCCGCAGCGGCCTTTGCAGCACAATGGTGAGTGTGGCGCGCGCCAACGGGCTGCCGGCGCCGTTCTTCGCCAACCTGATATGGCAGGAAAGCACGTTCAATTTCAAGGTGATCAGCCCCGCCGGCGCACAGGGCATCGCCCAGTTCATGCCGAAGACCGCGGTGGAACACGGGCTGACCAATCCGTTCGAGCCGGTTCACGCCCTGCACGCCCTGCACGCCGCGGCGAAATTCCTGCGCCGCCTGCAGGACCAATTCGGCAATCTTGGGCTTGCCGCGGCGGCCTACAACGCCGGTCCGGGCCGGGTCGGCGATTGGATCGCGCGGCGCCGCGGGCTTCCGGAAGAGACGCGCAACTACGTCGTCCACATCACCGGTCGCCCGGCGGATCGGTGGACCTCCAGAAAATTCGCGAGCGCGCCCGAGGCCAGGTTGATGCCCGCCAAGGCGCCCTGCACTGAAGTGGCCCAGGAGGTTGCCGCTCAGGCCAAGGCGGCCGAAGCCGCGAAGGAGGCCGCGTTGGCGGCGCTCAAGCAGATCAAGGATGCTGCCCCGCAGAATCTGGCCCGCGCTTCTATCCCGAAGATCAAGTCTGTGGCGAAGAGCCGGGATCGCGTCCAGAAGTCCGCCCCCGCGCAGGCCGCGAAGCGGACCCGCGTCGCGTCGGCGCGCTAGCCCGGTCAAAGCGTCGCTTCGATCTTCGCGCGCAACTCCGCCGTCACCTTGGGCTCGATGCCGAACCAGGCCTTCCACGCCGGGATGCCCTGGTGCAGCAGCATGCCAAGCCCCGTGACCGTGCGGTTGCCGCGCGTCCGCGCGGCGGCAATGAGCGGCGTCTCGCGCGGGATGTAGATGATGTCGTTGACCAGCGCCGCCTTCGGCAACTTGTCGAGACGAAGGTCGAGCGCCGCCTGGCCGATCATGCCCTGGCTCGTGGCATTGACCAGCATCGCGCAGCTATCGAGCGCATCATGGCGCGCGTCCCACGGCAGCACCGTGATCGGCCCGCCGAATTCCTTGGCCAGGGTCTGCGCCCGCGCGAGCGTGCGGTTGCAGAGCCTGATCTCTTTCGCGCCGCGCTCCATCAGCCCATAGACCACGGCGCGCGCGCCGCCGCCCGCGCCCATCACCGCGACCGGCCCCGCATCGGCGCGCCAGTCCGGCACGAACTCCAGGATGTTGTGGGTGAACCCGTACCAGTCGTTGTTGGAGCCTGCGAGCGAGCCGTCCGGCCGGACCACGACGCACGACATCGCGCCGATTTTCTTCGCGGTGATGGCGACCTCGTCGACGATCTTCCTCGCGTCCTGCTTGAGCGGGATGGTCTGGTTGCAGCCGGAGAAATTCAGCGCCGGCAGCGCGCGCAGCGCCGCCTCCAGCCGCTCCGGCGGGATCGCCAGCGGCACATAGCTGCCCTGCAGCCCGTGCTGCGCGAACCAGAAATTGTGCAGCATCGGCGAGCGCGACTGCGAGATCGGCCAGCCCATCACTGCGGCCAGGAGAAAGCGGTCGGGAGAGGCCATCTTGGGTCCGTAGGGAGAATGCGACGGCCGCAGCAAGCACGTTGTCGCGGCACCGCGTCAAGCGTACAAATTCCGGCCCCACTGCAGCAGGATTCCCCACATGCCCCGACCCATCCGCCGCGTCGTCACCGGCCACAATGCGCAAGGTAAGGCCATCTTCATCTCCGACGGCCCGGCGCCGGCGGTGTACGACCGGGGTCCGGGCGCGACCGCCGTGACCGAATTGTGGGAAACCGGCGCCACGCCCGCGAGCAACGCCGGCAACGCCGATCCGACCTTGGGCCAGCCGCAGCGCCTGCCGCCGCCGAAGAACGGCTCGAAATTCCGCGTGGTCGAGTATCCGCCGGATTCAAAGCGCGCCGCGCGCTTTGAGCCGGTCGACGGCCGGCCGGCCATCGATGGCGACACGCTCGTGGCGGACATCGAGCGCAAGG
>CAMAWG010000002.1 GCA_945861855.1 Rhodoplanes serenus
TCCGAGGTCAGCGCGCCGGGGCTCACCCCGAAGATGAAGCGGCCTTCCGACAGATGATCGAACAGCGCCGCATGCTGGGCGACCAGGACCGGATGCATGTGCGAGAGGTTGCTGGTGCCGGTGGCGAGCTTGATGGTCTTGGTGTCGGAAATGAGCGAGGCGTTGAAGATCATGCTGTTGGTGATGTTCTCGGCCTTGTCAGTGAGGTGCTCGCCCATGAAGGCGTCGTAGTAGCCGAGCTTGTCGGCCAGGATGACGGCCTCCCGGTCCTCCTTCAGCGTCTCCGCCCAGGTCCGGTCGATGGGATGCACCGGCATCGTGAAGTAGCCCAGTCTCATTCTCGATCTCCGCGCTTTGCCCTGCTAGGCTAACCAACCTGCGGGCACTGGCCCACTCTCTTATCTTTAAACCGCTTTCGCCGCTATCCAAGGGCTCAAATCCGTGAAAATCACGCACTTTGTGATCGAGCCGGGCTTCGGCTTCAATCCCGACGCCAAATTGAACGTCGAGGGCTTCAACAACGTGCTGGCGCTGCGGCAGGAGATCGAGGGCGGGCCCGCGCCGAACCCGGGCCAGTATCTCGACCTGTCCTACTATGACCGTGCCCTGAAACTGGTCCGCTAACCTTTCCACGTCATGGCCGGGCTTGTCCCAGCCATCCACGCCTTGCTTTATAGTCAACGAGGTTAGGCAAGACGTGGATACCCGGCATGAAGCCGGGCATGACGAACTTGACGGCCGCAGGAAATCAAAGCGAATGTTGAAGCGCTCCTCCGACAACAGGCTCAACGGCGGCCAGGTCATCGTCGACTACCTGATCCGCGAGGGCGTGCCCTACGCCTTCGGCCTGTGCGGGCACGGCAACATCCAGTTCATCGACGCGCTGCACGAACGCCAGAGCGACATCAAGACCATCTCGGTGCATCACGAGAGCGTCTGCGGCTTCATGGCCGACGCCTACTACCGCGTGAAGGGCGAGCCGGTCGCGACCTTCACCTCCTGCGGTCCAGGCTCGATGAACCTGCCGATCGCGCTCGCCACCGCCTATCTCGACTCGGTGCCGTTCTTCGCCGTGACCGGAAACGTGCCGACGAGCCAGTTCGGCCGCGGCGCGTTCCAGGAGCTCTATCGCCAGCATCAGGCTGACTTCCCCTCAACCGTCCGCGGCGTGTGCAAGCGGGTGTACCAGCCGACCCGCGGCGAGCAGGTGCCACTGATGGTGCGGCAGGCGTGGAAGACCATGGTGACGGGGCGGCCGGGGCCGGTGGTGCTGGCCGTGCCGTTCGACGTGTTCATGGAGGCCGCCGCCGAAGAGACGCCGAAGCCGGAGGAATGGAGCGCCAACATTTCGTCGCGCTGCGGCGCCGACCCTGAAGGCGTCGTGAAGGCCGTGGACATGCTCTTGTCCGCCGAGCGGCCGGTCATCCTCGTGGGCCAGGGCGTGAAATACGGCGGCGCGGCCGAGGCGCTGCTGGCACTCGCCGAAAAGCTGCAGATTCCCGTCGCGCATTCCATGAGCGGCATCGGCGCGATCGATACGCATCACCCGCTGTCGCTCGGCCTGCTCTCGCGCGGCGGCGCCTATCAGGCCAACGGCGCGGCGCGGCAGGCCGACGTGCTGCTGGCGCTCGGCGTGCGTTTCGACGACCGCACCTCGAGCTCGTGGATTCCCGGCTACTCCTTCACCATCCCGCCCACGAAACTGATCCACGTCGACATCGACCCGGAGGAGATCGGCCGCAATTATCCGGTCGCGCTCGGGCTGATGGCGGACGTGCGGACGTTCCTGCGGCAGGTGCTCGCGGAACTGGACACACGCAAGGGCGTGGCCGATGCCGCGGCGTCGCGGAAAAAGTGGCTGGCCACCATCGACGGCTATCGCAAGGAATGGGACAAGTTCATCGCACCGGGCTTCGTCGACGACTCGACGCCGATCCATCCGCAGCGCGCCGCCGCAGAAATCGACAAGGCGCTGCCTGACGACGCCATCATGGTCAGCGACATCGGCGTGCACCACAACTGGCTCCTGCAGTTCTGCAAGCCGAAGTGGCCGGACAGCTTCATCGGCTGCATGGGCTTCGGCTCGATGGGCTTTGGAGTCGCTGGCGTCCTGGGCGCGAAGTTCGCAGCCCCTGACCGCCCTTGCGTCTCGGTGTGCGGCGACGGCGCGTTCTTCATGCATGCGAGCGTGCTCGGCACCGCGGTCGAATACAATCTGCCGGTCGTCTGGGTGGTCTGGAACAATTACGCCTATGCGTCGATCCGCGGCTTGCAGCGCGGCTATCTCGACGGCCGCGAGTTGGCCACCGCCTTCCACCATCCGGAAACCGGCAAGCCCTACAACCCCGACTTCGCCGCGATGGCGCGCTCGGCCGGCGTCGAGGGCGTGCGGGTCGATCGCGCGGGCGACATCGGCAACGCGATCCGCATGGCCATCGCCGCCAACAAGCCGTATCTCATCGACGTGAATATCAACGCCGACCAGAATCCCGGCGGCGCAGGCGTCTGGGAATTGCCCGGCCTCGGCGTCAGCAAGGTCGCCATCGGCGGGCGGTATCAGCCGCCGTGATGTTCGCTATAGGCCGAAAAGCTTCTCCGCATTGCCGTGCGCGATGCGCTCCCGGTCCGCCGGGCTGAGCGGAAGCTGTTCCAGGAACGCGCGGGCTTCCGTCATCGACCCATACGGGTAGTCGACCGAGAACATGATCCGATCGACACCGACCTCGAGCAGCAGGTCGAGGAACGTCGCCGGGAAATTAAATCCGCCGAAGGTGTAGTGAACGTTTTCGCGGAGGTAGGCGCCGAGCGGCCGGGCGAGCCTGGTCATCTCCGTCGGCAGGTTCTTGTGGAGCCTCGGCAGCATGAACGGAATGCCTTCGCCCAGGTGCCCGATCACGACCTGCAGCTTCGGATAGCGGTCGAAGACCCCGCCGAGGATCATGCGGATGAGATGAACCGCGGTTTCGATGTGCCAGCCCCAACCTGCCGACGCGAACACGGCGGACACCGGAGGGGCAAAGCCGCCGAATTGTGCATCAACGACCGCCTTCGGCGGCACCGTCGGGTGGAGATAGATCGGGACGTTGAGCGCGTCGGCGCGCTCCAGGATCGGCCAGAAGAATTTATCGTCCAGATAGCGGCCGCGCGTATGGCCGTTGATGAGCGTGCCCTTGAAGCCCTGCTGACGAACCCGGCGGTCCAGTTCTTCGGCCGCCTGTTCCGGGGCCGCCACCGGCAAGGACGCAAAAGCGGCGAAGCGCTTCGGATTTTTCTTCACCGCTTCGGCAAGAAAATCGTTCGATTCGCGGGAGATCGATATCTGCTCCGCGGCATCCGCCTGCTCGACCCCCGGAGAATTGAGCGAAAGCACCTGCACGTCGATTCGGGCGGCGTCCATGTCCGCGATGCGGCCGTCGCCGAGATCCTGGAGCTGCTCGCAGATTTTCGCGCCGCGGGGCCCCGAGCTGCGGAGCCGCTCGGTGAATTCGCGGCCGGGACCGGCCAGAAAGCCCGGGCTGATGAAATGTTCTTCGAGAGTTATGGTTCGCATCTTCGCTCCCTGACGTGACGTGTCATCGCTCTGTAGCAACTTTACATGTTTTCATGCCACCGGATCGGCATACACTGCCGTCATGGCTAGGCGCAGCCGTCGAAGACGGCGTCGCTTCGCTCACCTGTTGCCCGGCCTCCCACGCCTTGCTTATCTGGCGCAGAAACAACGAGGGCATGGATGCCCGGGACAAGCTCGGGCGTGACGAACGTAGAGACTGCCTGGGAGGGCAAAACAAGATGGCGGACCATATCCCCGAAGAGGCCAAGAACTTCAAGCTGCTCGGCCACGACTCCTCCGCCGCGTGGGGCGGCGGCAGCATCGTCGAGATTCACAAGGGTTTCGCCTATGTCGGCGCGGTCGGCTCGGCGTCCTACAACGGCCCCGAGGGCTTCACCGTCCACGACGTCCACGACCCGCGAAAGCCACGCAAGGTCGCCGAGGTCAAATCGCCGCCCGGCGTGCATTCGCACAAGCTTCGCGTGGTCGACGGCGATTTCCTTTACGTCAACTCCGAGCGGCTCGGCGGCGAGGCCGGCCGCAACGCCCGCACCGGCCTGTTCATCTTCGACATCTCCAAGGGCGGCGAGCCGAAGCAGGTCGGCTTCTACGACATGCCGGGCAACGGACCGCACCGCTTCGGCGTCGACAACAAGCGCAAGCTCGCCTTGCTGCCGAACGCCGCGCAGGGATGGAAAAACCGCGTGATCTGGACTCTCGACATTTCCGATCCATTGAAGCCCGAGGTCGTCAGCCAGTGGGGTCTGCCCTGGATGAAGGCGGACGATAGCAACGGCGACGAAGTGGCCGGGC
Organism: Rhodoplanes serenus; assembly: GCA_945861855.1. GTDB lineage: Bacteria > Pseudomonadota > Alphaproteobacteria > Rhizobiales > Xanthobacteraceae > Z2-YC6860. The sequence continues at coordinate 4,364 of CAMAWG010000002.1, forward strand.
ATCCGCCCGACGACCTGTGCACCTTGCACGGCCCGCCGACCATCCGCGGCAACCGCATGTATTGCGCGTGGTGGGGCGGCGGCATTTCCGTCATCGACTGCAGCGATCTCGGCAACATGAAGCTCGTCGGCCATCTCTCATGGGCGCCGCCGTTCCCCGGCTCGAACCACACCTGCTGGCCGCTCGGCGACCGGCCCTACCTGATCTGCACCGACGAGGCGCGCGCCAAGCAGAAATACTGGGACGCGCAGTTCATGTGGGTGATCGACGCGCGCAAGGAGGACAAGCTCGTTCCTGTGGCGACCTTCATGCCGGATCGCGAGAAGTATTTTAACCGCCCCGGCCGCTACGGCGCGCACAACATCCTGGAGCATCTGCCGGCCGACGGCCCGTGGAAGGACATCGTGTTCCTGACCTACTTCAACGCCGGCCTTCGCGCGGTGAACGTCAGCGACCCGTTCCATCCCAAGGATATCGGCTGCTATGTGCCTGCGCTGGAGGGCGACCGCCCGGCGGTGCAGAGCAACGACATCGGCACCGACGAGCACGGCCGGCTCTATCTGATCGACCGCGCCGGCGCGGGGATGCATATTCTGGAGTATACGGGTTGAGCACGGCCTCGTGTCCCGGGCGCAGCGCAGCACGAAGTGATGCGCTGCAGAACCGGGACCCAGCTTTCTTTTTTGGAAGGAACCGGGGTCCCGGATCGGCGGTGCATCGCTAACGCGCTGCACCGCGTCCGGGACACAAGCGGATAGGACACGGAACAACAATGGACCTCGGCCTCAAAGACCGCGTCGCGATCGTCACCGGCGGCAACCGCGGCATCGGCTATGCCATCTCCGCCGCGCTGCTGGCCGAAGGCGCGCATGTGGTGGTGGCGAGCCTTGACCCCGCGCGCAACGCAGAGGCCATCGAGAAGCTGAAGGGAACATCGAACGGCCGCGCGACCGGTGTGCCGACCGATCTCAACGACGCGGCGGCGGTTGAAAGGCTTTTCAAACAGACGCTCGCCGAGTTCGGCCGCCTCGACATCCTGGTGAACAACGCCACCAATGTGGTGCAGGGCAGCTTTTTCGCGATGACCGAGGAAAGCTGGGACCACGCCTTCGACAACAAGCTGCGCGGCACGGTGCGCTGCATCCGCCATGCGGTGCCGCCGATGCGCGAGCGCAAATGGGGCCGCATCGTCAACATCTCCGGCGGCGCTGCCTGGACGCCGCAGCTCGGCGCCATCGCCACGGGCATCAACAACGCCGCCGTGCAGAACCTGACCGTGGCGCTCGCCAACGAGCTGGGCAAGGACGGCATCCTGGTCAACGCCGTGGTGCCGACCGCGGTGCGGACCGAGCGGCACGACAAGAACATCCGCGAGGCGATGGCGAAGACCGGACAGTCCGAAGCGGAGGTGCTGAAGCCCCGCGTCGCGAAAATCCCGCTCGGCCGCATGGCCGCGGCGGAGGAGATCGCCAGCGTGGTGGTGTTCCTGGCGTCCGAGCGCGCGAGCTTCGTGACCGGCAGCGCCTGGGCGGCGGATGGGGGCATTTCGGCGCGGCTCTGATCGCGGACGGCAAGGACGGAGACTGTTGTGCTCGTCGGAGGCTCGATGCGTCTTGCAGGCATGATGCTGCTGCTGGCGTTCGGCGCGGCTCCGGCGGTTGCGCTCGACTATCCGGCCCGGCCGATCACGCTCATCGTCTCGCATGTCCCCGGCGGCCCGAGCGACGTGATCGCGCGCATTCTTGGCCGGCTGCTTGCCCCGGTCCTGCGCCAGCCGCTGGTGATCGAGAACCGGCCCGGCGCCGGCGGCACCGTCGCCGCCGAGCAGGCCGCGCAAGCGCCGGCCGACGGCTACACGCTGCTTATGGGCAGCACCGCCATTCTGGCGACCAATCCGGCGCGCCAGAAAAACATCGGCTTCGACCCGCAGCTCGACTTCGCTCCGATCACGCTGCTCGGCACCCAGGCCAACGTGCTGGTGGTGAACCCCGCCCTGCCCGCGCGATCGCTGGAGCAATTGATCGAGCTTGCCAGGGCCAAGCCGGGCCATCTCACCTTCGCCTCGGCCGGGCACGGCAGCGCCGCCCATCTCGCCGGCGAGCTGTTCAAGATCGAGGCCAGGGCCGAACTGGTCCACGTCCCCTACAAGAAGCCCGGGCCGGCGCTGCAGGACGTCATCGGCGGCCATGTGCAGATGATGTTTGCGCCCGCAGCGCTGGTGGCGAACCACATCCGGGCCGGGCGGCTGCGCGCGCTCGCGGTCGCGACCATCAAGCGCAGCCCGCTCCTGCCGGACGTCGCCACGATCGTCGAACTTGGCCATCCGGGTTTCGACGCCACCACCTGGTACGGGCTGGTCGCCCCGGCCGGCACGCCCAAGGAGATCGTCGACGTGCTGCACCACTCGGCCGCGGCGGTCATCGACGACCCGGCCGCACGCAAGATCATGGGCGGGCTCGGCATCGACGTGGTCGGGAACTCGCCGCGGGAGTTCGAAGCCTACATCAAGGCGCAAATTCCCAAGTGGGCCGCGGTCATAAAGTCCATCGCCACCCACACGCATTGACATGGCAGGTCGGCCGGTGGCGGCATATAGGGGCTGCCGCAGTTGATGTATTATGATGGCGGGAATCGGAGGCGGGCCATGTTGAAGAGGCTATCGACAATCGTCGCGGGCGCGATCGCGCTGCTCTGGCTCTCGCTGCCCGTGCCTGCCGCCGACTACCCGGCGCGGCCGGTGACCATCGTCGTGGCGTTCACGCCGGGCGGCCCGAGCGACGTGCTGGCGCGCATCATCGGCAAGCGGCTGCAGGAAATCCTGCACCAGCCCTTCATCGTCGAGAACCGGCCCGGCGCCGGCGGCAACATCGCTGCCGAGCAGGTGAAGAACGCGGCGCCCGACGGCTACACGCTGCTGATGGGCAACAACAGCATCCTCGCCACCAACGCCGCGCTCTACAAGAAGCTCAACTACGACGCCGAGAAGGATTTCATCCCGATCTCGCTGATCGGCACCCAGGCCAACATCCTGGTGGTGAATCCCGCGGTGCTGGCGAATTCCATGGCTGAGCTGATCGCGCTCGCCAAGGCGAGCCCGGGCCAGCTCAACTTCGCCTCGTCGGGCTTCGGTGCCGCCGCCCACCTCGCCGGCGAGCTGTTCAAGGCCGAGGCCGGGGTGAACATCGTCCACGTCGCCTACAAGGGCGCGGCGCCGGCCCTGCAGGACGTGATCGCCGGTCACGTGCAGATGATGTTCGCCACCGCCGCGTCCGTGATCGGGCTCATCAAGAACGAGAAGGTGCGCGCGCTTGCGGTGACCACGCCCAAGCGCACGGCGCTGCTGCCGAACCTGCCGACCGTGGACGAGCTTGGCCTCAAGGGCTTCGACGCCACCACCTGGCACGGCCTGGTGGCGCCGGCCGGCACGCCGAGGGAGGTCATCGACGCGCTGCAGTTCGCTACGATCGCGGCGCTCAAGGACCCGGCCACGCAGAAGGCGCTGATCGACCTCGGCGTCGACGTCATCGGCAGCACGCCGAAGGAGTTCGAGGCCTATATCAAGGCCGAGATTCCGAAGTGGACCGCGGTGGTGAAACAGTCCGGCGCGCAGATCGACTGAATCTCCGGAGCGCGAAGCCTTCACCTTGTCGCCGGTCGTTTTCGCCGCATCGCCATGCAATAGCTTGGGTCGGGCCGCGTTGACACCCGTGGACCCGGCGCGAATAATGCCCGCAAATCTGTGCAATTTCGCATTGGCACGGCGCCGCGCGAATGCGGCACGGCCTCAAGCGCCTCGACAGGGAGAGACACGCGATGCAAGAAGAAGTTCGCAAGGAAAAACTGAAGGTCGCGGAACATCCCGGCAGCCTGCGCGACACGCTGGAATGGCTCCGGGCGCAGGGCGACCTGATCGAGACCGACAAGCCGGTCAACCCGGACCTCGAGATCACCGGCCTGCAGAAGCATCTCGATGGCGCCTGCCCGATGCTGTTCAACAACGTCGTGGGCAAGCCCAATCATCGGGTCGTCACCAACCTGTTCGGCGACATGAACGTCATCAACAAGATGTTCGGCTGGGCGGACGACGTCGAACGCACCCGCAAGCTCGCCTACGCGCTGTCGCATCCGCTCAAGCCGGTCGAGATCGATCAGAGCGTCGCGCCGTGCCAGGAGCACGTGATCGAGAACCCGAAGGACGTCAACGAGCACATGGTTCCGATCCGGCACACGACCTACGAGTCGGAGCTCACGGTCGGCTCCGGCATCCGCTGCGTCACCGGCGAGCACTTCGATGGCGGCTCCGACCTCGGCTACAACCGCATGAACTTCCGCTGGGGCAACGTCGGCACCTACCAGATCTCGCCCGGCTCGCACATGTGGCAGGTGGTCAACAAGTACTACAAGAGCAACGAGAAGATTCCGATCACCATGAACTTCGGCGTGCCGCCGTCCTGCACGCTGCTCGCAGGCGCCGCCTTCGGCTACGCGATCATGCCGCAGGGTTGCGACGAGATCGGCATCGCCGGCGCGATCCAGGGCTCTCCGATCCGTCTGGTGAAGGCGCGCACCGTCAATGCCATGGCGCTGGCGGACGCCGAGATCGTGCTGGAAGGCTACGTCGACACCCGCGACCGCCGCTTCGAAACCAAAGAATCCGAAGACTCCGGCAAGCAGGGCCACCACCACTTCCACCCTGAATGGGCGGGCTACATGGGCAAGGCCTACAAGGCCCCCACGCTTCACGTCACCGCGGTGACAATGCGCAAGCCCGCGAGTAAGCCGATCGTGTTCGCGCTCGCCGTGCACACGCTGGATGAGCACAACATCGACACCACCATCCGCGAGGCGACCATTTTCGAGCTGTGCAACCGCCTGCAGCCCGGCATCGTCCAGGACGTGGTGATCCCCTACTCGATGACCGACTGGGGCGGCTGCATCATCCAGGTCAAGAAGCGCCACCAGATCGACGAGGGCTGGCAGCGCAACTTCCTCGGCGCGGCGCTCGCCTGCTCGCAGGGCATGCGCATCGCCATCGCCGTGAGCGAGGACGTCGATCCCTATTCGATGGACGACATCATGTGGTGCCTCACCACGCGCGTGAATCCGCAGTCCGACATCCTCAATCCGATCCCCGGCGGCCGCGGCCAGACCTTCATGCCCGCCGAGCGCATGACCGCCGGCAACGCGCAGTGGACCGCCTCGAACACCCGCTTCGAGGGCGGCATGGGCATCGATGCCACCGTGCCGTTCGGCTACGAGGAGGACTTCCTCCGCCCGGTCTATCCGGTCGATCAGGTGAAGCCGGAGGACTTCTTCAACAAGAAGGACCTCGAAAACGCCAAGTCGCGCATGACCGCATGGTCGCGCTCGCTGGCGAAGACGGGAAGGTAGGTTCACGTTGCGTTGTTGTTGAAGCGCGGCCTCACGCTCTCTTCCCCTCTCCCACAAGGGGAGAGGGTGCGTTGCCGATGCGGCAACACTTCAATTCAAACAATCCGCCGCTACCCCCACAACCTCTTCGACGCCAGCCGCGCGCCCTCGGCCAGCGCGCCGAGCTTGGCCCAGGCGATCTCCGCATGCACCCGCCCGCCGAGGCCGCAGTCGGTACCAGCGATGACGTTGTCGCGGCCGACCGCGCCGGCGAAGCGCGTGATCCGCTCGGCCACAAGCTCGGGATGCTCGACCAGATTGGTGGAGTGGCTCACCACGCCCGGCAGCAATATCTTGCTGTCGGGCAGCTTCACGTCCTGCCACATCTTCCACTCGTGTTCGTGGCGCACGTTGGCCGCCTCGAACGAATAGCACTGCGCGTTCACTTCGAGCATCAGGTTGACGATGTGCTCGAACGGCAGATCGTGGGTGTGCGGCCCGTGCCAGGAGCCCCAGCACAGGTGATAGCGCACGCGATCCTCGGGAATGCCCTTGAGCGCGTGGTTGACGGCGTCGACGCGGAGTCTGGCGAACTTGTCGCGATACTCCTGCACGCTCAGCGCCGGCTTGAGCATGTCCCACCAGTCCACCAGGCCCGGATCGTCGATTTGCAGGATGAAACCGGCATTGACCACCGCGAGGTACTCCTCGCGCAACGCCTCGGCGAGCGCAAAGATGTATTCCTCGTCGGTCTTGTAGTGCTCGTTGTAAATGAAGTGATCGAGCCAGCCAGGCGCGATGACGCAGAAGAAGGTCTCGTCCACCGGGCGTCCGGTCTTGGCGAGCGCCGTCTTGAACGCCTCGATCTCGACCGCAAGCGCCGCCGTGCCTTTCGACTTGACCGGACCGGTGGCGATCATCCGCTCGCGCTCGATCGGCAGCGTCTTCTCGCCGGGCACGAAAAAGATCGTCCCGGCGCTGTCGGAGTCCTTGTAGAAGCGGGCGAACTCGTCACGCTCGCGCGTGAAGCTCCGCGTCGAGCCCACTTCGCCGGGCTTGAGCGGCCGCGTCTCAAGCCCGGTGAGATGGCGGCCGTAGTAGGCGATGTTGCGCGCCTTCCAGAATTCACCGTCGCCGATGCAGTCGATGCCGAGGTCGAGCTGCTGGCCGATGACATGGGCAAGCCCGCCTTCGATCGTCGCGGGATTGACCGCCTCGCCGCGATAGAGCCGGATCGGCAGGTCCTCGCAGCCGGGCGGCACCGGCAGCCGCCCCGCATGCGTGGTGCGGATCCGGTCGGAGCTTCGCTTCATGTCATGGCCCGAGCTTGATGTTGGCTGCGCGGATGATGCCGCCGTAGAGCGCGGTCTCGGCCTCGATTCGCTTGGCGAATTCCTGCGGCCCCGAGAACTCGATCTGCACGAAGGTCGCCTTCAGCCGCTCGCGCACCGCCTGATCGTTGCCGATCGATTGCAGCTCCTGCGTGAGCCGCACGATCGCCGCCGGCGGCGTGCCGGCCGGCGCCATCATGCCCCACCAGGGCATCATGGTGGCGCCGCCGTGGCCGATCTCGGCAAAGGTCGGCACATTGGGGAAGTCGGGCATCCGCTTTGGCGAGGACACGGCCAGCGCCCGCAGCTTGCCCTCCTTCAACTGGCCGGCGATCGAAGCGGTGCTCAGCGCCGCGAAGTCGACCTGCTTGCCCAGAAGCGCGGTGATCACCTCGCCGCCGCCACGGAACGGCACATGCACCATCTGGATGCCGGCCGAGCGCGCCACCGCCTCGGCCGCGAGATGCAGCTCGGTGCCGACGCCGGACGAACCGTAGGTGACCTTCCCCGGATTTTCCTTGGCCTTGGCCACGATGTCGGCCGCCGACTTGAGCGGCGACTCGGCGTTGACCACAAACCAGACCGGCATCACCGCGACCACCGCGATGGGGACGATGTCGTTGCGCGGATCGTACTGCACCTTGTCGTTCATCAGGGGCGCGATGGTGATCGGCGCCGCGGTGGTGAACATCAGGGTTGCGCCGTCGGCCGGCGCACGGGCGACCGCCGTGGCGGCAATCTGGCCCGCCGCGCCGCCGCGGTTCTCGACCGTGAACGGCTGGCCGAGATTGTTTTGCAGGCGCTCGGAGAACACGCGCGCCAGAATGTCGGTGGCGCCGCCCGCGCCGAACGGCACGATCACCTTCACCGGCGCCGACGGATAGGTTTGCGCGGCGGCGGTTCCTCCCGACAGGAGGCCGGCCAGCGCTGCGACGATCGCGCCGGTGCACCAGCGCTCGGACCCTTTCATGGCATTCCTCCCGTTGCTTTCCCTGCGACGGATTATCCGAGCGATGGCTGAAGGCAGCAAGTGGTGGGCAAGTGGGCACGCAAACTCTCTTGCCCTCCCCCTTGCGGGAAAGGGCGACCGCGTTCGCGGCGAATGTGCCGCCCGCCCTTATTCCACCTTGACGTTCGCCGCCTTGATGATCGGCGACCAGCGCGCGATCTCGCTCTTGATCAGCGCGAGGAATGGCTGCGGCCCGCGTCTGGCCTTCTCCGGAATGTCGCAGCCGAGCACCAGCATCCGCTTGCGCGTCGGCTCGTCGTCGAGCGCCTTGTCGAGCGCGGCGGCCAGTTGGCCGATGATCGCCTGCGGCGTGCCCTTGGGCGCCAGCAGGCCGTTCCAGGCGGACGCCTGGAATTCGGGGAGCCCGCCCTCCTTCGAGGTCGGCACGTTCGGGATCACAGGATTGCGCGCGGGGGTCGAGACCGCATAGACCTTGATTCTGTTGGCCTCGAGATGCGTGCCGCCGGTGATGATGTCCGCGCACATGTAATCGATCTGGCCGCCGACCAGCGCGTTCATGGTGGGAGCGCCGCCATTGAACGGCACGAGCGTCGGCTTCACGCCCAGGATCGAATTGAGCAGCAGGCAGGTGGTGAAGAAGATCGAGCCGACGCCGGCATGCCCCTGATTGAGCGTGCTGGCGTTCGCCTTGAGATAGGCGGCGAATTCCTTGAGGTCCTTCGGCGGGAAATCCTTCCTGGCCGCGATGATCAGCGGAAACTCCGTGACCAGGCCGATCGTCTCGAAATCGGCGTCCGGCTTGTAGGCGAGGTTCGGATAGAGCGCGACCGAGGCCGCATGCGTTCCCATCTGGCCCATCAGGATGGTGTAGCCATCGGGATCGGCGCGCATCGCCCGGGTCGAGCCGGTGGTGCCGCCGGCGCCTGAGACATTCTGCACGACAATCTGCTGGCCGAGCGTGCGCGACATGTGATCGGCGACGATGCGCGCGCCGACGTCGGTGGAGCCGCCGGGCGGGAACGGAACGATCAGCGTGATCGGGCGCGTCGGATAGGCCTGCGCGCTGGCGATCCGGGACACGGCCGGAAGCGCGGCAGCGCCCGCGGCGAGATGCAGAAATTGTCTGCGCGGAAGTTTCATGGCGTTTCCCCCTCGAAATACCGGTGATGCCCGGGCGTATATTGTACTCAGGCTACACCAACTTCACGGCTCTTGTCCCGGATGCGGCGGCGGGACAGGCGGCTGGGACGGTGCTAAAAGCGTGCAAGTCGCGCACATAAGGCTCCCATGGCAGGCAACATCAATCCCAATCCCTTCACCACGCGGCCCGAGATCGACGGCACCTTCGGCGTCGTCACCTCGACCCACTGGATCGCCACCGCGGTCGGCATGGGCACGCTGGAGCGGGGCGGCAACGCCTTCGACGCCGCGGTCGCCACAGCCTTCACCTTGCAGGTGGTCGAGCCGCACCTGAACGGCCCGGGCGGCGACGTGCCGGTGCTGCTCTACGACGTGCGCAAGGGAAAGCCGGAACTCATTTGCGGCCAGGGCCCCGCCCCCGCCGGCGCCACCATCAAGCATTACAAGAGCGAAGGCCTCGACATGGTGCCGGGCACCGGCCTGCTCGCGGCCTGCGTGCCCGGCATGTTCGACACCTGGATGGTGCTGCTGCGCGACTACGGCACGATGAAGCTCGCCGACGTGCTGACGCCTGCGATCTCCTACGCGCAGAACGGCCATCCGCTGGTCGAGCGCGCCAACGCCACCATCAGAACGGTTGAAAAGCATTTCCGCGATCATTGGCCGACGTCGGCGGCGATCTACCTGCCGAATGGCAAGGCCGCCGAGACCGGCAAGCTGTTCACCAACAAGACGCTGGCCGCGACCTACACGCGCGTGCTGAAAGAAGCCGAGAGCGCCGGCGCCGACCGCGTCGCGCAGATCGAGCGTGCGCGCAAGGTCTGGTCGCAGGGCTTCGTCGCGCAAGCCATCGACAGGTTCTGCCGCACGCAGGCGGTGATGGACACCAGCGGCTCGCCGCACAAGGGCGTGCTGACCGGCCAGGACATGGCGACATGGCAGGCGCAGATCGAAGCGCCGCTCACCTACGACTACGGCCGCTACACCGTCTGCAAGCCGCCGTGGAGCCAAGGCCCGGTGACGCTGCAGCAGCTCGCGCTGCTGAAGGGCTTCAACCTCGACGGCCTCGACGTGGTCGGGCCGGACTTCATCCATCTGGTGGTGGAGTGCTCGAAGCTCGCCTACGCCGATCGAGAGAAATTCTACGGCGACCCGAACTTCGTGAACGTGCCGTTTCCCACGCTGCTTTCGGACGCGTACAACGCCGAACGTCGCAAGCTCATCGGTGAGCAAGCCTCGCTCGAGCTGCGGCCGGGCTCGGTCGAGGGCTTCGGCGCAATCGTGAAAATGAAGCCCGGCGCGAAGCTCGTCGCCGGCATGGGCGCCGGCGAGCCGACCGTCGGCCGCATGGGCGAAGTGGTTGGCGACACAGTACATTTCGACATCGTCGACCAGGCCGGCAACATGGTCACGGCGACGCCGTCCGGCGGCTGGCTGCAGTCCTCGCCGGTCATTCCCGAGCTGGGCTTCTGCCTCGGCACGCGAGCGCAGATGTTCTGGCTCGAACATGGCCATCCGGCATCGCTCGCGCCCGGTAAAAGGCCGCGAACGACGCTTTCGCCGACGCTCGCGCTGCGCGACGGCGACGCTTATCTCGCCTGGGGCTCGCCCGGAGGAGACCAGCAGGATCAATGGATTACGCAGTTTTTCCTGCGCCACGTCCATGCCGGGATGAATCTGCAGGAGGCGATCGACGCGCCGGCCTGGCACTCCGAGCATTTCCCGATCTCGTTCTGGCCGCGAACATCGCGACCCGGCGTGCTCCAGATCGAGAAGCGCGTTCCTCAGGAGACTCGCGAAGAACTTACCCGGCGCGGCCATATCGTCGAGGTCGAGCCGGAATGGTCGGAAGGCCGCCTCACCGCGGCGTCGAAGGACGGCAATCGCCGCAAAGCCGCCGCCAACCCGCGCGGCATGCAAGGCTATGCCGCGGGGCGCTAATTCAAGTCAGAGTATGAGCGTGAACGAAAACAAGCCCGTCATCGTCGCCGACAACGTGTCCAAGCTGTTCCTCGACGGCACGGTGGTGGCGTTCCGGCAACTGTCGCTCGACGTCCGCCGCGACGAGATCCTGTGCATCGTCGGCCCCAGCGGCTGCGGCAAGACCACGCTCCTGCGCTGCATCGCGGGCCTGACCGAGATCAACACCGGGCAACTGCTGGTGCAGGGCAAGCCGGTGGCCGGCCCGCCCGACGGCGTCGCGATGGTGTTCCAGCACTTCGGCCTGCTGCCGTGGAAGACGGTCACCGACAACGCCGCCTTCGGCCTGGCGATGACCGGCGCGCCGGCCGCCGTCATCAAGGAGCGTGTCACGCATTACCTGGAGGTGGTTGGGCTGACCGGCTTCGAGAACCACTACCCCTATCAGCTTTCCGGCGGCATGCAGCAGCGCGTCGGCCTGGTCCGCGCGCTCGCCATGAATCCTTCGGTGCTGCTGATGGACGAGCCGTTCGCAGCACTCGACGCGCAGACCCGCGAAATCCTGTAGGAAGAGCTGTTGCAGCTCATGGAGCGGCCGGAAGAGCGCAAGACCATGGTGTTCATCACCCATTCGATCGACGAGGCGATCCTGCTCGGCGACCGCATCGCGGTGATGAGCGCGCGGCCCGGCCGCATCAAGGAGATGCTCGACGTGCCGTTCGGTCATCCGCGCGACGGCAATGCGCTGCGCGCCGATCCGCGCTTCGGCGAAATGCGGGCGCATATCTGGGGCGAGCTGCACACCGCGCGGCCGCAACAGGTCCGCACGCCGCGCGAGGTCGCATGAGCACCGTCCAGCACGCACAATCGCCTGCCGACGCGCGGCGCGAGCTCGCCGACGATCAGGCGCGCGCCGAGCGCGTCGCGGCCGAGCGCCGCCGCGGCGCCATGCTGCGGAATTTCGGCATCCGCATGGTGTCGCTCGCGATCTTCCTGACGCTCTGGCAGATCGCGGCGATGAACGTCGATCCGGTGCTGTTCACCTCGCCGCTGAAGGTCGCGGTGGCAGCCGTCGGCATGGTGGCGAGCGGCGAATTGTGGACGTCGCTGTGGCCGAGTCTGGTGGTGCTGGCGATGGGGCTCACCCTGGCCGTCGTCTTCGGCACGCTTTTGGGCCTTGCGCTGGCGCGCTTCCACATCCTCGACGTGGGGCTGACCGTCTACATCACCTTCCTTTATTCCATCCCGTCGGTGGCGCTCGTTCCGCTGATCGTGTTGTGGGCCGGCTACGAAACCACCGCCAAGGTCATCATCCTGTTCCTGTTCGCCTTCTTCCCGATGGTCATCAACACCTATCAGGGCGTGAAGTCGGTGGACCCGAAACTCCTTGAAGTCGGCCGCGCGTTCCGCTGCTCGGAGCGGCAGTTGTGGACCAACATCGTGCTGCCGGGCGCGCTTCCCTTCATCGTCACTGGCATCCGCCTGGCCGTCGGCCGCGGCATGATCGGCATGGTGCTGGCCGATCTCTACACCGCGATCTCCGGCATCGGCTATCTGATCGTGCGCACGGCCAGCACGTTCCAGGTCGACAGGATGTTCGTGCCGATCGTGACGCTGGGCCTGCTCGGCGTGACGCTGACGGCGCTCTTGCGGCTTGCGGAGAGATACGTGGCGCCGTGGACCGCGGCGAGCCAGGAGGATTAGGCCGCAATCACTCCGGAAGCCCGAGCTTCTTTAGATTCTCCGCCATGCGGTCGAGCACGGCCGGTGAAAACACCATCGCCTGCTTGAACTTGGCAACCGTGAGATCGGGATAGGCGAGCATCAGTTCGGCGTAGGCCTTTTCCGCCTCCTCCATCCGGCCGGCGCCCGACAGCGACGACGTCAGGTTTCGATAAATCCATTTGGCGTTGGGCCGCTCCTCCAGCGCGCGCCGGTAATGCGCCGCGGCCTGGTCGTATCGCTCCATGATCTCGTTCGCCGAGCCCATGCCGACGTGGTTGTTGAAGTTCATCGGGTCGAGCGGGCTCAAGCGAAGCGCCCGCTCGAAATGCTCGATCGCCTCCTTCGGCCGGTCGGAGTAGTTCTCGACCCAGCCGAGGCGATGCCAGGCCCACGCGGCGTTGGGATCGAGCGCGAGCGCGCGGTCGAGCAGGATGCGCGCGGTTCCGTAGTTGCGCACGAAGGTATGCACCGCGCCGAGCACCGCCAGGATGATCGGATCGTCGCCGCTCAACTCCGCCGCGCGCTCGGCGAGCGATCGGGCCTTGCCCTGCGTCTCGGCCGGATCGTCAACCCAGTTGTAGACGGAGCGCTGGGCGTGGCACCAACCCGCGAGCGACAGCGCGAGCGGATAGTCCGGATCGATGGCCAGCGCCTTGTCGAGAAGGTCGAGCGCCTTGGCGCTTTCCTCCTTCTCCAGCGCCCAGACATGCGGCATCGCCCGCATGGTGTAGTCGTAGCTGCCCAGATCCTGCGGGCGCTTGCGCCGCGAGCGCTCGATCTCGGCAATGCGGATCGACGGCTGCAGCGCGCCCGCCAGTTGCTCCGTAATGCGGTCCTGCAAATCGAAAATATCGTCCACCGTGCCGTCGTAGCGCGAGCTCCAGACGTGGGCGCCGGTTTCGGTCTCGATCAACTGAACGGTGATGCGCAGACGGTTGCCGCCCTTCTGCACGCTGCCTTCGAGCAGATAGGCAACGCCCAGCTCCTTGCCGATGTCGCGCACGTTCGTCGCGCGGCCCTTGTAGGTGAAGGCCGAATTGCGGGCGATGACGAAGAACGACCGGATGCGCGACAGCGCCGCGGTGATCGCCTCGACGAAGCCGTCCGCGAGATAGTCCTGTCCCGCCTCGGCCGACATGTTGTCGAACGGCAGGACGACGATGGATGGCTTGTCGGGGAGCGCGAGAGGATTCGGCGCCGCGGCCGGCGCGCCGCCGAAGCGAATGGCGTAGACCCGCACCGGACTGGCGATGTTCTTGAGCTGCCTGTCGCCCATATCCTCGAATGCCGCGTCGAGCTTGCCGCGCACCTGCCGGTAGGCGTCGTCGGATATGCAGATCGCGCCGGGATCGGCGATGCCTTCGAGGCGGGCGGCGATGTTGACGCCGTCGCCGAATATGTCGCCGTCCTCGATGACGATGTCGCCGACATGCATGCCGATGCGGAATTCGATGCGCTCGTCCTGCGGCACCGTGGCATTGCGCTCGGCCATGCCGCGCTGAACCGCGACCGCACAACGCACCCCATCGACGATGCTGGGAAACTCGATGAGCAGGCCGTCGCCCGAGGTCTTGACGATGCGGCCGGAGTGCTCGGCGATCGTTGTATCCACGAGCTCGCGGCGATGCGCCTTGAGGCGCGCGAGCGTGCCCTCCTCGTCGTCGCCAATGAGCCGGCTGTAGCCAGCGACATCGGCCGCGAGGATGGCGGTCAGCCGCCGTTGAACGCGCTCCTCGGCCATTCAGCCGTCCCATGCAAGGCTCTGGCAAAGTGTATGGCCGGGTGTCCGGAGTGTCCATGCGGCGGCGAAGCCGGCCGGCGGGCCGAGGCATGTGGAAATGACGGCTATCGTATTCGTCGCAGCGGCTGGGTAAAATGACGCATCCTTGTCGGACATAGCGGAGAGCGGACATGGCGAAATTCGCAAACATTCTGGGAACGATCGGCAACACGCCCGTGGTGCGGATCAACCGGCTGGCGCCTCCGGACGTGAACCTGTTCGTCAAGATCGAGGCCTTCAATCCGCTGGGGTCGGTCAAGGATCGCCTGGCGCTCGGCGTGATCGAGGCGGCCGAGAAATCGGGCCAGCTCAAGCCCGGCCAGACCGTCATCGAGGCGACCAGCGGCAACACCGGCATCGGGCTTGCCATGGTGTGCGCCCAGAAGGGCTATCCACTCGTGATCACCATGGCCGAGCCGTTCAGCGTCGAGCGGCGCAGGCTCATGCGCTTTCTCGGCGCGAAGGTGGTGGTGACGCCGGCGGCCGGCCGCGGCTTCGGGATGGTGGTCAAGGCGATGGAGCTTGCCAAGGCGCACGGCTGGTTCCTGACCCGCCAGTTCGAGAACGAGGCCAACCCGGACATCCATTCGCGCACCACGGCGCGGGAGATCATCGAGGATTTCAAGGGCGAGAAGCTCGACTATTGGGTGACGGGATACGGCACCGGCGGAACCTTGAAAGGCGTCTCGCGGGTGCTCGCCAAGGAAATGCCCCACACCAAGATCGTCCTCTGCGAGCCCGAGGACGCCCCGCTGCTTCGCAGCGGCACGAAGCAGGAGCGCAACGCCGACGGCTCTCCCGCCACGGCGCATCCCGCCTTCAAGCCGCATCCGATGCAGGGCTGGACGCCGGATTTCATTCCGAAGCTGACCGAAGACGCCGTGGACATGAAGGTGATCGAACGGATCATTCCCATTCCGGGCGCCGAAGGGATCAAATGGAGCGGCGAACTGGCCCGCAAGGAAGGCATCTTCGTCGGCATCACCGCGGGCGCCACGTTCGCGGGCGCGCTGAAGGTCGCCGCCGAGGCGCCGAAGGGCGCCAACATCCTGTGCATGCTACCCGACACCGGCGAGCGCTATCTGAGCACCCCGCTGTTTGCGAGTATCTCGGCGGACATGAACGAGGAAGAGCTCGCCATCTCGCGTTCGACGCCGGGCCAGCAGTTTCCCGCCTGAGCCGCCGCCGCACATCGGGCGGCCGACGGCGCGAAGATGTGCGTCACTTCTTCTCGTCGGCTTCGGCGACTTTCTTCCAGGTGGGATCCGGGTTGAACGATTTCATGCGCGAAGCGATCCGCCTGGTGTTCGCGCCCAGGTCCTTCTCGAACACATCGCCCTTGTGGTTGATGATGAACGTCGTCAGGCCGGAATTTCCGTACTCGGCGGGATACGCGACGAGCGCGAAACCGCCGACCATCTTACCGCCCACGACATAATCCAGCGCGCCGCCTGCCGCGTTCGAGCCTTGCCGAATCAGGACTTTGTAGTTGTAGCCGTGGAAGGCTGTACCGCTGCCGACGCGGTAGCCCCGCTGCGTCGCGGCAGCAACCGCCCCGCCGATGGGGCTGTCGGGCCCGCCCTGCACGGACGGCCAGTACAGACCATCCTTCTTGCCGGGACGGCTGACGATCCTTTGCGCGTACACCGCCATGCCATCGATCCTGGGGGTGAGATCGGCATATTCGTTTTGCGCATCGTAATAGGCAAGGCAGACCTGGACCGCGGCCAGCTCATTGCGGCCGATGCGCCGCGCCAATATCTCCTCACGGCCGGCCTTGGTATCGAACTGCCAGGAGCCGTCCTTTTGCACGAGCGGAATCGGGAACGGATAACCGTCCGGCCCCAGCATCAGAGTGCGATTGTTGCCGTCGGCGGCAACGCTGTGCTTGGCATCGTAGGCGGCGACGAACTCCTTCCGCGTATTTTCGTCCGCAACGGCATCGCCCGAAGAGACGATGTCGGCGGCATCGGGCCCAAGCACGGCCATCACCGCCTTGCGGTCGCCTGCACGGGCCGCCGCGGCCAGCGCGTCCGCAGCCTCATCCGGAGTCTTGAAGCGCTGCTGCGCGCCAGCGGTTGGGATCGAGGCAACGATGGCAGCCGCAACACCAGCCGCGAGCATCAAGTTTCTGAGCTTTTGCATGATCGTCTCCCTCGCCTAGCGCCTGCGTCCGCCGCCACCACCACCGCCACCGCCCGCGCGCGCGCCACCCCCGCCACCGCCGCCACTGACCTGGCGTGCACCGCCGCCACCCCCGCCACCGGCCTGGCGTGCCCCACCGCCGCCGCCACCGAGGCTGGCCCGCCCGCGCTCGCTTTGGGCGCGAGCATCGCGACCGCTGCCGGCATTTGAAAATGCGTTGTCGCGCCCGCCGCCGCCGGGCCGCGCGCCACCGCCGCGATTGCCGAGATTTTCGCGACCGCCGCCGCGATTGCCGGCGTTCGGCCGGTCCCCTCCGCCGCGGTTGCCGATTTCGCCTCGATTGCCGGCGCCCGGACGATCGTTGCTGCCGGGGCGGAGCACCTGCTGGCCGTCACGACCGCGAAAATCGATGCGGTTCTGCGCATTGTCGCGAGCGTTGGTCCCCTTGCCGAATCTGTTCGCGACTTCGCTGTTGTTATAGCGAACGCCATGACGATGCTCGGCGTTGTGCTTCCAGTTGTTGGCGTTGATGTTGTTGATGTTGACGTTGCGGCTGACGTTGATGTTGTTGCCGCCCCAGTTCACGCCGCCGCCCCAGATGTTGTTGTTGGCAGCCCAGGCTCCGACCGCGAAGCCTGCGCCGAACGCAAGGCCCGTGGCGATCGCGGCGCCCGCGATATAGCCGGGCGGCCGGAAGTAGTAAGGCGGATAGGCTGCGTAGGGCCACGCGCCATAGACGACGGCCGGGTTGTAATAGGGAACATAGATCGTGTTCGGCTCGGTCGGCTCGATCACGATCACTTGTTTGCTTTGCTCGGTCTTGACCGTGACCTTCTGCTCCTTGGTGCTCTGCAGCTTGTTCTGCGCCTGAGCCTTGGCGCGCAGCCGTTGCACGGCATCCATCACGTCCGCCTGTTGCGCCAGCACGGCATCGCCGAGCTTCTGCGTCCAGCTCAACTGGGCGCTCATCATGCTCAGAACCGAAGGCGTCGCGGTGAGCGATTTCACGCTGTCGTCCCAGCTTTGCCGGTCGACGGCCGCCTTGAGCTGGGCGCCCTTGAGGTTCTTGTTCTCGTCGACCCATCGGCCCGCCTGGACGATTTCAAGCGGATAGGTCGAAGCCATCAAAATCTCTGCCAGGAGCGTATCGGGATAAAGCGCGATCGGCGCGACAAGCTGATCGATCTCCCCGGGCTTGAGGGCTTGCTGCGCCGAGACCGGCGCCGGTGCGGGCTGGCTCTGCGCAGCCGCGCCTTGCGAAAACACGATCAGCAGGCTCAGCGCCAGTAGTCTTGCGAACGGAATCCTCATGACCGCCTCTCTTTGAAACGCCTCAGCGCCAGCCTGGGCGCCTTCACTCAAGATTCTGGACATTCTCGCGCTCAGCAGACCGGCTCACAACCAGCAGCCTAAAACCCCGGAGACCCGTCATCTATTGTACCCAGGGCCAACAAGGCCGCCCGCGGAGCCCGATTTCACGGGGCATGACAATGCCGGTGGCGTGCGCTCTAATTGCGGATTGAAGTCCTTTGGGAAGGAGCCAAACATGCCGGTGCGATACGCGGTGCTGTCCGTCCTTGCTCTCGCGGGCGCAATAGCGGCCCCCAGCGCCTTCGCGCAGAATGCGCCGAACTGCCCGGCGATGCGCAAGATCAACGTCGGCGTGTCGGTGGCGCCGCCGAACGTGGTGCACACCTCGCCCTATGTGGCGAAGGCGCTGGGCTTCTTCGCCAAGCGCTGCATCGACGCCAACATCGTGCAGTTCGAGGGCGGCCAGTCGCAGACCTCGGCGGTCGCCGCCGCGCAGGGCACCGCCATCGTCAGCGTCAGCGACGTCTCCATCGGCCGCGGCCTGAAGGTGCAGCAGATCTGGGGCCTCGCCCCACGCATGCCGCAGGCCTACATGGTGCAGGAGGGCATCACCAGCGCGGCGCAGCTCAAGGGCAAGCACCTGTCGGCGACCGGAGGCGGCGTCGGCGGCTTCAACTGGCGCATGGGCCGCGAGGTGCTCAAATCCGCCGGCATGACCGAGGCCGACGCGCAGTTCATCCCCTCGCCGACCGCTGGCCGCCTGCCGGGCCTGATCGCCAACCAGATCGACGGCGTCGCACTGCACCCGGAGGACGTGTTCCTCGCCAAGCAGCAGAAGCCATCGCTGAACAACCTCGTCCAGCTCGTCGAGCTGATGCCGCTCTACATGTTCAACGCCTACGGCGCCTCGACGGAGTGGATCGCGCGCGACCGCGCGCTTCTGCGCGACACCGTCGCGGCGATGATCGAGGCCAACCGCGCGATCTACCGCGAGAAGGACAAGGTCATTCCGATCATCATGGAAGCGACCACGAAGCCCAGGGAGGCGGTCGAATTCGCCTGGAAGGACGAAACCGACAACTGCGTGTGGTCGGTGAACACCGGCTTCGACGAGAAGCGCACGCAGTGGTCGATCGACAACAGCGTTTCGAACGGCGACATCGCGGCGGACAAGAAGCCGTCGGTGGAGCAGGTGGCAAACATCAAGCTCGCCGAAGAGGCGCTGGCGCTGGCCGGCGGGCGGGTCACGATTGGCAAGTGCACGGAGTAGTTTACGAAACTGTGTCCCAAAATCTGAATTCGTAACGGTCCCGGGTCTGCAGCGCATCGCTTCGTGCTGCGCCGCGCCCGGGACACAAACCGCGAGACACAATATGAACGAACAGCCCCGCCGCCCGCTCGGTCCGCAGCCGTGGGACGTCGTCCGCACCAAGCTCGACCAGTCGCTGCCGTTCGCCAACATGCGCGACACGCCGTACTACCGCGACTGCGTATGGGAGCAGTTCTCGGCGGGCGAATACAAACGCCGCTATGCGGCGCTTCGCGACAAGATGCGCGAGCACAAGCTCGACGCCGTCGTGGTGCCCGGCGGGCCCAGCCACTGGAGCTTCGGCGCCGGCATGACCTGGCTGACCGGTCATTGGGAGTGGCACGCGCTGTGCTGCTACGTGCTGGTGCCGCTCGATGGCGAGCCGACCATGATCTACTCGATGGGCGGCACGCACGCGGAAGCGGTCCGCCGCCACGTCGAGGTGGCGGTGCAGGACGTGCGCCACAGCCGCAACGGCCAGTACGCGCAGGTGATGGTCGAGCGGCTGCGCGAGCTGAAGCTGGAGAAGGGCCGCATCGGCCTGATGGAGATCGACCCGCGCCACGGCGACTACCTGCCGGTCAACCAGTACAACACCTTGCGCAAGGAATTGCCCGACGCCGAGCTCGTGTTCACCAAGCAATTCCTGCACGACCTCGTGGTGATCCACAGCAAGGAAGAACTCGACTGCGTGCGCAAGGCGGGCGTTCTCTGCCAGCGCGCGATGGAGGCGATGGTGGCGCGGGCAAAGCCCGGCGTGAAGGAATACGAGCTGAAGGCCGCGGCGGCCGCGGCCATCATGGATGGCGGAGGCGACATCGACTTCCTGATCATCGGCTCGACACCGATGAACAATCCGGCGCTCATCTTCGGCAACCCGCGCCCATCCGGCCGGGTGCTGAAGAAGGGCGACATGGTCAACATGGAGTTGGCCGCGGGCTATCGCGGCTACACCGCCCAGATCGGCTCGCCGATTACATTGGGACCTCCCACCGACATGGTCAGAAAATTCTGGGAGGAGATCACTCTGCCCGGCTACAAGAAAATCGTCGCCGAGATGCTGCCCGGCAAGAACGCCGCGGCGATGCAGGAGGCGAGCCGCTTCTTCCGCGACAGAGGCGTGCAGTCGCGCCCGACGCAGTGCCACGGCATCGACATCGTCACCGACAACCCGCACATCACGTCGGACCACATCGGCGGCATCGAGAGCGACATGATCCTCAAGCCCGGCATGATCATCATGGCCGAGCCGAACCCGATCACCGCCGACGGCATGTTCGGGATTTTCCTCGGGCACACGTACATCATCACCGACAGCGGCCACGAGATCGTGGACGAATTTCCATTCGAGATCGCGGTGGCGGGGTAGCAGCTCCGCCTCGCTCGGCTGCATTAACCTCTCATTAAGCCTTTGCGGGCCTCTATGGCCCATGGCCCTGACCGACGCCGAACACCGTGCCGCGCCAGTCCCGCGTTGGCGTCTGCCCGCGCGCCTTCGCCGCCTACTTTCGGGCGAGCACGGCTCGATGCGGCGCATGGCCGGAACGGCGTTCATCATCCGGGTGGCGAGCGCGGCCGTCGTCTTTGTCTCGCAGATCCTGCTCGCCCGCTGGATGGGCAGCTTCGAATACGGCACCTACGTCTATGTGTGGACGTGGCTCCTTCTCGCCGGCGACATCGTCCACCTCGGCCTGCCGCTGACCGCGCAGCGCTACATTCCCGAATACACCCAGCGCGGCGCGTTCGATCGCCTGCGCGGCTATCTGATCGGCAGCCGCTGGCTCACGTTCGGGCTCGGCACCGCCGCCGCCATCATCGGCGCGGCGATCGTGCACAGCATCGAAGGCTCGCTCGACCGGCAGGTCGTGATGCCGCTCTATCTCGCCTGCGTGGCGCTGCCGTTCTACGTCTTCTCGTTCATGCTCGATGGCGTCTCGCGCTCCTATGACTGGATCGGACTGGCGCTGCTGCCGCATTCGCTGCTCCGGCCGATCCTCATTCTCGCGCTGATCGCCGGCGTCCACGCCGCGGGCTTCCCGCTCGACGCGACCACGACCATGCTGGCGACCGCCATCGCGGTCTGGAGCACGGCGCTGGGCCAGCTTCTCGTGCTCAACGGACGGATCGCCAGGACCGTCCCGCCGGGCGCGCGGTCCTACGACATCAAGGGCTGGTTTTCGACCTCGCTGCCGATGATCGCGGTGTGGGGCATCTATACCGCGCTCACCACCACCGACGTGCTGGTGCTCCAGCAGTTCCGGCCCTCCGACGAGGTCGCGCACTACTACGCCGCGTCGAAGACGCTTACGCTCGTCACCTTCGTCTATTTCGCGGTGGCGGCGTCGGCCGCCCACCGCTTCGCCGCCTATCATGTCGCCGGCGACCGGGATGGCCTCGAAAACTTCGCCGCCGTCACCATCCGCTGGATCTTCTGGCCGTCGCTCGCGGCGATGCTCTTAATCCTCGCGCTCGGCAAGCCGATGCTGTGGCTGTTCGGGCCGGGCTTCGTCGAAGCCTATCCGGTGATGTTCGTGCTGGCGGTCGGGCTGATGGCGCGCGCCGCGGTCGGGCCGGCGGAGCGCCTTCTCACCATGGTCGGTCAGCAGCGGGTCTGCGCGCTCGCCTATGCAGGCGCCTTCGCCGTCAACCTGACGGGATGCGTGGTGCTGGCCAAGCCCTACGGCGGCATGGGCGTCGCCATCGCCACGTCGGCCGCCTTCGTGGTGGAATCGGCGCTGCTGTTCCTGATCGCCCGGCACAGGCTCGGCCTGCACCTGTTCGTCTGGAAACGCAAAAGCTAGCTCCGCAACCGCTTCATCATCGGGCCGATGAAGGCGCGCAGCTTGTAGGTCGCGTTCCACAGCATCGGCGTCTGCTTGATCCAGCGCTTGAGCCGGCCCACCGTGTAGAACCGCAGCGCCACCGGCCATCCGCGCAGCGTAGCCGGCGCGACGTGGTCGTACAGCGTAATCTGGGTGTCGCACCATTCCTGCTTGTAGCGCTCGTCGCCGATCGTGAAATCGAAAGCGGTGCAGCCGCGTTCGATGGCGGTGCGCATCAGGTCGTGCATGTGGGCGGCGCCCGGCCCGAACTTGGACAGTTCGCCGCCGTCGTAGCTCGCCAGCAGATGGTAATAGCGCCCGCGAACGATCAATCCGAGGTTCGCCGCGGCCGTCTGCGCGCCGACATCGAGCCGGCTGACGTGGACGAACCCGCGCTGAACCGCCAACGCCTGGTAGAATTCGCGGTGCCCCGGCAGCGCAAAAATGTCGGCCACGCCCATCGCGGCAAACGATTTCGACTTCTGCTCCATCAGGGTGTCGAGCGTAGCGGCGAGATCGGCGTCCCGCTCCGGGCTGACGAACCGGACCTCGCCGATTTCGCCGAGCTTCTTGCGCTTGGTGCGGTCGCGCCGTCGCGTCGCCGAGGAACGCTTGCCCGTGTAGAACGTCTCCCAGTCCCCGCTCAGGCGCGTGCAATAGGCCCCGTTGGGATTGCGCATGACGCCGAGCCCCATGAACGGGTTCCCCTGCGCGCCGACCGTGTCCTGCATCTTGTCGAAGGAAACGGCGTCGAATCGCAACCGCGGATGGCCTTGCAGGCGCGCAACGATCTCGCGCCACACCTGTTTGAACCGCGCCGCATCGAAGCGCCGGCCGAAATCCGGCGCCAGCAGCGGGCCGTTGTAGTCGCAAAGATCGGTGCCGAGCCACGTCAGCCGGCGCGCGAAGCCGCCGCTCTCGATGGCAAGCGGCAGCAGGAACAGCAATCGCCCCTGGCTGTCGCGGCCCGTGACGATCGCCGGCGCGACATGGTTGAGGCTGCCGATGTACTTCTGCCAGGTCGAGAGCCAATCGAAGCTCTGGAAGACGGTGCCGTCGGCGGTCTGCTCGAACGCGCGCCAGTCCTGCTCGACCGTGGCGAGATCCTCGTGCACCGCGAGGCGAACGTCGCCCTGCGCAGCAGCGGACGAGCGCCGTGTCTCGACCGGGGCGTCCTCACCGAGACCGGCCTGCGCGTCGAAGGCTGCTTGCGTCGCCTGAGGCATGTACGCTTGAGACATGTACGCTTGAGGCATGGCCACCCGTCATTCCCAATTGTGTGGCCAGCAAACTACCCGGCAGACCGCGACGGAACGGTTTAGCGGCGGCGGCGAACCGGAAAACTTGGCGATTGGCGTGGACGAAGCGTTAACGCAATCGCATGGAGTCGAACGCTCACCCCGGTACAGCGCGCAATGGAAGCGATTAACCATAACCCCCCCGGCCAAATCGGGAAATCGCCAGCAATCGGCGTAACCCCTTGTGAAGCGGTGCCGTCGTAAAACGGCAGCATGAGCGACGTCCGCGCCTATCGTTTGGGTGACATTCCAGCTCCGGCCACTGCGAACGCCGTTTCGGCGGCGCGGCGCGCCGAGCCGGCCGTCGCCGTCGAGATTGCCGGCGCCGCGCGGCTTGCGGACGTGCAGGTGGCCTGGACCGACCTGCTGGCGCGCGCGGATGCGCCGAACGTGTTCATGGACCCCGCGCTGGTGCGCGTCGCGGCGCAGACCGATCCGGATGCCGGTCACCGGGCGCTGCTGGCGTGGAAGCCGCTCGGCGGCCAGCGGCAGCTTGTCGGCGTCTGGGCCTTCGCCGCCGGTCACGCACGCCGTTCCGTGCTGCCGATTCGCGTGCTGAGCGCTCCGTCGCACATCCACGGCCATCTCTCGACGCCGGTGATCGACCGCGATTGCCTCGACGAAACCCTCGACGCGATGCTCGATTGCATCGCCGCCGACCCGCAATTGCCGAAAGTCGTCGCACTCGACATGATCGGCCGGGACAGACCCACCTACGACGCGCTGATGCGGGTGCTGGCCCGGCGCGGCAGCGCCCCTTGCGTTTTCGGACAGTCCCAGCGGCCGAAGCTTGAGTCCAAACTCGACGGCAAGCCCTATCTGGAAAAGTCCGTCTCCGGCTCCACCCGCAAGAAGCTTCGCCAGCACCGCCGCAGACTGTCGGAAAGCGGCGCGCTGACCTTCGTGATTGCCGCCGAGCCGCAAGCCGTCCACGCGGCGCTGGAGCAATTCCTGACGATGGAAGCGTCGGGATGGAAGGGCCGGCAGGGAACCGCGCTGCTCAGCGAGCCGGCCCACGCGGCGTTCATGCGCGGCGCGGTCGGCGGGCTGGCCGAGCAAGGATGCGCCTCGATCCATTCGCTTTATCTCGACGCCAGGCCGGTGAGCATGCAGATCGTCGCGCGTTCCGGCGCCGTGGCTTTCACCTGGAAGACCGCCTACGACGAGGCGTTCCACGATTTTTCGCCGGGCGCGCTACTGCTCGAGGACTACACCACGGCCTTCCTGGCGGACAGGAGCATCGCCTTCGTCGACTCCTGCTCGTTCGACGACTCGGGCTTCATGTCGGCCTGGACCGAGCGCCAACCGATCGCCGATCTGTGGTTCGACGCGCGGCGCGGCGGCTCGCTGACGTTCCGCGCCACCAGCGGCCTTCAGAAGACCTACCGCGACCTGCGCGCCGCGGCGAAGCGCGCCTATCTCGCGTGGCGTCTCGCCTTGCGCAAATCGCGGAAGCGATAGCGGAGCAGCCTGATGCGGCAAACGGACGTCGGGATCGTAGGCGGCGGCCTCGCCGGCTCGCTGACAGCGGCGATGCTCAGGCGCGCCGGCATCGACGCCGTGCTCGTGGACCCGCACCCGGTCTATCCGCCGGACTTCCGCTGCGAGAAGCTCGACGCCGATCAACTGCAAACGCTGCGGCTGACCGGCCTCGACGCTGCGGTGATGCGCGCTTCCACGGCGGACCGAGAGTTCTGGATGGCGCGTTTCGGCCGCGTCGTCGACAAGCGGCCGGGCGACCAGCGCGGCATCCTCTACGACACGCTGGTCAACACCGTGCGCGCGCAGATTCCGGCCCGCACTCCGTTCCTTCATGCCAAGGTGACGGACATCTCGCCCGGGCCGGAGCGGCAGACGGTCAAGCTGTCGAACGGCGACGAGATCGCAGCCCGACTCGTCGTACTGGCGACCGGATTGAACATCGGCCTGCGCCACAAGCTCGGTTTGGAACGCGGGGTCATCAGCGCCGGCCACTCGATCTCGATCGGATTCGACGTGCAGCCGGCGGAGCGGCTGCCGTTCACGGCGCTGACCTATTTCGCCGAGCGGGCCGCGGACGGGATGGCCTACATCACGCTGTTCCCGATCGGCGCGACGCTGCGCGCCAACCTGTTCGGCTACCGTGACCTGCACGATCCCTGGCTCAGCGAATTCCGCCAGGCGCCGCGGGAGACGCTCTATGCGATGTGGCCGGGCCTGCGCCGGTTGCTGGGCGAATTCACCGTGCCGGACTTCATCAAGATCCGCCCGGTCGATCTGTGTGTCACCAAGGGCCACCGCCAAAGCGGCGTCGTGCTCATCGGCGACGCCTTTTCGACGTCCTGCCCCGCCGCGGGCAACGGCGCCCGCAAGGTTCTGGTCGACGTCGAGCGGCTCTGCAACGTCCATATCCCGCGCTGGCTCGCGACGCCCGGCATGGACGAAGCGAAAATCGCCGCGTTCTACGACGACCCGGTCAAGCAGGCTTGCGACGCGCGCTCCGCCATGAAGGCCTTCGAGCTTCGCTCATTCTCGATCGATCGCGCGCCGCGCTGGATGGCGATGCGCTGGGCCAAGTTCCTTTTTCACTGGGGCAAGGGGACACTCCGGCGCATCTTGGCGCCGCGGCCCCCGATCCACGAGGAAGCGGAAGGTGAAGCCCCGCGCCTCGTGCGAAGCACGTCCGCGCACGAGTAGCGCCGTCGTCACTTCTGGATGCTGAACCGGATCATTGGACCGTGATTGAGACGGTCGGCGCCATCCGCACTCGCACCCGAGAGATTGACGGACGGCGAGCCCTTCAAATAGTCGGCGCGATAGCCGAGCGTCAGCTTTGACGCCGTGTCGAACCAGTACGACAGGCCGAGCAGTCCATCAAGATTGACGAACGAGCCGCTGCTCGAAAAATTCGGCAGGGCGGAATTGGCGACGCCGCTCGCATCGAAGGTGCGGTCGCCGGACAAAAGTGCGGCGCCGACCTTCCATTCGACGACCCACGACGATTCCAGCGTCTTGTTGCCTTCGAAACCGACGCGCGGGCCGGCGCCGACGTAGCGGCGCGGATCGAACGCGGGCGTGAAGCCGTTGGCGACGAGCGGCTCGGTCATACGCACGCCCAGCGTCGCCTGCATATTGCCGATCCCAAGCTCGCGCCCGAAGCCGAGGGTGTGTCCGATCGAGAAGTCGGCGAAGCCGTATGGGTCCTTGTCTGTGCCGGAGAAGGGCGTCGCGGCCACGCTTGGAAGATAGAAGGAGCCCGGCGCAGCGCCAGAAACCCATTCGGTCCGGCCCGGTGTGTTGAGGGTCCAGCCATCCTTCCAGACAGGCGGGAGGTCGCTCGCGCGCAGATCGGGCGGCGCGGCCAGCAGAGCAAGGGACCAGACGACCGCAGCCGCCAGCACACGCATCGCCTTCAAGCCTCCACACCTGTCCCGAATCGGGACGGATTGCGTTGGTGGACTTGTAGGGGAGAAATGGAGTTATTCACAGGCCTTGGCAGGGCGCGAAAGGCCGCAGCAGCCAAAATGCCCGGGGCGCGCTGTTTTCGCCATCCGCCGCAATCTATCTGCAAGATCAATTACTTATGTTTCAGGATCGGAGCCGGCGCGCGCCCTTCCCTTGCGATCGTGACCGGCGGATACTCGCTTGGTCCGCGGTCGCGGACAGATGGCATCTCGCAGGGCAGCAGGCATGGGCGCGAAGCACTTCGGCGCACGGGTGGCGCGCCTCGAAGACCCGGCCCTGCTCACCGGCCGGGGCCAGTTCGTCGACGATCTGAATCTGCCCGGCGCGCTGCACGCCACCTTTGTGCGCAGCCCACACGCCCACGCCCGCATCCGCGGCATCGACAGCGCCGCGGCGCGCGCCATGCCGGGCGTGCACGCCGTTTTCACGGCAGACGACATGCCGGCGCGCATCGCCACCGGAATGATCCCGATGCTGGTGCCCAATCCGGCGATCCGGACGCCGCGCACGCAGATCGCGCTCGCCCGCGACGAGGTCTGCTACGTCGGCCAGACCGTCGCCGTGGTGATCGCCGACAGCCGCCATCTCGGCGAGGACGCCGCCACCGCCGTCGCGGTCGACTACGAGCCGCTGCCGGCCGTGAGCGACGCCCGCGACGCGGTGAAGCCCGGCGCCGCGCGCGCGCACGCCGATCTCGATTCGAACGTCGCGGCCTTCGTGCCGATGAGCTACGGCGACGTCGAGGCCGCATTCAAGAATGCGCCGCATGTGTTCGAGGAGGAGATGCACCTGCACCGCGGCGCGGCGATGACGCTCGAAGGCCGCGCGGTGCTGGCGAGCTACGAGCCCGCGACCGACATGCTCATGGTATGGTCCTCGACGCAGACGCCGCACCTCTGCCGCGGCACGCTCGCCGATCTGTTCGAGCGCGACCTGGAATCGATTCGCGTCATCGCCCCGCTCGTCGGCGGCGGCTTCGGCACCAAGGCGCCGTTCTATCCGGAGGAGGCGGTGATTCCGGCTGCGGCGATGAAGCTCGGCCGCCCGGTGAAGTGGCAGGAGGACCGGCGCGAGCATTTCCTGGCATCCACGCAGGAGCGCGATCAGTATTGGAAGGCCGCCATCGCCGTCGACGGCAACGGCAGGATCCTCGGCGTCCGCGCCAGCATGCTGCACGACACCGGCGCCTATCTCCCGTGGGGCATCATCGTGCCGTTCATCGCCTCGACCACGTTGCCGGGGCCTTACGTCATTCCGGCCTTCAAGATCGAAAGCACCGTCGCATTGACCAACCGCGTGCCGACCACGGTGGTGCGGGGCGCCGGCCGTCCGCAGGCGGTGTTCGCGATGGAGCGGCTGATGGACCGCGTGGCGCGCGAACTGAAGATCGACCGCGCCGAGTTGCGCGCCCGCAACGTCATCCAGCCCGGGCAGATGCCCTACTCGACCGGACTGATATTCCGCGACGGCAAGCCCATGGTCTACGCCAGCGGCGACTTTCCGAAGAGCCAGCGGCGCGCCATCGAGATTTCCAAGTATGAAAGCTTCCGCGCGCGGCAGGCCAAGGCCCGGGCGGAAGGGCGCTATCTCGGCATCGGCATCGGAAACTACGTCGAAGGCACGGGCCTCGGCCCCTTCGAGGGCGTCACCATCCGCGTCCTTCCCAGCGGCAAGGTCGCGGTCGCGACCGGTGCGACCACGCAGGGCCAGGGCACGCGCACGACGCTGTCGCAGATCGTCGCCGACAACCTCGGCTGCCGCATCGAGGATATCGTGATGAGCGTGGGCGACACCGGGACGATCTCGCAGGGGATCGGCGCCTTCGCCAGCCGCCAGGCGATCAACGCCGGCTCCTCGGCAATGATCGCGGGCGAAAACGTGCGCAAGCAGGTGATCGTCGCGGCCGCCCGCGCGCTCGGAATGCCCGAGAGCGACATCGACGTCGAGGACGGCCGGGCCATCGCACGCACCGGCAACAAGCCGAGCCTGAGTTTCGGCGAGCTGGCGCGCATGGCGCAGGGCATGCCGGGCTTTTCGTTCGCGCCGGGGCAATTGCCGGGGCTGGAGCACACCGCCTATTTCACGCCGCCGCAGGCCTCCTATTGCAACGGCACCCATGTGGTCGAGCTCGAGGTCGATCCGATGACCGGCGGCGTCGCGATCCTGAACTACACGGTCGCGCACGACAGCGGCAACGTCATCAACCCGATGATCGTCGATGGCCAGGTGCAGGGTGGCGTCGCGCACGGCATCGGCAACGCGCTGTTCGAATACATGAAATACGACGATGGCGCGCAGCCGCTGACCATCACGTTCCAGGATTATCTGCTGCCGGCGTCCGGCGACGTGCCCGGCGTGATCATCGAGCATATCGAGACGCCGAACCCGCTGAATCCGCTTGGCGTCAAAGGCGCGGGCGAAGGCGGCACGATTCCCGCGCCGGCCGCCATCGTCGCGGCGATCGAGGATGCGCTATCGCCATTCGGCGTGCACTTCACCGACATGCCGCTGACGCCGGATCGCATCGTCGCGGCGCTGCAGGCGGCCGGCGCTTATGAGAAGCTGTCGGCGGCATGAGCGAGCCCGAGACCAAAACTCCTGTCAGCAAATCGCCATTCTGGCGGTTCTCGATCAAATTCTACGCCGTGCCGGGCGTCGCGCAGGCCTGCATCGAATTGCAGGACCGGGCCAAAGTCGATGTGAACATCCTGTTCTTCCTGCTCTGGAACGCCACGCAGGGCCGCACCTACAAAAAGGCCGACGTCGCCGAGGTGGAGCGCCTGATCGGTGCCTGGCGCGAAATGGCCGTCGTGCCGATCCGCAACGTGCGGCGCGCGCTGAAGGCACCACCGCCGGTCATGGCCGCCGATGCAGCCGAAAGCCTCCGCACCCGGATCAAGGCGGTCGAGCTCGTAGCCGAGCGGCTGCAGCAGGAGGCGCTTTACGACGTCGCGCAATCCAGCCGCCTCGGCCAGCCGTCCGCCTCGCCCGCCAAGGCGGCACGGACCAGCGTCGACGCCTATCAGGGGCTTCTCGGACCCTTCCCGACCGGTCCGCTCGACACCGTGCTTTCGGCATTTGCAAAGTTCGACGCGACCTGACCTTGGCGCATGGCCTCATCCGAAAACCGGTTTCCACTTTTCGGGGCCATGCGCTAGGGATAACGCCGGATAGATAGAGAAAGCCTGATGAGCACCAAAACCCCGCGCCGGCTCGTGGTCGGCATTTCCGGCGCGTCCGGCACCATCTACGGCATCCGGGTGTTGGAACTGCTCAAGAAGATGGACATCGAGACCCATCTGGTCATGAGCAAATCGGCCGAGATGACGCTGGTCTATGAGACCGACTACAAGCCGAAGGAGATCAAGGCGCTGGCTTCGGTCGTCCACCCGGCTGCGGACATCGGCGCGTCGATCTCCTCGGGCTCCTTTGCCACCATGGGCATGATCGTTGTGCCCTGCTCCATCCGCACCATGAGCGAGATCGCAACCGGCGTGACCTCCTCCCTGATGTCGCGCGCCGCCGACGTCGTGCTCAAGGAGAAGCGCCGCCTGGTGCTGGCGGTGCGCGAGACGCCGCTGCACGGCGGCCATCTGCGCACGCTCACCACGCTCGCCGACATCGGCACCATCATCGCGCCGATCGTGCCGGCCTTCTACAACAAGCCGAAGACCGTGGACGACATCATCAACCACACCGTCGGCCGACTGCTCGACCTGTTCGGCATCGAAACCAAGCTAGTCAAGCGCTGGGAAGGCGGACCGGCGGAGGACTAGTTTTCTTTACCCCCCGCTTGCGGGGGGTAGGTCGGCGAACGAAGCGAGCCGGGAGGGGCAGCTTCGGAGCGTAACATTTCCCCCTCCCCAGCCCTCCCCCGCACGCAGGGGAGGGAGTAGAGAGGCGGAGGAAAAACATGGATCAGAAAACCTACGACGCGGGCATGAAGATGCGGCGTCAGGTGGCCGGCGGCGAGTATGTCGACAAAGCCATGGCCAACATGACTGACTTCAACAAGGATTTTCAGCGCATCGTCACGCAATACGCCTGGGGCGAATGCTGGGGCGACGACACGCTGCCGCCGCGCGAGCGCTCGATCCTCAACCTCGGCATGCTGGCCGCGCTCGGCAAGATGGAGGAATTCCAGACCCATTTGCGCGGCGCGATGACCAACGGCATGACGCCGAACGAGATCCGCGCGGTGCTGACGCAGATCTCGGTCTATTGCGGCATCCCGGTCGGCGTCGATTGCTTCCGCGTCGCCAAGCCCATCGTCGAGGCGGCGCAGAAGAAGTAGCGGCTCCGATGCTCGACCAGCCCGACCAGCGCGGCGCCTCGGCGAAAGCTGCGGGCCCCGCGCTCGATTTCCAGCAGCATCTTGCGGCACTGGAAGCGGCGGGGCTGGTCGTGCGCATCGACCGCCCGGTCGACAAGGACACCGAGCTGCATCCGCTCGTGCGCTGGCAGTTCGTCGGCGGCATGCCGGAGGATAAGCGGCGCGCATTCCTGTTCACCAACGTGGTCGACGGCAGCGGCCGGAAATACGAAATGCCGGTGGTGGTCGGCGCGCTGTCGGCCTCGCCGGAGATTTACGCCATCGGCATGGGCCAGCCGGTCGAGAACATCGGCCAGGCTTGGCTCGACGCAGTCGCGCACCCGATCAAACCGGTGCGGGTGAATTCCGCGCCGTGCCAGGAGGTCGTCGTCAAGGGTGACGAGCTGCGCAAGCCCGACGGCGGGCTGAAGCTTCTGCCGGTGCCGATCTCGACGCCCGGCTTCGACGCCGCGCCGTATTTCACGGCCACGCTCTGCGTCACCAAGGATCCCGAGAGCGGCGTCCAGAACATGGGCACCTACCGCGCCGGCCTGAAAGCTACCGACCGGCTCGGCGTGCGCATGGCCTCGCGCATCGGCGGCGCCGGCGGCTATCAGCACTGGCTCAAGCACCGCAAATTGAAGACGCCGATGCCCTGCGCCATCGTCGTCGGCTGCGCGCCGGTCGTCACCTTCACCGGCCCGCAGAAGCTCGCCATCGACATGGATGAGATGGGGGTCGCAGGCGCGCTAGCCGGCGAGCCGATCCGCACCGTGAAATGCGTCACCGTCGATCTCGACGTTCCGGCGGATTCCGAGATCGTGATCGAAGGCCTGGTCGACCCCGAGCTGCTCGAGCCGGAAGGGCCGTTCGGCGAAAGCCACGGCTATATCGCGCTCGAAGACTTCAATATGTCGATGCAGGTGACGGCGATCACCCATAAGAAGAAGCCGGTGTTCGTCTCGATCATCAGCCAGGTCACGCCGAGCGAGTCGAGCGTCATCAAGAAGGTGGCCTACGAGCCGATGTTCCTGTCGCACCTGCGCGACCAGCTCGGCATCAAGGGCATCCGCGCGGTGTCGCTGCACGAGCCGCTGTCCAACGTCCGCCCGGTGATCTTCCTCAAATACGCGCAAGGCTCGCCGCGCACCGAAGTGTGGCGTGGCCTGCACGCCGCGTCGGGGCTGCGCGCCGACTGCGGCAAGATCGTCGTCGCGGTCTCGGACGACATCGACCCGACCAACACCAACGCGGTGTTCTGGTCGATGGCCTATCGCGCCAATCCGGTCGATGACGTGCACATCGTGCCGCACCGCTCCAGCGGCCACGGCCCCAAATCCGGCCGCGTGCCCAACGATTCCTCGATGCTGATCGACGCCACGCTCAAGCAGGCGTTTCCGCCGCTCGCCTTGCCCACCCGCGAATTCATGGATCGCGCGAGAAAAATCTGGGACGAGCTCGGCCTGCCGGCGCTGTCGCCGCAGCCGCCGTGGCATGGCTACACCCTCGGCGATTGGAACGAGACCTGGGAAACCTACGCCCGGCGCGCCGTCACCGGCGCATGGGAACAAAGCGGCAAGGAGACCCTAGCGCAAAAGCGGGGCGGATTGACGCCGGAGACACCCGTGCGGGATGTGGGCGAGCCTGAAAAATGAAGGCAACCGCCTAAAACGCCGTCATTGTTGCACCGCGGTAGTAGCAAGAATTCGCTGGCGATCCACCAGAATGAGCCGCCGTGCGCCGGTGCCCACTCCTACGCCCCGTCTTGATCAACTCGGCTTGATCGCGGGCGGAATATCCGCGCGGCCCGATTGTTGGTTGGAAATAATCTAATTACAGTCTGCTATCCGCGCCTAATGGATCCGGTCTTCAGACGTGTCGACCGGAAAAAATCTCACCCGGGGAGGTTCGAGAATGGTTCGCCTCAACATCAATGGCAAAGATCACAACGTCGATGTCGATCCCAGCACGCCGCTGCTTTGGGCGATCCGGGAGAACGTCGGCCTGACCGGCACCAAATACGGCTGCGGCGTCGCGCAATGCGGCGCCTGCACGGTCCATGTCGACGGCGTCGCGACGCGCTCCTGCTCGTTCCCGGCCAGCGCCGCGGTCGGCAAGAAGATCGTCACCATCGAGGGCCTCGCCCTGAACGGCGCGCTGCATAAGGTGCAGAAGGCCTGGATCGACCTCGAAGTGCCGCAATGCGGCTACTGCCAGAGCGGCATGATCATGGCGGTCGCGGAGCTTCTCAAGAACAAGCCGAAGCCGACCGACGCGGATATCGACCGCGAGATCACCAACATCTGCCGCTGCGGCACCTTCCAGCAGGTGCGCGCCGCGATCCACGAAGCGGCCAAGGCATAAGGGAGGGCACGATCATGAATTTCGTTCCGAAGATGAATCGCCGTTCCTTCGTCGTTGGTACCGCTGCCGCAGGCGCCGGACTTGCCGTCGGCTTCGATCTTCCGGCTGGCGGCCCGCAGGCCGCCAGCGCCAACTCCGTGCCAGAACTCGGCGCCTGGGTCGTGATCAAGCCGGACGATTCCGTGGTGATCCGCATGGCCCGGTCCGAAATGGGTCAGGGCACGATCACCGGTCTCGCGCAACTCGTCGCCGAAGAGCTCGAATGCGACTGGTCGAAGATCAGCTACGAATACCCGACGCCCGGCGAGAACGTGAAGCGCAAGCGCATCTGGCAGTCGTACTCGACCGGCGGCAGCCGCGGCATCCGTGAGTCGCATCAGTACGTCCGCGAGGGCGGCGCCTCGGCCCGCATGATGTTGCTGCAGGCCGCGGCCAACGAGTGGAAGGTTCCGGTCGAGCAGTGCAAGGCCGCCAACAGCGTCATCACCGGACCCGACGGCAAGCGCACCACGTTCGGCAAGGTGGCGGACGCCGCCGCGAAACTGCCGGTTCCGGAGAAGCCCAAGCTCAAAGATCCGAAGGACTGGAAAGTCATCGGCAAGCCGATGAAACGCCTCGACACCGCGGACAAGGTGACCGGCAAGCAGGTCTACGGCTTCGATCTGAAGCTGCCGGGCATGCTGAACGCGGCGATCAAGGAAAGCCCGGTCTTCGGCGGCAAGGTGAAGAGCTTCGACGCCGCCAAGGTCACGGGCATGAAGGGCGTGAAAAAGGTCGTTCAGGTCCGCGACACCGCCGTCGCCGTTGTGGCCGACACCTGGTGGCAGGCCAAGACGGCGCTCGACGCGTTGCCGATCGTCTGGGACGAAGGCCCGAACGCCAAGGTCTCTAGCGCTTCGATCACCGCAGAGCTCAAGGCCGGTCTCACGGCCGAGCAGGCGTTCGTCGGCAACCAGGCCGGCGACATCAAGCCCGCGCTCGCAAGCGCGGCGAAAAAGATCGAGGCCGAATACTCCTACCCGTACCAGAACCACGTCTGCATGGAGCCGATGAACGCCACCGCGCGCTACACGGCGGACAAGTGCGAGGTGTGGGTTCCGACGCAGGACGGCGAAGCCTCGTTCGCGGCGGTGCTCGCCGCGTCGGGCCTGCCGGCCGACAAGTGCGAGGTCTACAAGATCAACCTCGGCGGCGGCTTCGGTCGGCGCGGCGCGTTCCAGGACTACGTGCATCAGGCGGTCAACATCGCCAAGCAGATGCCCGGCACGCCGATCAAGCTTTTGTGGTCGCGCGAGGAAGACATGGTGCAGGGCCGGTATCACCCGGTCATGCAGTGCAAGCTCGTGGGCGCGTTCGACAAGGACAACAACCTCACCGGCCTGCACATGCGGCTGTCCGGGCAGTCGATCCTTGCCGCCGTCCGCCCGCAGGTTCTGGAAGCGGACAAGGGGCGCGATCCCCTCTCCTTCCAGGGCGTGTTCCAAAGCGGCGAGCATGCGTTCGGCTATACCGTGCCGAACCTGCTGATCGACCACGCGATGCGCAACCCGCATGTCCCGCCGGGCTTCTGGCGCGGCGTGAACATCAACCAGAACGCCATCTTCATGGAATGCTTCATGGACGAGCTTGCCCAGGCCGCCGGCCAGGACGAGCTTGAGTTCCGGCGCAAGCTGATGTCGAAGCATCCGCGCAACCTTGCGGCGCTCAACGCCGTGGCCGAGAAGATCGGCTGGGGCAAGCCCGCGCCGCAGGGCATCTTCCGCGGATTGGCGCAGATGAAGGCGTTCAACGCCTATGTCGCGGCGGCGGCCGAAATCTCGGTCACCGGCGGCAACAAGATCAAGGTCCACCGCATCGTCGCGGCGACCGATCCGACCTACGCGGTCAATCCGGCCCAGATCGACCGGCAGGTTGCAGGCTCGTTCGTGTACGGCCTGTCGGCGCTGGCCTGGCAGGAGTGCACCGTGAAGGACGGCCGCATCGTCGAAACCAACTTCGACAGCTACAACTCGATGCGGATCGCCCAGATGCCGAAGGTCGAGTCGATCATCATCCAGTCCGGCGGCGACGGGCCGTGGGGCGGCGTCGGCGAGCCCACGATCTGCGTGGCCGCGCCGGCCGTGCTCAACGCGTTCTTCAAGGCGACGGGCAAACGCATCCGCTCGGTGCCGCTGAAGAACCACGGCATCGAACTGGTGTAAGCGAGAACGAAGCGGCGGCCCCAAAACGGCCGCCGCTTTTGCTTTACGTTTCTTTGCGGGACGGAATCGGAAATGACCGAAGCCCGCGTGCACCGACGCCAGTTCCTCAGATCCGCCGCCGCGGGAGCGGCAGCGGTCGCCTTTCCGGCGCCGCTGCTGTCGCAAGGGCTTGGCCCGCCCGTCGTCGTGATCGGCGGCGGCTTCGGCGGCGCGAGCTGCGCGCGGGCGCTTCGCCGTGCCGATCCGCGCCTCGCAGTGACACTGGTCGAGACCAACGCGGTCTACACCGCGCTGCCCCACAGCAGCGCGGCGATTGCGGGCCTCGCCGAGCTCACGCACCAGCAGTTCAGCTACGATGGAATCAAGCGCGCCGGCGTCAATGTCGCCATCTCGGCCGCGACGGCGATCGACCCGCAGAAGCGAACGGTGACGCTCGCCGGCGGAGCCCGGCTCGACTACGAGCGGCTGGTGGTCTCACCCGGCATCGACTTCCGCCCGGGCGCGATCCAGGGCTACGACGAGGCGGCGGTGAACGTCATGCCGCCGGCCTGGAACGACGGCGCGCAGATCGCGCTCTTGCGCCGCCAGCTCGAAGCGATGGAGGACGGCGGCGCCGTGGTGATCTCGTCGCCGGTCAATCCGGCGCGCTG
The DNA here is from genome assembly GCA_945861855.1 of Rhodoplanes serenus. Taxonomy (GTDB): domain Bacteria; phylum Pseudomonadota; class Alphaproteobacteria; order Rhizobiales; family Xanthobacteraceae; genus Z2-YC6860. The sequence goes on from CAMAWG010000002.1 coordinate 40,456, forward strand.
CCCGCCCGCACCTTACGAGCGCGCGAGCCTGATCGCCCATTATCTCAAATCGAACAAGCCGCGCTCCAAGGTGATCGTGCTCGACGCCAAGGAAGGCTTCACCATGCAGAAGCTGTTCGAGGCGGCGTGGGCCGAGCTCTATCCCGGCCTGATCGAGTGGGTGGGCCTGTCGAACGGCGGCGCGCTCACCGCAGTCGATGCCGCGACCCAGACGCTCTCGACCGACTTCGACAAGTACAAGGCCGCGGTCGCCAACGTCATCCCGCCGCAAATCGCCGGCCGCGTCGCCGAACTTGCCGGCACAGCCGACCGCACCGGCTGGTGCCCGGTCGATCCGGTGACCTTCGAATCCAAGCTCCAGAGAAACATCCATGTCATCGGCGACGCCGCCATCGCCGGCGCCATGCCGCGCTCAGCCTCGGCGGCGCATTCGCAAGGCGCCATCTGCGCGGCCGCGATCGCAGCCCTGCTCGCCGGCAGGACGCCGGCGGAGCCGGCGCTCGTCTCGTCGTGCTACAGCCTGATCGCGCCGGACTACGCCATCGCGCAGCGCGGCACCTACCGGCCGGTGGACGGCCAGTACGCGGAAGCCGACGGCGGCGCGGTCATCAGCCCGCTCAACGCGCCGCGCGCGATGCGCAAGGACGAAGCCCGGCAGGCCGAAGCGTGGTATCGCACCATCACCGGCGAGGTGTTCGGATGATGGGCCGCGCGGGCTTGGCACTGGCAATTCTTTCGCTCGCAACGCCGGGCGCGGCGCAGGAGAGCTTGCGCTCCTACGAGGTCGTCGGCGACGCCATCCCGACGTCGCTGACCGGCCAGCCTGGCGACCCGGAGCGCGGCCGCGCCATCGTCGTCCGGCGGGAGAGCACGTGCCTGCTCTGCCACTCCGGCCCGTTCCCCGAGCAGCGCTTTCAGGGCGATCTTTCGCCCAGCCTGAAGGGCACCGGATCGCGCTGGTCGGAGGGCGAATTGCGCCTGCGGCTGGTTGACGCCGCCCGCCTCAATCCGGCTACCATCATGCCGTCGTATTACCGGGTCGACGGCCTGACCCGCGTGGCGCAGAATTACCGCGGCAAGCCGGTGCTGACGGCCGAGCAGATCGAAGACGTAGTGGCCTATCTGATGACGTTGAAAGACTGATCATGCACAAGCAACCAATCATGCAAGCAACCCGCCGGGCATTCCTCGCCGCCGCAGGCGGCGCGGGCGCGGCGCTCATCGTGCGGCCGGCCAAGGCCACACCGGCGGCGATGACGGCGGCGATCAAACAGGTGGTCGGAGAGGCGCAGATCAACTCCGGCAAGGTCAAGCTCGACCTGCCGCCGCTGGTTGAGAACGGCAACACCGTGGCGATGGGCGTATCTGTCGAGAGCCCGATGACGGCGAAGGATTACGTGAAGGCCATCCACGTCTTCACCGAGAAGAACCCGCAGCCCAACGTCATCAGTGCCCAGCTCGGCCCCCGCGCCGGCAAGGCGGAGATTACGACGCGCGTGCGGCTCGCAGACTCGCAGCAGGTCGTGGCCATCTGCGAACTGTCCGACGGCTCGTTCTGGTCCGACAAGGTCGACGTGATCATCACGCTCGGCGCCTGCCTGGAGGATAATCTGATCTAATGGCACGCACCCTCATCAACGTTCCGCAAAAGGCCAAGCGCGGCGAGGTCATTGCGATCAAGACCCTGATCTCGCACGTCATGGAGACCGGCTTCCGCCACGACAACATGGGCAAGGCGATCCCGCGCGACATCATCACCTCGTTCGTCTGCACCTACAACGGCGAGGAAATCTTCCGCGCCGCGCTCCACCCGGCGATCGCCGCCAACCCGTTCATCACGTTCCACACCGTGGCGACCGAGAGCGGGACGATCGCGTTCCGATGGACCGGCGACAACGGCTTCTCGCAGGACGCCTCCGCGAAAATCACGGTCGGATGAGCGGTCCGGCGCGACTGTCGATTTTCGCCGCTCCGCTGCTGCTCGCAGCCCTGGTCTCCGCGGGCGCCGAGATTGCCTTGAACGAGCGCCGCTCGGCCTACGACGACATGAGCCGCGACAACAAGGCGATGCAGGATGACGACACCAGCAATCCCGGCATGCTGGCGGTGCTCGACGGCGAGGCGCTGTGGGCGGCCAAGGCCGGCGCTTCGGGGAAATCCTGCGCCGACTGCCACGGCGGCGCCAAGGCCAGCATGAAGGGCGTCGCCGCGCGCCATCCTTCGTTCGACGCAAGCGCGGGCCGGCCGGTGAACCTGGAGCAGCGCATCAATACGTCCCGGGTTCAGCACCAGCAGGCCTCCCCCTTCGCCTATGAGAGCAAGGAGATGCTCGCGCTCTCCGCCTATGTCGCCATGCAGTCGCGCGGCGAGCCGATCGCGCCGCCGGACGACCCGCGGCTCAAGCCGTTCCTCGACCGGGGCCGCGCGCAGTTCAACCAGCGCCAGGGCCAGCTCAACCTGTCGTGCGGGCAATGTCACGACGACAACTGGGGCAAGAGCCTCGCGGGCAACACCGTGCCGCAGGGGCATCCGACCGGCTATCCGATCTACCGCCTGGAATGGCAGGGTCTCGGCTCATTGCAGCGGCGGCTGCGCAATTGCATGATCGGGATGCGCGCCGAGTCTTATGCCTATGGCGCGCCGGAGTATGTGGACATGGAGCTTTATCTGATGTGGCGCGCGCGGGGGATGAAGGTCGAAACGCCGGCGGTGCGACCATGAGCGGCGCAAGCAAGCTGCGAGGCTATGTCGCGCTGGCCGTCGACCGGCGCGCGGGCAAGACCACGCCGCGGGCCTATCTCGACGAGTGCCTCAAGCGCATCGCCGAGCTCGATCCGTCCATCGGCGCCTTCGTCAACTTGAACAAGGACGGCGCCATCAAGGCCGCCGACGCCTCGACGGCGCGCTGGCGCGACGGCAAGCCGCTGTCGCCGATCGACGGCATGCCGGTCGCGATCAAGGACATCATCGAGACCGCCGACATGCCGACCGGCCAGGGCTCGCCGCTGTTCGAAGGCGAGGAGTCGCGCCGCGATTCGGCCAGCGTCCATGCGCTGCGCGAGGCCGGCGCGATCATCCTCGGCAAGACCACGACCACCGAATTCGCCGCCACCCATCCGTGGCACAAGACCAAAAACCCGCACGATCCCGGCCGCACGCCGGGCGGCTCGTCGAGCGGCTCCTCCGCCGCGGTCGGCGCGGGCATGGTGCCGGCGGGGCTCGGCACCCAGGTGGTCGGCTCGATCCTGCGGCCAGCGAGCTTCTGCGGTGCGGTGGGCTTCAAGCCGAGTGTCGGCGCCATCAACCGCAGCGGGTCGCACGATCATTTCAGCCAGAGCTGCCAGGGCGCCATCGGCGCGACGCTGGCCGACACCTGGGCGGTGCTGCGCGCCATCGCCGACCGGGCCGGCGGCGATCCGGGCTTCGTCGGCCTCGCGGGCGACGTGAATTTCGCCAGGCGAGCCAAGCCTGCTCGCCTGGGCGTTCTCGAAACCGGCGGCTGGGGCGCAACGACCGCAGGCGCGCGCAAGGCGTTCGCGGACGCGAAGGAGCGCCTCGCCAAGACCGGCGTCGAGCTCAAAAGCCGCGCCGACGATCCCGGCATCGAAGCCGTCGAGCAGGCAATCGCCGACGCGCAGCCCTTCACGCTCGCCATCAATGCGTGGGAGGGGCGCTGGCCGCTCAACACCTATGCCGATCTCGACGCGGCGAAGCTCAGCCAGGGGGCACGCGAGCGGCTCAAGGTCGCCGAGGCGACGACGCAACGCCAATACGGCGAGATGATCGCGCGCCGCGCCACGATCCGCGCGACCTATGCCGCCGCCGCCAGCCGCTACGACGCCTTCGTGACGTTGGGCGCCTGCGGCGCCGCTCCCGTCGGATTGGGCTCGACCGGAAACACGGCAATGAACGTGGCGGCCTCGTTGCTTGGCTGCCCGGCGCTCACGCTGCCGCTGCTATCGGACGAGGGGCTGCCGCTCGGGCTGCAGCTTCTGGGCAGCATCGACCGCGACGCGGCGCTGTTCGACGTGGCGAACTGGGTGGCGCGCGATGTGTTCGACCGCGGCGATCTGGTCGGCGCGGCGACGTGACGACGCATGGCACCGGCGAAGGCAAGAGCTACGCCTTCCACAAATTGCTGAACTGCGTCGCCACCACGTCCTCGTATTTTCCGACGCCCTTGGTCAGTCCAACCGTCTGAACGAACTTGCACATGCTGTCGAACGAGCCCTTGGAGATCGCCGGGTCGTAGTACGGCAGGTCGCGCTCGACCAGCGTGGCGATCAGGCTCGCCTCGAACTGCGGAAACCACTTCTCGCCGACCTTGGTGGCGCGCTTGGGGTCTTCCTTGAGCGCCTTCTGCGTCTTGATCAGCGCCCGCACCGCGGCCGCGGCCTTCTCCGGCTCTTTCTCGACCAGATCGGCGCGGGTCGCCAGCACGCCGAAGGTGTAGCCGCGCAGGCTCGCCGGCCCGTCGCCGCGCCGCGCATCGAGCACCAGCGTGCCGAGGCCGCGCTGCACCGCCACCTCGGCGCCCATGCCGTTGGCCCAGAAGCCGTCGATCTTGCCCTCCTCCATCGCCTTCGCGGCGTTGACGCCGAACGAGACGCTCGCCTGCGCCGGCATCGGCGGCGGCGCGATCTGCACGCCGTCGCGCTTGGGATCGATGCCGTATTCCTTGAGCAGTTCGATGAGCCCGATGTCGATCAGCGGCGCGGCGCCGATCCGCTTGCCTTTGACGGCTTCGACGTCGCCGCGCTTGACCTTGAGGTCCGAGCGCATGATGAGGAACCAGTAGGTGTGCTGCGCCAACGCGCCGAGAAACTTGACGCCGTTCCACTCCGGAAATGCGACTGGAGCCGAATGGGACGAGCCGCCGACGAAATCCGCCTTGCCGTCGCGCAACGCCTCGTAGCACTTGCCGACCGGGTAGATCAGCTCCAGCTCCGCATCGAGGCCCTCTTCCTTGAAGAAGCCCATCTCCACCGCGGCAATGGCGGGGAAGTACGAGTTGGAGACGAGATCGGGGATGACGACTTTCATTGGTGTTCCTCAGTCTTTGCTGCTGTCATCATCCGCGAAAGCGGATGATCCAGTAAACGCCAGCGCATCGATTTTATCTCTCTGTATGAGTGTACTGGATGCCCCGCCTTCGCGGGGCATGACAGTCTGAGCTATCCCTCATCCGGCAACGACACGATGCTGTAACCGTGCGTGAGCTTGCGCCCCAGCACCGGGTCCTCCAGCTCCATGTCGAACGTGCCCGAATACGAAATGTCGCCGTGCACCGCGAAGGTGCCGCAGAACATCGCCGTCCCCGGCGCAAGCCTGTCGCCGCCGGTGTAGAGCCTGATCAGCTCCCCCGGCGACCGCATGTTGGTGACCGGGCCCTCCTGATAAAGCCGCCGCTTGCCGCCGTCCGGAACGTAGGAGCGGAGCGTCAACTTGTCCCAGTGCGGCTTGACCTCATCGTAACGCCAGAGCGTCGTGCCGACCGGCTTGGCGCAGAGCTGCTTCGACAGCGTGACGCCGATCGTCTCGGCCTTGCGGTCGGTGTGGTCGGAGCCGACGCCGACCCAGAGCCCATCGTCCATCGCGAACAACACGAACTCGACCTCGCCCGAGGACTTATCGGCCATGACTTCGATTGAACTTTGGATGCTCAACAGCGAACATGACACTCTATAGAAGATGGGCACGGTCTTCGGCCGCTTCACGCCGATGGCCTCAAGCTCCTTGATATGCGCCTCCAGCGCCGCGACATTGCGGCCAGTCCAGCCGGCGATCACCAGGCTCTTGATGGCCGCGACATTGAGCTTTCTTTCGCTGGGCACGATCGCTCCTTATAGCTGGCGCGGAATACGGCAGCGCCTTCGGGGTTCCATCTTAAGTTTTTGACATTACACGCTAAATCCCCGATCTTAAAGCGCAACGATAACGACAAAAGGCGGTGCGTCCGCCAGGGTGAGGAATGTCAGTTCAGGCCATCGGCCACCCAATCCGGGTCAGGGGTCCGCGCACGCGGCTCCGGCTCGAGCATTTCGTGATGGGCGGGGCGATTGTTTGCCTGATCGTGCTGGTTGTGCTCCCGCTGCTCACGCTCCTGCTCGGCAGCGTTCGCGGCGAACAAGGCATGAGTCTCGACAATTTCGCCGAAGTTCTCAGCGGCCGGCTCTATGTGAACGCGCTGAAGAATTCGCTCATTCTCGGCGCCTGGACAGGCTTGTTCAGCCTGATCATCGGCGTTTCGCTCGCCTGGGCCGTGAGCCGCACCGACGTGCCCGGCAAGGGCCTCATTCAGGTGACCGCGAGCCTGTCCTACCTGTCGCCGCCGTTCCTCACCGCCATCGCCTTCGTTTATCTGTTCAGCCCGAACGCCGGCCTCCTCAACGTGCTCGTGCGCGACGTGATGGGATTGCCGTTTCTCACCTTCAACGTGTTCTCGATGACCGGCCTCGTCCTGGTCACCGTTCTGCACACCTTCCCGTTCGTCTATCTGCTCGCCTCCAGCGCGCTGTTGTCGGTCGATGCCTCGTATGAGGAAGCGGCGCAGATCCTCGGCGCGAGCAAGCTGCGAACGGCGCTGAGCGTGACGGCTCCCCTGGTTGCACCGGCTATTCTGTCTGGAACATTGCTCGCGTTCGTGAACGCCATCGCTCTGTTCGGCTCTCAGGCGATCATCGGCCTTCCGGGGCGAATCGTCACGCTTCCGACGCGCATCTACGCGCTGTTCGACTATCCGCCGGAATACGGCCTTGCTTCGGCGCTTTCGCTGCTGTTCGTGGTCATTACGGTGGTTGCTCTTTACCTTCAACGCGCGTTCCTGGCGCGGCGGTCCTACGTGACGCTCGGCGGAAAAGGCGCGCGACCGCAGTTGATGAATCTCGGCCCGGCGCGCTGGCTGGTGTTCGGATTCGTGGTGCTCACGTTCATCGTGGCGATTGTTCTGCCCTATTCGACCTTGATCGCGGTGTCGTTCTCGAAATCCTGGGGGCTGGATTTCTGGAAGGGACTGACGCTGCAGAACTACAAGTTCATCCTGTTCGAGTACAATGTTACGCAGCGGGCAATCCTGAACAGCCTGGGTTTGGCCACGGTCGCCGCGACCATCGCTGTGCTGCTCGGCGCAATCATCGGCTGGATCGATCTGCGAACACGATTGCCCGGCCGCAAGCTGCTCGACTATTTCGCGCTGATCCCGCTTGGACTGCCGGGCATCGTCGTCGCCGTCGCGCTCATCCAGTTCTGGCTCGCCATGCCGCTGGCGCTGTACGGAACCTTGGCGATCCTGCTGCTGGCCTATGTCGGGCGCTACATCCCGCTCGGCGTGCGCGCGGCAAATTCGTCGCTCCGCCAGATCGACCCGGCGCTGGAGGAAAGCGCGCAGATTCTCGGCGCCTCCTGGCTCACCACCATGCGCGAGGTGACCTTGCCGCTGATCCGGCCCGGCCTGTTCGCTGGCTGGCTCCTGGTGTTCGTGCCGGTGATCCAGGAGCTTTCGGCCTCGATCCTGCTGTTCTCGTCGAGCTCGATCACGCTCGCGGTCGCGGTCTACAACCTCTACGAAACCGGTTATATCGAGCCGGTGGCGGCGCTCGCGATCGTGAACATGGTGATCATCGGAGCCGCTATCTTCGTCGCCAACAAGCTCGGCGGCGGGAGGATTGCGAGCCGGTCGGGCGCGGCACAAGGACTGGCGTCGTAATGGCGAGCATTTCGATCAAGGGCCTGACGAAGAGCTTCAACGCCGGCGACGACGCCCCGGCGGCGGTGGCGAATCTCGACCTCGACATCAAGGACAACCAGTTCGTCACGCTGTTGGGCCCAAGCGGGTGCGGGAAGACCACCACCCTGCGCATGATCGCCGGCTATATCCTGCCGGACGCCGGTACCATCCATGTCGACGGACGGCTCGTCTCGGCGCCGGGCAACGTCGTGCCGCCCGACCAGCGCGGCATGGGCATGGTGTTCCAGAACTACGCGGTATGGCCGCACAAAACCGTGTACCAGAACGTCGTGTTCGGCTTGAAGCTGCGCAAGATGCCCGCCGCGCGATTGAAGGCGAAGATGGAAGAGACACTCGCACTCGTGAACCTCACGGGCCTCGAGCAGCGCTACCCGAATGAGCTGTCCGGCGGCCAGCAGCAGCGCGTGGCGCTGGCGCGCAGCCTCGTGGTCGAGCCTGAGATCCTGCTGCTCGACGAGCCGCTATCCAACCTCGACGCCAAGCTGCGCGAAAACATGAGGGTCGAGCTCAAGCGCCTGCAGCGCCGCACCGGGATCACCTTCGTCTATGTCACCCACGACCAGGCCGAGGCGCTCGCCCTGTCCGATCACATTGCGGTCATGCACGGCGGCCGCCTGCAGCAGTACGGCACGCCGCAGGACGTTTACGCCCGGCCGGCCAATCGCGTGGTCGCCGACTTCATGGGGCTGGTCAATCTGGTTCCCGCGAAGGTGGCGGGGCCGGGCACGCTCGAAGCAGCCGGCGGATTGAAACTGCAAGTGGCACTTCCGGACGGCATCAAGACCGGCGACAGCGTCGAGGTTTCGATCCGCCCCGAGAACATCCGCCTCAATGCGGCCGGGAACGGCGCGCCCGCCACCGTCAGCGAGCGGACCTTCCTGGGCAACATCACCGAATACTACGCGAGCCTCGACTCCGGTCCGACGCTTCGGGTACAGACCCACCCGGCGCAGGTCTTCGCGGTCGGCGACAAGGTCGCCGTCGAGATCGACGCCACCCAATGCAGCGTGTTTCGCAGTTCCGCGCCTTGATATTCCAGCATCCACAGGGAGCAGCCTCGTGACGACGCAGGTCGAAAACATCCACATCCAGGGCAACGAGCACTGGACCCAGAAGGGGGACGCCAAGCTGTTCCTTTGGGAAAAACGGCGCGCGAAGAACACCCAGGAACGCGGCACGATCCTGTTCGTTCACGGCTCCTCGATGGCCTCGCAGCCGACATTCGACCTGCAGGTGCCGGGCCGGCCGGGCGCCATGGACTATTTCGCCGGCCAGGGCTTCGACACCTGGAGCGTGGACATGGAGGGCTACGGCCGCTCGACAAAGGATCGCGGCATCGACGCCACGATCTCCGAGGGCGCCGACGACCTGAAGGCCGCGACCGACTACATCTTCAAGACCCGCAATCACACCGGCCCGCTTCTGGTCTATGGCATCTCGTCGGGCGCATTGCGCGCGGCATTGTTCGCGCAGCGTCATCCCAACCGCGTCAAGCGGCTCGCCCTCGACGCGCATGTATGGACCGGCGAAGGCAGCCCGACGCTGGCCGAACGCAAGAAGCGGTTGCCGGAGCTGCTCAAAAACAAGCGGCGCCCGATCGACCGCAAGTTCGTGCGTTCGATCTTCGAACGCGACCATCCCGGCACCGCCGACGACAACGTGATCGAAGCCTTCGCCACCCACATCCTCGAACTTGACGATTCGATCCCGAACGGCACCTACATCGACATGTGCAACCACCTGCCGGTGGTCGATCCGACCAAGATCGTGGTGCCGACCCTCGTCATGCGCGGCGAGTACGACGGTATCGCGAGCTTCGAGGACTTGTTGAAGTTCTTCGAGAAGCTGCCGAACCCCGACAAGACCTTCGCGGTGATGCCGGGCATCGCGCATGCCTCGTTCCAGCAGAAGAACTACATGATCGCCTATCACATCCTGCTGAGCTTCTTCACACAGCCGGAACCGATCTATTCAACGTACAAGCCGGGCCAAACCGGCACGCACTAACGCTGCAACGTCATGGCCGGGCTTGTTCCGGCCATCCACGCCTTCCTTCGAAGCAAGGCGTGGATGCCCGGCACAAGGCCGGGCATGACAAACATAAATGCTCAGGAGGAAACAATGTTCAAGCGCAGAGACATGCTCGCGGCACTCGCCGTACTGACATTCGCCGGAACCGCGTCAGCCCAGGACGCCGTTGACGTCGCCAAGGCCAAGGCCGAAGGCAAGGTGGTCTGGTACACCTCGACCCCGCTGCCGCAGGCCCAGAAGATCGTCAACATGTTCGAGAAGGAACACGGCATCAAGGTCGAGCTGTTCCGCTCCGGCGGCTCCGCGATCCTGCGCCGCTTCCAGCAGGAACACGACGCCGGACGGATCGCCGCCGACGTGCTGACGACGTCCGATCCCGCCGCGGCGGCCATGCTCGCGCGCAAGGGCGTGTTCGTGGCGTTCAAGGCGAAGAACTTCGACAGGATTCCCGATGCCGCCAAGGACAAGGACGGCTACTTCATCGCGCAGCGCTTGAATCTGATGACGAACTACCTGCGCTCCGACAAGGTCCCGGCAGCCGACGAACCGAAGACCTGGAACGACCTCACCAACCCGAAATACAAGGGAATGCTGGTGATCGGCGATCCCTCGTTCACCTCGCTGCTGGTGTCGGTGGTCGGCATGATGTCCAAGGAGCGCGGCTGGGGCTTCTACGAGAAGCTGCGCGCCAACGACACGATGGTGGTGCAGGGCAATCAGCAGGCGTCCGACATGCTCAAGCGCGGCGAGCGGCTGATCGCGGTCGGCGCGCTCGATTCCTACGCCGCCGAGGACCGCAAAGCCGGCCACCCGATGAAGACGCTCTACCCGAGCGACGGCGTGTTCGTCATCCCCTCGCCGACCTCGGTGGTGAAGGGCGGACCGAACCCGAATGCCGCCAAGCTGTTCGCCGAATTCAACATCAGCGACGAGGTGCAGAAGATGTTCCCCGCCGACGGAGGCTTTGCGGCGCGCGGCGACATCGCGGCGCCGGCCGGGTCGCCGCTGCTGTCGAGCCTGAAGATCCTGCCGGTGGACTACGACTACACCGAGAAGGAAGCCCCGCGCATCAAGAAGCGGTTCAATGAGGTGTTTCAGTAGGCGATCAAAGGATACGGCATCTCGTTCGTCATGGCCGGGCTTGTCCCGGCCATCCACGTCTTGTTCCAATGCCAAGAAACGCGTGGATGCCCGGCACAAGGCCGGGCATGACGTGGACAGGTAGCTACAAAGAAGTCGCCGCCTTGCGAGGGCTCAGCGTCTCGTCCAGCACCTGCACCGGTCCGCGGCCGCCGAGCCGGCGATGCAGCCGGTCGAGCAGCAGGTAGATCACCGGCGTCGTGTAGAGCGTGAGGATCTGCGACACCAGCAGGCCGCCGACGATGGTCATGCCGAGCGGGCGCCGCAGCTCCGAGCCCGGCCCGGTCGCGACGATCAGCGGCAGCGCGCCGAGCATGGCGGCGAGCGTCGTCATCATGATCGGGCGAAAGCGCGCCAGGCACGCCTCGCGGATCGCCTGCGCCGGCGCGAGCCCGCCCTCGCGTTCCGCCGCGAGCGCGAAGTCCACCATCATGATGCCGTTCTTCTTGACGATGCCGATCAGCAGGATGATGCCGATGAAGGCGATCACGGTCAGCTCGGCGCCGAACAGTTGCAGCGCCAGCAGCGCGCCAAGGCCCGCGGACGGCAAGGTCGAGATGATCGTCAGTGGATGCGCCAGGCTCTCGTACAACACTCCGAGGATGATGTAGACCGCCAGCAGCGCCGCAAGGATCACCATCGGCTGCGCGCCGACCGAGCTGCGGTGCGCTTTCGCGTCGCCGGCGAACTCGGTGTGCAGCGTGTCCGGCAGATGCAGCTCGGCCACCGCCTTTTCGATCGCGGCGGAAGCGACCTCGATCGGGATGTTGGGAGCGAGGTTGTAGGTGATGGTCACCGCCGGAAACGACCCCTGGTGGTTGATGACCAGCGGCGCCAGGGCCTTCTCGATGCGCGCCACGCTGGAGAGCGGCACCTGCGTGTTGCCGTTGCCCGCGACATAGACCTGCGTGAGATCGGAAGGGTCGCGCCGGAACAGATCGTCGACCTCGAGAATGACGCGATACTGGTTGCGCTCCGAATAGATGGTGGAAATCTGCCGCTGCGAGAAGGCGTTGTTGAGCGCATTGGCAATGTCCTGGATGCGCACGCCGAGCCGCGAGGCCGCGGTCCGGTCGATCACGACATTGGCCTGCAGGCCGTTCTGCTCGCGGTCGGTGGTGACGTCGGTCAGCTCGGGCAGGCTCTGCACCTTGGCGACGACGCGCGGCACGAGCCTGAGCAACTCATCGAGATCGGGGTCCCACAGCGTGAACTGATACGACGAGCTTGACTGGCGGCCGCCGGCGCGAATGTCCTGCGCCGGAAACATGAACACCCTCATTCCGCCGACATCCAGGAGCTTGGGCCGCAGGCGGTTGATGACCTGCTGTGAGCTGACGTTGCCGCGCTCAGACGGGGCCTTCAGGCTGATGAACAGCCGGCCGTTGTTGACCGAGGCGTTGTACGAGGAGGCTCCGACCGACGATCCGACATAGGCCACCGCCGGGTCTGACAGCACGATCTGGGTCGCGCGCTGCTGCAGGTCCTTCATCGATTCGAACGAGATGTCCGGCGCGGCGCGGGTGCCGCCGAAGATCAGGCCGGTGTCGTCCTGCGGGAAGAAGCCCTTTGGCGTCTGGATGTAGAGCCATGTGGTGAGCCCGATGGTGGCGAGGAACACCAGCAGCGTCAGGTATCGATGGCGGAGCACGACGTCGAGGGATGCCGCATAGGCCGCCACCGTGCGGTTGAGAACGCCTTCCACGAGGCGGTCAAGCCAGGTGGCATTGCGGCTCGGCGCGGCCTTGACGAAATGCGCGCAGATCATTGGCGTCAGCGACAGCGAAACCACCATCGAGATGGCGATGGCGAACGTCAGCGTCAGCGAGAATTCGGCGAACAGCCGCCCGACCACCCCGCCCATGAACAGCAGCGGCGTGAAGGCCGCCACCAGCGAGACGCTGATCGAGATCACCGTGAAGCCGATCTGGCGCGCGCCCTCGATGGTGGCGCGGAGCGGCGTCATGCCCTTTTCGAGATTGCGGAACACGTTCTCGATCACGACGATGGCGTCGTCGACCACGAATCCGACCGACACCGCGAGCGCCATCAGCGAGATGTTGTCGATCGAGAAGCCTGCGACCCACATCGCGGCGCAAGTTCCCGCCAGCGACAGCGGCACCGTGACGCCCGCCGCGATCGTGGCCGCCGCCCGGCGCAGGAACAGAAACACCACCAGCATCACCAGCGCGATGGTGGCGGCAAGCGTGAACTGCATGTCCCGGATGCTGGCGCGGATGGTGGTCGTGCGGTCGGACAGCACCGATATCTCGACGCTCGCCGGGATCCAGCGCTTGAGCTCCGGCAGCAGCTCGTAGATGCGGTCCACCGTGTCGATCACGTTGGCGTCGGCCTGCTTGGTGATGACCAGCAGCACCGAAGGCTGGGCGTTGAACCATGCGGCGGAGCGGCTGTTGCGCACGCCAAGCTCGACATCGGCGATGGCGCCGAGCCGGACCACGGTGCCGTTGGCGGATTTCACCACCAGGTTCTTGTAGTCGGGCACGGTGCGGAGTTGGTCGTTGCTGCCGATGGTCCGTGCGAGGTCGGGTCCGTCGAACGTGCCGAGCGCGCTGGTGGAATTGGCGTTGGCGACGGCGGCGCGCACGTCCTCCAGGCTCAGGCCCATCGAGGCGACGGCGACCGGATTGACCCGGATGCGCATCGCCGGCTGCTCGGCGCCGTTGACCGTCACCTCGGCCACGCCGTCGACCTGGGCGATGCGCTGGGCGATGACGCTGTCGGCAACGTCGTACATGTTGCTCGCCAGCATGGTCTTGGAGGTCAGCGCCAGGATCATGATCGGGGCGGCCGACGGATTGACCTTGCGCATGGCCGGCAAGGTCGGCAGATCGCCGGGCAGATCGGTCAGGGCCGCGTTGAGCGCCGCCTGCACGTCGCGCGCGGCGCCGTCGATGCCGCGGGCGAGGTCGAACTGGATGGTGATGCTGCTCGAGCCGAGCGAACTGGACGAGGTGATCTCGGTGACACCGGGAATTTCGCCGAGCCGGCGTTCGAGCGGGGCGGCGACGGTCGCGGCCATGATGGTCGGGTCGGCGCCGGGGCGGCTCGCCGAGACGCGGATGGTCGGGAACTCGACCGTCGGCATGCTCGACACCGGCAGGAAGCCGTAGGCCACGATGCCGGTGAGAAACAGGCCGATCGCGAGCAGCGCGGTGCCGACCGGACGGCGGATGAACGGATAGGAGAAATTCACCGCCGTCACTCCGCCGCGGCGCGCGGCGCGTCCCGGCCGGGACGCGGCACCGGCGCGACGAACGGCGCGGTGCGGGTGAAGCGCTGCTTGAGCCGCTCCATGGCGAGGTAGATCACCGGCGTGGTGTAGAGCGTGAGAAGCTGGCTCAGCAGCAGGCCGCCGACGATGGTGATGCCGAGCGGGTTGCGAAGCTCGGAGCCGGTGCCGCTCTCCAAAGCGAGGGGGATCGCGCCGAACAGGGCGGCGAGCGTCGTCATCATGATCGGGCGGAAGCGCAGCAGCGAGGCCTGCACGATCGAATCGCGCGGCGACATGCCTCGCCCGCGCTCGGCTTCGAGCGCGAAGTCGATCATCATGATCGCGTTCTTTTTGACGATGCCCATGAGCAGGACGATGCCGATGAGCGCGATCACCGAGAGATCGTAGCCGAGCAGCATCAGCGCCAGCAGCGCGCCGACGCCGGCCGAGGGCAGCGTGGACAGGATGGTGATCGGGTGGATCAGGCTCTCGTACAGCACGCCCAGCACGATGTAGATGGCGATCGCGGCGGCGAGAATGAGCCACGGCTGGCCGGCCAGCGACTTGTCGAACTCGGCGGAGTCGCCGGAATAGGAGCCGGTCACCGACCACGGCATTTCGATGGCGCGCGTCGCCTGCGAGATCGCGGCGACCGCGTCGGAGAGCGCAGAGCCGGGCGGCAGATTGAAGCTGATGGTGATCGAAGGAAACTGCTCCTGGTGCGCGAGCGCTAGCGGCGCCGAGATGTGCTCGAAGCGGGCGAAGGCCGAGAGCGGGACCTGGTTGCTGCCGGTGACGGCATTGGGCGTCGCCGATGTGTTGGTATTGGTCGTGCCGGCCGCGGTGTTGCCTACCACCGCGGTGGTGCCGGTCGAGGTGTTGGCGCCGGTGACGTAGAGCTTCGATAGCGCGCCGGGATCCTGCTGGTAGCGCGGATGCGCCTCCAGGATCACGCGATACTGGTTGGCCTGCGAATAGATCGTGGAAATCTGGCGCTGGCCGAAGGCGTCGTTGAGCGTGTCGTTGATCGCCTGCATGGAGACGCCGAACCGGCCGGCCTTCTCGCGGTCCACCTCGACCTTCATGCGCAGGCCGCCCTCCTGCGCCTCCGATGCGACGTCGAGCAGCCGCGCATCCTGCCGCAACCGCCTGGTCAGCTTCTCGGACCATTCGAGCACCTCGCCGGCGTCGGCGCCGACCAGCGTGTACTGGTAGTGCGCGCGGCTCGTCCGCGTGCTGATCTGGATGTCCTGAACCGGCTGGAAGTAGACGACCATGCCGGGGATCGGCGCGACCGCGCGCTTGAGGCGCTGGACGATGTCGTCGGCGCTCGAAGCGCGCTCGCCGCGCGCACGGAGTGTGATGGCCAGGCGGCCCGCATTCGGCGTCGGATTCATCCGGCTGACGCCGAGGATCGAGACCAGCCCGTTGACGTCCGGGTCCTTCTTGATCGCCGCCTCGACCTGCCCCTGCAGCCGCTGCATCTGGGCGAACGAAACTTCGGTGCCGGCTTCCGACACGGCCAAGATCAGCCCGGTGTCCTGCGAGGGAAGGAACCCCTTCGGTATGACGATGTAGAGCCAGACCGTGGCAACCAGCGTCCCGAGCGTCACCAGAAGTGTGAGACCCTGGTGGCGAAGCACCCACTCCAGGCTGCGGCCGTAAATCTCGACCGTGCGGTCGAGCGCCCGGTTGAAGAAGGCGCCGACGCGGCTGGCACCCTGGGTTGCCTTGTGGCGCAGAAGGCGGCTGCACATCATGGGCGTCAGCGTCAGAGAGACAATGGCCGAGACCACGACGGCGATGGTCAGCGTCAGCGCGAACTCGCGGAACATCCGCCCGACCAGCCCGGTCATGAACAGCAGTGGAATGAACACGGCGATCAGCGACATGGTCAGCGAGATCACGGTGAAGCCGATCTCGCGGGCGCCGCGCAGCGCGGCATCCAGCGGCGATTCGCCGTCCTCGATGTGGCGCACGATGTTCTCGATCATGACGATGGCGTCGTCGACGACGAATCCGGTGCCGATGGTCAGCGCCATCAGCGACAGGTTGTCGAGCGAGAAGCCGCAGAACCACATCACCCCGAAGGTCGCGATCAGCGACAGCGGCAGGGCGACGCCGGCGATGATGGTGGCGCGAATGGTGCGCAGGAACATCAGCACCACCAGCACCACCAGCACCACGCTGAGCAGAAGCGTGAACTGCACGTCATGGATCGAGGCGCGGATCGTGGTGGTGCGGTCGTTGACGATGGTCAGCGTGACGCCGGTCGGCATGGCGCGCTGCAGCCGCGGCAGCTCGGCCTTTACCCGCTCCACCGTCTCGATCACGTTGGCGCCGGGTTGGCGCTGAATGTCGATCACGACGGCCTGCGTGCCCTGATACCAGGCTCCGACCTTGTCGTTCTCCAGGCCTTCGACGACCTGGGCGATGTCGGTCAGCAGCACCGGCGCGCCGTTGCGATAGGCCACCACCAGCGACTTGTAGGATTCAACGCCGATCAACTGATCGTTGGCTGCGATGGTGTAGGACTGGTGCGCGCCGTCGAGCGAGCCCTTCGCTCCCGAGACATTGGCGCCGACGATAGCCTGACGCACGTCCTCCAGGCCGATGCCGTAGGCGGCGAGCCGCGAGAGATCGGCCTGGATCCGCACCGCGGGCCGGATGCCGCCCTGGATCGACACGCGGCCGACGCCGCCGACCTCGGCCAGCCGCTGCGCCATCAGCGTATCCGCAAGGTCGCTGAGGTTGCGCAGTGAAATGGTCGGCGAGGTGAGAGCGAGCGTCAGCACCGGCGCATCTGCCGGATTCACTTTGGCGTAGGTCGGCGGATAGGGAAGCCCGCGCGGCAGGGTCGAGCCCGCGGCATTGATCGCCGCCTGGACGTCCTGCGCGGCGCCGTCGATGTCGCGCCCGAGATTGAATTGCAGCGTGACCTGGCTGATGCCGAACGAGCTCGACGACGTCATCACCGACAGCGACGGGATCTGGCCGAACTGGCGCTCCAGCGGCGCCGTCACCAGCGCGGCGATGGTGTCCGGGCTCGCGCCCGGCAACTGGGTCGTGACCTGGATGGTCGGGAAATCCACCTGGGGCAGCGACGACACCGGCAGCCACCAGTAGCCGAGCCACCCCCCCAGCATGATGGCGAAGGCCAGAAGCGAGGTCGCAATCGGACGCCGGATGAAGGGCGTGGAGACGCTCATTGCCGCGGGCTCGGGCTCGCGCTTGGGCTTGCCTCGGAGCGTTGCTGACCCTGAGCCCCGCCGCGCCGCCGTTCCCGCCGCGGCTGGGCGGGCTGCGCGTCGGGGGACGGCGCAGCCTCGGCCTTGGTCACCGTCACGGCCGCGTCGGCGGTAAGCCGCGCAAAGCCGGTGGTTACAACGCGCTCATCCGCATCCAGGCCCCTGGCGATGACGGCCTGGACCTCGTCCTGCTGCGACACCGTGACCGGACGCACCGCCACCTTGTTGTCCGGCCTCACCACATAGACGAAGGTGCCGGTCGGCCCGCGCTGCACGGCCGCCGTCGGTGCGACCACCACCTGCTTGAGCGTGTTGACCAGCAGCCGGACATTGACGAACGCCCCCGGCCAGAGCTGCAGGTCGCGGTTGGCAAACTCGGCCTTGAGCTTGATGGTGCCGGTCGATGGATCGACCTGGTTGTCCACGACCTTGAGCTCGCCCCGCTCGACCACAGTCTTGTTGTCGGCGCCGAACACCTCCACGGGCAGCGGGCCTTGGGCGAATGCGCGATTGACGTCGCCGAGCTGCTGCTGCGGCAAGGTGAACAGGATCGAGATCGGCTGGAGCTGGGTGATGACGACGATGCCGTTCGAGTCCGACGCGCGCACGATATTGCCCTGATCCACGACGCGGATGCCGGTGCGGCCGGAGATCGGCGCGGTGATGGTGGTGTAGTCGAGGATCGCCTTGGCGTTGTCGATCTGCGCCTGGTCGAGCTTCACCTGCGCTTCGAGCTGCGCCACGAGAGCCTTCTGTGTGTCGAGCTGCTGACGCGCGATCGAATTGCTCGCCGCCAGCCTGATGTATCGTTCGAGATCGAGCCGGGCGTTGGCGAGCGTCGCTTCGTCCAGCGCCTTCTTGGCCACGACCTGATCGTAGGCGGCCTGATAGGTGGTGGGATCGATCTTCGCCAGCACGTAGCCGCTGTCGACCTGCTGGCCTTCGGTGTAGTTGACGCTGAGCAGGCGGCCGTCGACCTGCGGCCGCACCGTCACGGTGTTCAGGGCCCGGATGGTGCCGACGCCGTCGAGGTAGACCGGCACGTCGTTCCGCTGGGTCAGCGCGGCGATGACCGGGACCGGCCCGTCGTCCCCCCGGCCAAAGCGCGGTTGCTGTTGCCTTGCGGGTTGCTGCCACCAGTAGGCGGCGGCCCCAATCAGTACGAGGGCAACGAGGGCAGTTGCGATCGATCGTCGTCTAATCGCCATCTCCAGCCGGCCTGAGTCGCAGCGCAACCATAAATAGCGACGTGGCCGCCGGATTCACAGTACATTACATACATTTCATGGGCATTCTTAACGCGCGTTCAGGGCCTTACGGGGCTCTGCCGACGCATGATTGGCAGACCCGTCCGCCTTGGGCTTCTGCCAGCCCCCGCCCAGCGCCTGGAACAGCCCGACCACCGCCAGCAGGCGATCCAACTGGGCCTGCGCCAGCGTGTCCTGGGCCTGGAACAGGGTCTGCTGCGTGTTCAGCACGGTGATCAGGTCGATCGTGCCTTCCCGCAGCCTCGTCTCGGCAATCTCGAACGCCGTCCGCGAGCTTCGCACCACTTCGCGCTGCAAACGCTCGCGTAGGGCTGTCTGCTGCACCGCGATCAGCGCCCGCTCCACGTCGGCAAAGCCGTTAACGATAGCCTTGCGGTAGAGCTGCAGCAGTTCGTCCTGCACGCCGACCTGGAAATCGAGCTGGCCCTGCAGCCGCGCGCCATCGAGGAGGGGCTGCGTCAGGCCGGCCGCCACACTGAAGAAAGCCGACTCCGGCTTCAGCAGCGTCCGGAAGATCGCGCTCTGATAGCCGCCCTCGCCGGTCAACTGGATGCTGGGAAACATGGCGGCGCGCGCGGAATAGACGTTGGCGTTGGCGGACGCGAGCTGCGCCTCGGCCTCGCGAATATCCGGACGCTGCGCGATCAGGTCGGAGGGCAGCCCCGGCGTGACCGGCGGAATTCTGAGTCGCGCCATGCTGCCGCCGCGAATGCCCACGGACTCCGGCGTGCGGCCGATCAGCACGGCGAGCGTGGCGGCGTTCGGCCGCACGATCTGCTCCAGCGGCGGGATCGCGGCGCGCTGGGTGTTGACGATGCTTTCCTGCTGCGCGGTGTCGAGCGCGGATGCGGTGCCGACGTCGAAACGCTGCTTGATCAGGTTGTAGACGCGGGTGGCGGCGGCCAGGTTGTCGCGCGCGATGCGAAGCTGGTCCTGCGCCGCCAGCACCTGGAAGTAGGAGGTGGCCACGCTGACGACGGTGGTGAGCGCCACTACCTCGCGGTCGTAGCGGCTGGCGACGGCGACTTGCTCGGCCGCGCGCAGCGCCGCGCGGTTCTTGCCCCAGAAATCGATCTCGTAGGTTGCGCTGAGCGAGGTGCTGTAAAGATTGACATAGGTGCGGTTGCGGCGCGTTGCGGCGAGTGCGCCGCTTGCCCCGCTTGGCGTACCGGTGTTCAGCGAGGACGACCCGCGACTCGTGCCGGCGTTGAGATCGACGATTGGCAGGAGCGGCGCCCCGGCGATACGCGAGTTCGCGTCGGCCTGCACGATGCGGGCGACCGCGGCGGCGACGTCGAAATTGGAGGTCAGCGCCTCCTCGATCAGATCGGTGAGCTCCTTGGAGCCGAAACCACGCCACCACACGATCGAAGGCAGCGCTGTGTCCGCGTTGCGCGGCCCGGCGCGGTAGCTCTTCGGAATGTCGATGGCGGCGGGCACATTCTCGTCGTGCAGCAGGCATCCGGCCAGCGGCTGGGCCAATGCAACGATCATAGCCGCCGCAGCGAGGCGCGAAACGCGACTCCGCAATACTGGACGCTGCGACGCCGACGGACGCATACGGACTCGCTCATACACAAGGAAACAGGGCACCGCGGCGAGAACGCGCCGCGCGGAATGGAAAAAGGCTATCAACCCGCGGCGAGGCGCCCAATCGAAATCGCGGCCGGCGATGCACTACTGTGGAGGCGTTGTGGATATGTCAGCTGGCGGCGGAACCTCTGCAGATTACGCCGCCGTAATGCTGGTCCGATTTAACAAGCCAAGCCAGAGGCTTGGCTTCAGAACTGGCTTCGCATCATCGCTCATTTCGGCTTGTAGACGATATCCATCAGGCCGGCGATGTCCTTGGGCGTCTTCGGCGACGAAATGAACTTGAAATCGAGCGCGTCCTGGAGCGAGCGCTCGAGGTCGCGGATCTCGCCGAGTTGCACCGCCGACTTGGGATAGAAATCGGCCACCGCCTTCTTGGCGATGTCGGGCGTGACCTTCATGTTCTTGGCGAAAATCTCGATCGCCTGCGGATTGGTATAGGCCCAGTCGATTGACTTATGGATCACCTGCATGAACTTGACGATCGATTCGCGCTTGGTCTTCAGCGAATTGACGTTGGCCAGGTTGACGCGAATCGTCTGGTTCGCGAGTTCCTTGGCTTCGGACGAGCGGGCGACGATGCGGATCTTGCCGTCCTGGACATCCTTCAACGCGAACGGCACCACCGACCAGCCGACGTCGATCTGGCCGGTCATGGTCTGGGTGAAGGTGCCTGGCACGCCGCCGGTCGGTGTGGGCTTCGCCTTGGAACCGGCCTGCTTCAGCAACGTGAGCAGGATCAGGTTCGTCGACGAGCCTGGTGACGAAAAGGCGACGGTCTTGCCGTCGGCGTCCTTCAGGCTCTTGATCGGACTGTCGGCCTTGACCCACCAGAACACCTCGTGGGCTCCGGTCATTTCAGCGCCGATGATCCGATAGGGCGTGGCGTCGCCGCCTTTCACATAGGCGCCGATCGCGCCGAGGATGCCGTTCGACATGGCGATGTCGACGCTGCCGGACACCACTGTGGCGACGGTCTGGGCGCCGCCTTCGGTGTAGAAAACCTCGATCTCGAGACCGGCCTCCTTGAAGAAGCCGGCGGCCTCGCCGAACTCGACCCAGGAGCTGTCCCAGAATCCCTTCTGCGGGATCGCCACCTTGAGCTTTTCCGCGGCGAGGCTGGCGCTCGCCCCCGCGATCAGGATGGCAAGCGCGGTCAGGATCGTCCGGCGCATGGAATTTCTCCCTCGAAGTTTGTTCTGTTGCTGACAGGCATACTGCCCTGCCGGCGGACCGGAGACAATTGCCTTGGGGGTCATGCCTAGTGCGTCATCTCGCGAATTTGCCGCACCGGCACGAACAGATCGTCGACTTTCGGCGCCTTGGCGATCACGCCCTGCTCTTCGAGGTAACGCACCAGCGCGCTCAGTGTCGGGCGGTTCGCCTCGACCCCATACGGCCAGGGATCGCCGCCGAACACCGCATCGATCTCGTCGAGTTCCGCGGTCATCCACGGCAGCATGTAGCGCAGCGTGCCGCGGTATTTCATCTTCTTCAGCGCCACGTTCTTGGACTGGTCGAGGGCGTGGTACAGCGCACTTGCGACGAAGGGGCTCTTTTCATGCACGTCGCGGCGGATGACCACGGTGTGCATGATCGGAAAGATTTTCGTGCGCTGGTAGTATTCCATCTCCGCCGCGCGGTAGTCGGGATAGAGCCGCACGATATCGGGGTTGCGGCCGAACGCCTCGGGCACGCCGGTGCCGATGATGGCCTGCAGCTCGCCGTCCTCCAGCATCTTGCTGAGCGACTTGCCGGACTTATTGGCGCTGATCGAAAGCTTCCTGGCCGTCGGCAGGATGGTCGGATTGCCGTGTGCCTTGGCGCTGTTGATGTCGCCCTCGACCCATTCGCACTTGGCGAAGTCGATGCCGTGCTCGTCGCTCAACAGCCCGCGGATGAAGATGGCCGCGGTCATGGTGTAGACCGGCACGCCGATGCGCTTGCCTTCGAGGTCCTTCGGCGATTTGACGTGCTTCTTGTTGACGAAGATGAAGCCGTGGCGGAACACCCGCGACGCGAACACCGGAATGGCGACCAGCGGGCACTGCCCCGCGACGAAGCGCGAGACGTATTCGGAGCTGGAAAATTCCGCGGAGTCGAATTCGAGGCCCGCCGCCATGCGGTCGAAGATGTTGCGCGGATTGTCGTCGACCAGGAAGTTGAGATCGACGCCCTCGACCGTCACCTCGCCGGTGTGGAGCGCAAGCATGCGGTCATAGAGCCCGCAGGCGAAGGTGAGCGGCAGCTTGGACATTTCCAACCCCTGATTTTTTGACCCGCGCAGGATATGGCCTGTCGGGCGCCGGCAGTCTAGCAGGTGAGTGCGACCCGGAAAGCATAGGCACTTTGTCATCGCCGGGCTTGTCGCGACCATCCACGTCTGGCTTTGATGCGGGCTGAAGCCGCAACGGGATCGCATCATGCCGGACCTGCCACGAGCAGGGCGTGACCCGGCGCAAGCTCGCGGTTGAGGGGCTGTTGGGAGGAAAGACATGGCGCTCGCGCTCTATCACAACGACATGTCGAGCTGCGCGCAGAAGGTGCGGCTGATGCTCGCCGAGAAGGGCCTCGAATGGGAGAGCCGCCATCTCGACCTGCGGGCGGGCGAGCATCAGACGGACTGGTACATCAAGCTCAACCCGCGCGCCGTGGTTCCGACGCTGATCGACGGTGACACTGTTGTGCCGGAGTCCAACGTCATCAACGAGTATCTCGACGAGCGCTTCCCCGATCCGCCGCTCAAGCCCGCCGACCCGTTCGGCCGCGCCCGGATGAGGCTGTGGACCAAGCAGCTCGACGAGGGCGTGCACGACGCCGGGATCGCCGTTCTGAGCTTCGGCCTCGCATTCCGGCACCAGTACCTCACCCGCGGCGAGGCCGGGAAAGAGATGCTGGAGAGCATCCCCGACCCGGCGAAGCGCGAGCGCCGCCGGGACGTCATCGAGAAGGGCCTGGACTCGCCATTCTTCAAGACCGCGGTGGCGCGGCTGCTCACTCTATACAGCGACATGGACAAGGCGCTTGCCGGCCACAGTTGGCTGGCCGGCGACAACTACAGCATCGCCGACGCGGCGTTCACGCCCTACATCGTGCGGCTGGAGCATCTCGACGTCATGGGCCTGCTCGATCCGACTCCGCGCACTGCGGAATGGTACCGCCGGATCAAGGCCCGGCCGAGCTTCCAGACCGCCATCGTGCGCTGGGAGAACGCCGGCTATCTCGAATTGATGAAGCGCCAGGGCCGCGAAAACTGGCCCAAGATCAAAGAGATCATGTCTGCTCGCTGAAGGTTGCCCACACTGTCCACAGCAATTCACAGGGCTCGGGCGTAATTTCGCGCCGTCGCGGAACGACCGGCACGGGTGTCGCATTGATGCCGCATACCGGTTGGATACCCGCACCGAAGCGGGGCACGGGTTTAAGGAGCCCATTCATGACGAATAGAGCCCATTACTACGTGGTGTATGACGGAGACTGGAAAATCCAGTGTGACGGCGAAAACTCCGAGCCCTATCCGCGCCGGAGCGATGCCTTCAAGGACGCCGTGGCGCTGGCCCACCTCGATGTCCGCAATGGCCGCGAGGCGGACGTGATCGTGCAATGCGAGGGCGACCTGTTTCGCCCGGAGTGGGATTCCGCCCGCGATACCTATCCGCCTCCGCTGGTGCCCGAGAACTGAATCTCGCCGCGCGGGTGCGATCTCGCCGTTCGGCTTGGCGAGACTAAGGTCGTGTTGAATACGGCTGGCATGAGTGCCGCGAAGGGCTAGTATGTGGCGCGACGCAACGGAGCGTTCGTCATGCCACCGGCACCCCAGCCGTCAGCCAACGGATCCAGGCGCTCGACGAGCGTGGCCCGGCGCGTTCTGATCGTTGAAGACGAATTGCTGGTGGCGTGGCACCTGGAATCGCTCGCCCGCGAACAGAAGCTCGAAGTGTGCGGTCTCGTGCCGGACGGCGAGGGCGCGATCGAGCAGGCGGTCGATCTCGACGTCGACCTGATCCTGATGGACATCCGGCTGGCCGGGCGCATGGACGGCATCGAAGCAGCACGCCGCATCCGCGAGTTGCGCCAGACGCCGATCATTTTCATCACCGCGCACGGCGATCCGGCAACGCGCGCGCGGATCGAGCAGGTGCTGCCCGGCACCCCGGTGCTGGCGAAGCCGATCACGGCCGACGGCCTGAAAGAGGCGATCGCCTCGGTGATGAAGGCATAGCAGTCCGGTTTATCATTCCACAGCGCGGCTCACGCCACCGCGGTCGGTGCGAGCGCATCGATATCGGTGACGACGTCGATGATGACCGGCCGGTTGGCGGCGAGCGCCTGCGCCAGCGCCGCGGGCAAGCCCTTCGGGTCCTCGACCCGAATGCCGAGCGCGCCCATCTCCTCGGCGATGCGCGCGAAGTTGGTCTTGCGGAAGGTCCATAGTTCCCGGGCCTGCTCGGTCTGGGTGCCGCCATAGACACGGTCGAAGCCGCGCTTACTCTGGTTGCCGCCGCCGTTGTTGTTGACCACCGTCACCGCGTTGATCTTCCAGCGCACCGCCGTCTCGATGTCGCCGATGTGGTACCAGAAGCCGGCATCGCCGGTGAAGGTCACAACCGGACGGTCCGGCGCGCCGCACTTCGCGCCGAGCCCCGCCGGAAACGCCCAGCCGAGATGGCCGGCGCTGCGGATGTAGCTTTGCGCCGAAGTGCGCAGGTCGTACATGCCACCCATCCACATGCCGGCGTGGCCGGTGTCGACCACGACGATGGCGTCGTCCGGCACGTGCTTCGACAACTCGCTGCAGATGCGCGCCGGATGGATCGGAACGGCTTCCGACTCCAGCAGCGGCTTGCATTTGGCGTACCACTCCTTGACCATGCCCTGCGCCTGCTCGACCCAGGCCTTGCGCTTGCCGGCGCTGGCCTTGTCGGCGGCCACCAACATCTTGGCCAGCGTCACCTTGGCGTCGCCGTTGACGCGCGCCTGCAGCGGATAGTTCAGGCCGAGCGCCTCCGGATCGATATCGATCTGGATCGCCGGCGTGCCGATTTTCGGCACCGCCCAGAAGTGCGTGGTCATGCCGCCGGTCTGGGTGCCGACGAAGCAGATCAGATCGGCGGCGTTGACGATTTTGTTTGCGCTCTCGCGCGAATAGGTGCCGACGACGCCACATGACAGCGGATGGTGGCCTGTGATCGAATCCTTGCCGTTGAGCGAAGTGACGACCGGAATCTGCAAAGCCTCCGCCAGCGCCACGAGCTCGCGCCCCGCGCCCGAGGCGCGCACGCCGCCGCCGGCGACGATCACCGGCCGCGATGCCTCCTGCAGCACCTTCAGCGCCGCCAGCACGCTCGCCTGATCCGGCTCGGGCCGGAACGGCGGCACGCGCGAAAACTCCGGCTCGACCATCGGCTCCATCTCGCCTTCGTCGCCGTCGACCTGGCCCTCGTTGCCGCGGAACTGCAGATGCACGGGCCCGGGCGTGCCGGTGGTGGCGGCGCGGAACGCCGCCCGCACCATGTCCGGGAAGCGGTTCACGTCGTCCACCGTGGCGTTGAACTTGGTCACCGGCTCGAACGCCGGCATGTCGTCGACCTCCTGATAGACCTTGCGGAACTTGGTCTTCGGCTCGCGGCCGCCGGTGAAGGCGATCACCGGCGAATGGGCGAGCCAGGCGTCACGCAGACCCGCGGCGAGATTGAGCGCGCCGATCACCTGCGCCATGCAGATGCCGGGCTTGCCGGAAGCGCGGGCGTAACCATCGGCCATATAGGCTGCGGTCGCCTCGCTGTGCACATGCAGGCGCTTGATCCTGGTGCGCGTCTCCATCACCGCGAAGGTTTTTCGCAACACCGCGGGCACATGAAACACATGCGTCACGCCGTAGGCCTCGAGCATGTCGGCCATGCATTCGGCGCCCAGCATTTTTCTGTTGTGTCCCAGCATCATTCCCAGCCCTCCCGCATCCCCGGCCCACTGACGTTGGGCGCGTTGGGACGCAACAGACATATCGGCTCCCGCCGCGAGAAGGAAGCTATCGCCGGGCGGGAATCCGATTACCATTGGCGGCAGCAGCCTCACGCCGGGAGCACCGCATGAAAACCTCGACCGACCGCATCCTCACCACCCACACCGGCAGTCTGCCGCGGCCGAAGCCGCTGATGGACATCATCCTCGGCCGCGAGAAGGGCGAAACCATCGACGCCAAGACCTTCGAGGAGGCGACCGCCCGGGCAGTGGACGAGATCGTCGCGCAGCAGGTCGCCTGCGGCATCGACATCGTCAGCGACGGCGAGATGAGCAAGCCGTCCTACACCACCTACATCCGCCACAGGGTCGAGGGGATCGCGCACGATGCACGCGCGGCCGAGAAGGGCCGCGACATCATGATCGGCCGCGACCTGCTGGCGCATCCGGACTTCGGCGCCAACCGGCGGAATTTTTCAGCCTCGCCGTTCCCCGGCTGCGTCGGCCCGCTGAAGTACAAGGACCGCAGCGCGCTCGACCGCGACCTCGCGCATCTGAAGGCCGCCGCCGCCAGGTCGAAGCCCGCCGATGTGTTCATGACCGCACCGTCGCCGGGCATCCTGACCCGCTTCATCATCAACCTGCACTATCCGACCGAGGACGCCTATGTCGAGGCGCTAGCCGAGATGATGAAGACCGAGTACCGCGCCATCGTCGAAGCGGGCTTCGTCCTGCAGATCGACGCGCCGGACCTCGGCTCCTGCCGCAACAACCAGTATCGCGATCTGACCGACGACCAGTTCCGCAAGATCGCCGCGCGCAACATCGACGCGCTCAACGCCGCGGTCGAAGGACTGCCGGCGGACCGGATGCGGCTGCACATCTGCTGGGGCAACTACGAGGGGCCGCACAGCTTCGACCTGCCGCTCCTGAAGATCATCGATCTTGCGTTCAAGGCGCGCATGCAGGCGATCAGCATCGAGGCCGCCAACCCGCGCCACGACCACGAATGGGAAGACCTGAAGACCATCAAGATTCCCGACGACAAGATTCTCATTCCCGGCGTGATCGATTCGACGACGAATTTTGTCGAGCATCCGAAGCTCGTCGCGCAGCGCATCGGCCGCTACGCCGACATCGTCGGCCGCGAGCGGGTGATCGCCGGCGTCGATTGCGGCTTCGGCACCGCCGTGCGCACCGATCCGATCGTGGCCGACAGCATCGTCTGGGCAAAATTGAGGGCGCTCAGCGAAGGCGCGGCGATCGCAAGCTCGCGGCTGTGGGGATCGAAGGCGGCGTGATGGCATTTTGCAAGAGCCTCTTCGTCGCCGCCATCGCAATGCCGTTGCTGTTGCCTGCGGCGAGCACAGAGGCCGCCGCGGCAAAGCAGGGCTCTCGCACCAAGATCACGGTGCATCGCAAACAGTCCTGGCACGGCTATGGATTTCTGCCGGGCTATCGGCCTTGGGTGAACAACCTCGACAGATACGGCCGTAGCGTGGAGCGGCGAGAGTTTCCCGAGCCGCGTTACCTGAACTGGCGCACAGGACAAATTCAGTACGGCTGGGGAAGACCCGGGTTTTATCGCGGCCAATGGAACGGCGGCAGCTTCGGGCCGTGCTGGACCTACACGCCCATCGGGATGATGCCGACCTGCGGGCAGTGACATCCACGTTTTCCAATTCAGTTTTCAAACAACCGGTTTAGCCAACGCTCCGCCGCCCCAATTATTTGAGACGCGGGGGCGTCTTTTCCCTTTTTCCTTCTCCCCTCGCACGAGGGGATGGAGCGCCGGGAGGCGCCAGGGAGCTTGCGAGGCTCCCTTCGCCGGCCTTGCGATCGGCCGACGTCACGCACCGAGCTTCCGGGACCCAAGCAAAGAGGGGGGTGGGGGTCCCGTGGCGCGCGGGCCCTTGCGAGGAGCCCTGCGCCTCCCGGCGCTCCAACGCGGCGCCATTGTCGGGCGCCGCGCCCCGCTCCGTCATCCGACGCCGCTTAAGACGACGCCCTCGATGAGCAAGGCATTTATTAGGTATTTAATCACAGGAATAAAGTCAAGATGCGCCGATAGGAATTCGTTGGCAACGAGCGTGCATTCGCCCCGGCCCGAACCCAGCTTGGGCTGCTAGCGAGCCTCTCTTTGAGCGGTCCGAACTGCAAGCCAGTTGTCCCACTGAGCAAGACCGGCAGCAGCGGGCTCCTCATGGAGCAAATTCTCCAAAATAATCCCGATCTCGCGAGACTGCTTTCTTCCCCTATGCCAATAAGCTGCAACGAACGCGCGCATAGCCTCATAGCCATCAAGAATGCTCATCGAACAATCGCCAACTCGATGCCACGTTTGGGATGCCGTTTCGGTTCTGTACTGATTCAGTTTTTCTGGCTGCTCAGATGGTGCCGTCTCCAGTATTCGCCTTAGCTTTTGGTGGTCGTCTTGCATCTGCAGTCGCGCTTGCCTGACTTCATCCAAATCGGGCCGGACCAACAGCACCGCGTCGAGCCAATCGCTCCACTGTGCAATGTCTAACGGTTGGCTATTGCGCCCAACATCACGATTCATGCTGCCGAGCAAGTTTGCCAAATCGTCGGACTGCTTTTCACCTTCTTTCCATCGGGCTCGTAAAAATATCCCTACGGCATCGAAGCCAACAATCAAACTTGTGTGCTGATCTGTGGCTTGCCCGGGAATCATAGGACTTCTACCCAAGGGAACGGCTGCTACACATGACTATTTAATCGCCAGCGGATTGACCGGCGAGCCGACGCCGCCGGTGATCGGGATCGCGGGGGCGACGAACAGGAATTCGTAGGTCTTGTCGGCGGCGCAATCCTCGCCCAGCTCCTTCAGCTCGAAGATCTCGCCCATGGTCATGCCCATGATCGGGATGGTGATCCAGTGCCAGGGCTGGTTGATGCCCTCCTCGCTCTCGTTCGGCCGCACCTCGCAGCCCCAGGTGTCGCTCGCAAGCGCCGCAAGCTCGGTGCGCTTGATCCACTCCAGGGTCTCGAAGGCGAAGCCCGGCGCATCGCCGCCGGGATAGCCGTCCCAGCTCCCCAGCTTCTGGCACTTCTCCATCTGGCCGGTGCGGACGATGACGAAGTCGCCGCGCTTCATGGCGACGCCCTGCTTCTTCGCGGTCTCGTCGAGGTCCTGACCGGTGATGCCGTAGCCGTCGTCCAGCGAGTCGACGCCCTTGAAGCGCGCCACGTCGAGGAACACGCCGCGGCCGACCATCTTGGCCTTGGTCTTCTCGATGCCGCACTTCTGCGCGCCCGCCGAGGTCACTTCGCGGCAGTCGTAGCCGTTCCACATGTAGTTCTCATAGAAGATGTGGCCGAGCCCATCCCACTGCGTGCCGCATTGCAGCGGCATCACCACCATGTCGTCGGCGGCGCGGATGCCGCGCTTGTCGAGCACGCCGGAATAGGCGTCGGTGCCGGTGCGCAGCATGGTGTGGACCGGATTGATGCGGCCCATCGCCGGATATTTGCTCTTGGCGCCCTGCGGGCCCAGGTGGTCGAAGTTGAGCGCGAGCGAGATCACCTTACCCTTCTTCACGAGGCGCGTTGCGGCGATGATGTCCTCGGCGGTCGTGAAATTGAGCGTGCCGATTTCGTCGTCCGGACCCCACTTGCCCCAGTTCTTGTACTTCTCGGCGGCATCGCGAAGGTCCTGACGGGTGTACTTCCTGGCCATGACGTTTCCTCTTCTTGCGGCGATGAGAGATGATAGCATCGGCAAAACCTCAAGGGAGGGCAACATGCCGAAGCTGCTGCGAGTTATCGCTCTGTCCGCCTTTTCCGTCCTCACCAGCGGCCTCGTCCTCGCGCAGGACGCCTATCCCAGCAAGCCGGTGCGGATGATCGTGCCGTTCCCGCCGGGCGGGCCGGCCGATCTGATCGCGCGGGTGATGGCGCAGAAGCTGTCCGAAGACCTCGGCAAGCAGTTCTACATCGAGAACCATTCCGGAGCCGGCGGCAATCTCGGCGTCGGGATTGGCGCTCGCGCGCCGGCCGACGGCTATTCGCTGATCATCAACAGCCAGGCCACCGTCACCAACCGCAGCCTCTACAAGTCTCTGCCTTACGATCCCTTCAAGGATCTGATCGCCGTCACGCGGATCGCGACGACGCCCAACGTCGTCGTCGTGCACCCATCGGTGCCCGCCAAGACCATGAAGGAACTGGTCGAGCTGATGCGGACCGGCGGCGACCGGTACAACGGCTATGCGCATCCCGGCCTCGGCACGCCGTCGAACCTCTACGGCGAGTTCTTCCGGCAGAAGCAGAACCTCAAGCTCACCTCGATCCCGTTCGGCGGCGGCGGGCCGATGATCCAGTCGGTGGTCGCCGGCCACACGCCGGTCGCGTTCTCCTCGCTGCCGCCGGCGACGGCGCATATCCAGGCCGGCCGGCTGCATGCATTGGCGGTCACCGCCGACAAGCGCCACGAAAGCCTGCCGGACGTGCCGACCATGGCGGAGGCCGGCTATCCCGGCCAGACCGGAGAAACGCCAATCGGCATTTTCGTTCCGGCCGGCACGCCGGCGGCGATCGTCGATCTCCTGCACCGCAAGGTGGTGGCGCTCGTCGCCACGCCCGACGTCAGGCAGAAGCTCGCGAACATCGGGTTCGCGCCGGTCGCCGACACGCCCGCGGAGTTCACGGCGTTCCTCAAGGGCGAGGACGAGAAGTGGGGCAAGGTGATCCGCGACGCGGGGATCAAGATCGAGTGAGGCAGGCCGCGCGTGTCCCGCACGCGGTGCAGCGCGTTAGCGATGCACCGCAGATGCGGGACCGTTCCACACTCTGAACCCATTAAGGTCCTGGGCCTGCAATGCACCGCTTCGCGCTGCATTGCGCCCGGGACACGGGCCGCTACGCCGGAACGCGCAACCCGGCCTTCTCCAATCGCGGTAGCACCTCGGCGCGGAAGTACGGCAGTTCGTCGGCGTAGTTCACCAGCGACACGGCGATGCCCGTGAGCCCCGCGCGGCTGAGATCGATCAACTGCCGCGCGATGTGATCCGGATCGCCGACGATCGGCACGCCGCTGTTGCCATGCGCGTACTGGCTGCGCTGGCGCATGAACTCGTCGTGCGGCACCGTCGCGGGCGTGATGTTGCGCAGCGCCAAAAGCTGATCGACCGCGGCCCAGTCGGCCTGATCGACCACCACATGATGGTGATAGTCCTCGGCCTCATTCATGGTCGGGCGGCAGGTGATGACGCCGACCGTGAACACACTGATCTCTCGCCCCTGCGCTTTGGCTTCCGCCTTCACGGCGGCCACACGCTGCGCGGTCTCCTCGACCGACACCCGTGAGGACTGCATGAAGAAGGCGTCGCAGTTGCGCACCGCGAAGGCACGCCCGACCGGCGACGCGCCGGCGTTCATGATCACCGGCCGGGTTCCGCCATAGGGCTTCGGCTTGGCGCGCACGTTTTTCAGTTTGATGAACTGCCCGTCGAAATCGAAGTCCTCGCGCGCCGACCACATCAGCTTGATGGCGTCGATCCACTCCTGCGCGTATTCATACCGTGTGGCATGGGCGCGCTGCTCGACGCCGAACATCTCGAACTCGCCCTCGTTCCAGCCGACCACGATGTTCAGCCCGAAGCGGCCTTTGCCGATGTAATCGGCGGTGACCATCTGCTTGGCGGCGATGATCGGATGAAACAGCGGGGCATGGACCGTGCCGAACACGGTGATGCGTTTGGTCGCCGCCAGCAGTCCCGTGGCCCAGGTGACGGTCTCGAGCGTCGCCTCCTGATAGCCGGTGTCGCCGCCGTAGCCCTTCCAGCGGCCGATCGGCAGCAGGAAGTCGATGCCGGCCTCGTCGGCCATTTTCGCCAATCGAAGATTGTCCGGCCAGGTGCCGGACCAGCGCTCCGGCACCTTGGTCACCGCCCGGCCCGAGGAGCAGTTGGCGCCGAACAGCCCGATCTTCAGCGCGTTGCCGCCGGTCAGAAGGCCACGCTGCGGCAACGATGAGTTTGCATTCCGCACGATTATCCCTCAGGCTTGGCGTGACTTGGCCCGGTCCCATGACCGGACCGCAGCGTCCCCGGCGACGCCAATATCAAGAACAACACGAGGAAGCGACAGAGGGAGCAAGTCCGATGAAGACGATCATGCGTGCCGTCGCGCTCGCCGCGGCGTGTCTCATTTCCGGTTCCGCGTTCGGCCAGCAGTATCCGACCAAACCGGTGAAGGTCATCGTCCCGTTCCCGGCCGGCGGCGTGACCGATCTCGCCGGGCGGCTGATCGCCCAGAAGTTGTCGGAGAAGCTCGGGCAGCAGTTCTTCATCGAGAACATCGGCGGCGCCGGCGGCAACCTCGGCATGGCCCAGGCCGCGCGCGCGCCGGGCGACGGCTATACCGTGCTGCTGTCGTCATCGAGCGTCACGGTGAACCCGAGCCTCTATCAGAAGATGCCGTTCGACGTGGAGAAGGATCTGATCCCGGTCACCAAGGTCGGCGGCTCGCCGAACTCATGGCTGGTCAACCCGAGCTTCCCGGCCAAGAACATGAAGGATCTGGTCGACCTGTTCAAGAAGGAGCCCGGCAAGTACAGCGTCGGCTCGCCCGGCGCCGGCACCACGCCGTCGCTGTCGATCGAGCAGCTCAAGCACGATCTCAAGGTCAACTTCGTCACGGTGCCGTTCGCCGGCGGCGGGCCGATGACGCAATCGCTGCTCGGCGGCCATGTGCCGATCTCGTGCGGCGCGATCGGCAACTCGGTGGCGCTCATCAAGGAGGGAAAAATCCGCGCGCTCGGCATCACCTCCAAGCAGCGGCTGCAGACGCTACCCGACATCATGACGCTCGACGAAATGGGCATCAAGGGCCAGGAGGCCGAGACCATCACCGGCGTGTTCGTGCCTGCGGGAACTCCGAAGCCGATCGTCGATCTGCTGCAAAAGGAGATTTCCGCGATCGTGAAATCGGCGGAAATCGGCGCGCGGCTCCTGGAGCTCGGCATCGTGCCGGAAGGCGACTCCTCGGAAAGCTTCGCGGCCTACGTCAAGGCCGACATCGCCAAGTGGAAGCGGGTGATCGAGGTCGCGAACATTCCGAAGATCTAAACCGGTCGTGAAAAATTGCTGATGTCATGCCCCGCGTAAGCGGGGCATCCAGTATTCACCTGTTTCTGCTTGACGCTCGGCCTTGCCATATTTGAATGTCTGCGACTACTGGATCGTCCGCTTGCGCGGACGATGACAGCCGAGGCCGGGAATGCGCATCGTCGACATCCGTGAAACCGCGATCCCATTAAAATCGGACCTTCGCAACTCCGGATTCGATTTCTCGGAGATGACCACGTCGGTGGTCGCGGTGATCACCGACGTCGTGCGCGAGGGCAAGCCTGTCGCGGGCTTCGCCTTCAATTCCACTGGCCGCTACGCCTGTGGCGCGCAGATGCGTGCGCGGTTCATTCCAAGAATCCTCAAGGCCGATCCGAAGTCGCTTATCAATGAAGCCGGCGACAATCTCGACCCGGAAAAAATCCTCGCGGTCATGATGCGAAACGAGAAGGCCGGCGGGCACAGCGAGCGCTCGGTCGGCATTGGCACCATCGAGGTCGCAGTGTGGGACGCGGTCGCCAAGATCGAAGGCAAGCCGCTGCATCGCGTGCTGGCCGAGCGCTACAACGGCGGCAAGGTGATGGACAAGGTGTTCTGCTACGTCGGCGGCGGCTGGTACGCGCCCGGCAAGACCACCAAAGACTTGCAGGACGAGATGCGGCGGCATCTGGATTCCGGCTACACCATGGTGAAGATGAAGATCGGCGGCATGACGCTCGCCGAGGATATGAGCCGCATCGAGGCGGTGAAAACCGTCGTCGGCAATCGCGGCGAACTCGCGGTCGACGCCAACTGCAAGTTCGGGCGCGACGAGGCGATCGCCTATGCCCGAGCGATGTCGCCCTACAAGCTGCGCTGGTACGAGGAGCCTTGCGACCCGCTTGACTTCGCGGCCATCGCCGAGGTGTCCGAGGCCTACGACGGCGCGCTATCGACCGGCGAGAACCTGTTTTCCACCCAGGACGTGGAGAACCTCGTTCGCTTCGGCGGCTTGAAGGCCGCGCGCGGCGACATCATCCAGGTCGACCCGCCGCAGGCCTACGGCATCGTGCAGTACGCCCGCACGCTCGACATGCTGGCGCGGCACAACTGGCCGCGCTCCGGCCTGTTCCCGCACGGCGGCAACCAGATGTCGCTGCACATCGCCGGCGGCTTTGGCCTCGGCGGCGCCGAATCCTATCCTGGCGTGTTCGGCGCGTTCGCGGGCTTCGCCGACGACGCGGAGTTGGAGAACGGCTTTCTCAAGCTGCCCGACCGGCCCGGCATCGGCTTCGAGGGGCAAGCGGCGCTCTACCGCATCATGCGCGACCTCGCTGCATAGACGCCCCGCGCGGAAGCTTGCTACGCTCTTTCAGGGATGCCGGAATGAACAAGCCGCCGACCTGGAAGGAACTCCTCAAGCTGGAGCATGAGCAGCCGCTGCTGCTGCCATGCGCCCATGACGCGCTGTCGGCGCGGCTGATCGAGCGCGCGGGCTTCTCCGCTATGCGATCGGCGGCTTTGCGCTGGTCGGCGCGCGTCACGCGGTCCCCGACATCGGGCTCGCCGCCTTCAGCGAGATCAGCGCCGGCGTCCGCGACGTCATGGCGGCGACGCGCCTGCCGGTCATGGTCGATGGCGACACCGGCTACGGCGACGTGAAGAATGTCGCCCACACCATCGAAAGCTACGAGGCGATGGGCGTGTCCTCGATCTTCCTGGAGGACCAGGTCGCACCCAAGCGCTGCGGCCACATGGCGGGCAAGGACGTGATCCCGGCGAAGGACATGGCGGCGAAGATCAGGGCCGCGGCCGGCGCGCGGCGCAGCAAGGACTTCTTCATCGTCGCGCGCACCGATGCCCGCGCCACGCATGGGTTGGACGAGGCGCTCCGCCGCGGCGAATTGTATCTGGAGGCCGGCGCCGACGGCCTGTTCATCGAGGCGCCGCAGACCGTGCAGGAGCTGGAGCGGGTCGGCCGGGCGTTCCAAGGCGTGCCGCAGATGGCCAACATGCTCGAAGGCGGCGGGCAGACGCCAGTGCTGACGCCGAAGGAATTGAAGGCGATGGGCTTTGCGATGGCGGCGTATCCGACCACGCTGATCTTTCGCGTGGCGCGCACCATCGAGCGGGCGCTTGCGGACATCAAGGCGGGCCGGCCGGCCGGCCGCAACGACGGCGTGAACTTCGCCGAGTTCAAGGACATCACCAACTACGGGGACTGGGCGCGCATCGAGGACGAATACCAGCGCGCGGATGAGGGGGCGGCATGAAAGGTTGGGCGGGAAGGATCGCAGCGCTTGCTGCAACGATAATTCTGGCGGCGACGGCCACCGACGCATCCGCGCAGACCAAGGTGCGGCTCGCGGTCGGCGGCCAATCGGCTCTCTATTATTTGCCGCTCACGGTCACCGACCGGCTCGGCTATTTCAAGGACGAGGGCCTCAACGTCGAGATCACCGACCTCGCCGGCGGCGCCCGGGCGCTCCAGGCGCTGATGGGCGGCAGCGCCGATGTCGTTACCGGCTCGTTCGACCACACCATCCAGATGCAGGCGAAGAACCAGCCGCTCGTGGCGGTGGTCCAGCTCGGGCGGTTTCCGGGTTTCGTGCTGGCGCTGGTGGGCCCGAAGGCCGCTTCCTACAAGGGACCGGCCGATCTCAAGGGCATGAAGATCGGCGTCACCGCGCCGGGCTCCAGCACGCATTTCATGGTGTTGCACATGATGGCGCAGGCGGGGCTCAAGCCGGACGACGCGGCCTTCGTCGGCGTCGGCGCGGGCTCGACGGCGGTGGCGGCGGCCAAGCGCGGCGAGATCGACGCGCTGGTCAGCGTCGATCCGGTGATCAACCTGCTCGACAGCGAAAAGGCGATCCGGATCGCCGCCGACACGCGGACGATGGATGGCACCCGGGCGGTCTACGGCGGCCCCTATCCGGCGGCGGTGCTGTATCTCTCGCCGGCCTATGCGCAGAGCAATCCGAAGACCGTGCAGTCGCTGGTCAACGCCTTCGTGCGCGGCCTGAAATGGATTGCCAGCCATTCCGCCGAGGACATCGCCAAGGCGATGCCGCCCGAGCACGCGCTGGGCAACATGGACCTGTTCGTCCGCTCGATCCGTAGCAGCGTGCCGATGTATTCCCCGGACGGGCGGTTGAGCCGCGAAAGCGCCGACACCGCGTTCAACGTACTGCGCGCGTTCGACGCCAGCGTGAAAAGCGCCAGGATCGACGTGGCGGCCACCTACACGCACGAGTTCGTCGACAGGGCACCGGCGAAATAGCGCGCGTCTGGAATCAGAATCCGCATCGGCATGAGCAGCCAGCCGCAGATCGCCATCGACAAGGTGGCCCACGTCTACCGGCCGCCGCGCGGGCGTCCGGTGCTGGCGCTCGAGGAAATCTCGCTCGAAGTCCAGCAGCGCGAATTCGTGGCGCTGCTCGGCCCCTCCGGCTGCGGCAAGTCCACGCTGCTGTATCTCATCGGCGGCTTCCTGCCGATCGAGAGGGGCACGATCACGGTCAACGGCGAGCCGGTGAAGGCGCCGGGCCCGGACCGCGGCATCGTGTTCCAGCATTTCGCGCTGTTTCCCTGGAAGACCGTGCGCGACAACATCCTCTATGGCCTGGAACGCCAGACCATGCCGAAGGCCGAGCGGCAGGAACGCGCGCAGCACTTCATCGATCTGGTCGGGCTCAGCGGCTTCGAGGACAGCTATCCGTCGCAACTGTCCGGCGGCATGAAGCAGCGCACCGCGCTGGCCCGCACCCTCGCCTTCGATCCGAGCATCCTTTTGATGGACGAGCCGTTCGGCGCGCTCGACGCGCAGACCCGCCATCTGATGCAGGCGGAGCTGCTCAGCATCTGGCAGCGCACACCCAAGACCGTGATCTTCGTCACCCACGACGTGCAGGAGGCGGTCTACCTCGCCGACCGCGTGGCGGTGATGTCGGCGCGGCCCGGCCGGATCAAGACAATCGTCGACACCAAGTTCGACAAGAAGGATGCCGGCATCTTCAAGTCCAAGGGTTTCGTCGACAAGGTGGACGAGCTGTGGAACCTCGTTCGCGACGAGGCGATCAAGGCGGAGCGCCGCGCGCCATGAAATCCGCCTGGTTCCGCTATCTGCCGCTCGTGCTGCTCGCGGTCGCGTGGGAGGCCGTGGCGCGGCTCGAGCTCGTGTCCACCTCGGCGCTGCCGCCGTTAAGCGAAGTGGCGGTGAGCTGGATCGATCTGGTCAGGACCGGCGAGCTTGTCGGCAACACCGGCGCCTCGCTCTATCGCGCGACAACGGGCCTGCTGCTGGCCATCGTGGTCGGGACTGCGCTCGGCATCGGCATGGCGTGGTGGAAGCCGATCAACGTGCTGCTGAGCCCGCTGGTCGAGAGCTTCTATCCGCTGCCGAAGTCCGCGCTCATTCCGGTCACGGTGATCTGGCTCGGCTTCGGCAACGGCTCGAAAATCCTGTTGATCTTCATGGGCTGCATGATCCCGGTCACCATCGGCGCGTTCAACGGCGCGCGTTCGAGCGAGCAGACGCTGGTCTGGTCGGCGCGCAGCATGGGCGCCAATCGCCTCCGCATGCTGTGGGACGTTGTGCTGCCGAGCGCCATGCCGGAGCTGCTCAACGGCATCCGCACGGCGCTGGCGCTGTCGTTCATCCTGCTGGTCAGCTCGGAATTGATCGTGGCGCGCGAAGGGCTCGGCCATCTGA
Source organism: Rhodoplanes serenus (assembly GCA_945861855.1). Classification (GTDB taxonomy): domain Bacteria; phylum Pseudomonadota; class Alphaproteobacteria; order Rhizobiales; family Xanthobacteraceae; genus Z2-YC6860. The sequence continues at coordinate 78,460 of CAMAWG010000002.1, forward strand.
TCGGCTTCCTCGGCGCCAACGGCTCCTATGACGCGATGTACGCCGTGGTGATGACCGTGTCGTTCCTCGGATTTGCCGCCGACCGCGGCTACCAGATGCTCGTGAACCGGATGCTGCGATGGCGCGAACAGACGCCGTGATGCCGGACCATGCGGCCCTGCTGGAGGCGCCCGCGCCTTCGCTCGCGCGCACCTTGATGTGGGGATTCGCGCGGGTGTTCTCCATTGTCGCGCTGATCGCGGCCTGGGAGGGGCTGGCGCGCAGCGGCCAGTTCACGCCCTTCGTGCTGCCGTCGCTGTCCTCGGTGATCGAGCGTATCTGGACCGACGCCATCTCGGGCGATCTCGCGATCAACACCGGGCTCACGGTCTATCGCGCGCTGGTCGGGTTTTTCATCTCCATGGTCGTCGGAATCCTGATCGGCGTGGCGATGTCGCGCAACGTCATCGCCAACTGGTTCTTCGATCCGATCGTCTCGGTCGGCTTCCCGATGCCGAAGATCGCCTTCCTCCCGGTCGTGATCCTGTGGCTCGGCGTCTACGACGTTGCGAAAATCACCATCATCGTCATCGACGCCATCTTCCCGGTGATCGCCGCCACCTTGATCGCCATCCGCGGCGTCGAGCGCGAGCTGATCTGGTCGGCGCGCAACCTGGGCGCCAACGACCGCGAGTTGATGTGGCAGATCGTGCTGCCGGCGGCGGCGCCGCAGATCCTCACGGGCCTGCAGGTGGCGCTGCCGCTGTCGATGATCGTCGCGGTGGTGGCGGAGATGCTGATGGGCGGGTACGGCCTCGGCGGCGCGATGATGACGGCCTCGCGTTTTGCCGATTCGCGCGGCGTGTTCGCCGGTATCGTCGAGATCGCCATCGTCGGCTATGTGCTGATCAAGGCGATGTCGGTGTTGAGGCGGCGGCTGCTGATCTGGCACCAGGAAGCGCAAGAGCCGACAACAACGTGATTTCAATAGGTTAACTTGGATTTTGATTGGATAGTCTCGTTATAGTCTCAACCCTAGCCATCCAACAATTCACGATCAACTGCCCAGCGAGTACGAGCTATGTGCAGCTATGAGGCGCTATGACCAGGGGCGGAAAAATACTGAGCGCGTAAGATTTTGATTCCGCAGAGATAGGGTATCGGAAAATTTTCCTCATACCCCAATAATACCCTGGGCATCTTTTTTGACGGTGGTTCGATTCCGTTCGCGTCATCAAATGACAAACAAAAATAGAATTTACAGCGCATCTCACGTCGTGCAAACACAAAAAGCAATGCTATGCGCAGCTATCCTCCCAAGCGAGCTACCTTCATCGAGTAGTACGAGAGCGTCCTTTTGCTACTCCCTTGGTTTTCTCTGTCTTTGACGACGAGATCGAGGATTTTGATCTCGCCGGTAGTGAACGCAAGTTGGGGCGGCGCTTCCGGAGCAGCGCGATTCATCATGGTTGTCCAGAATATCCGCCAGCTCAAAAGGCAGAAGATCGCGATGAGGTTGACGAGGCGCTCGGCGGTCCTGAGCTTGGCATCCTCTGCCTTGCATCCCGATTTGAGGATGTGGTGGAACACCTCGATTTTCCATCGCAACGCGTACCAGCTTAGCTTTTCTATCGCCTCCTCGGCCGAGTTCACCTCGAGGTTAGTGATGAGCTTCCAAACGACCGGGGCACGATGAGGCGGGTGTTTGCGTTCTTCGGCATGAATGACGGTGAGCACGAGAGCCGGATAGCGCTTCTGCTTGCCCACCGGCGGCAAAACGCAGATTCGTTTGTAGCGAATTTCAACTGTGGCCTGCTCAACCTCTCCGGTCTTGGTACGGATTTCGACAGTGTGATGAGCTTGAACCGTAACCTCCGCCATTTCGTCGGTGATCGTGTGATCGCCTTCGCCGGCCAGGCGGTCGACGCAGGCACGGACAAGAAAATTGGTACCGATCTCCTGCGCGGCGCAAAAGAATTCGTAGATGTCGTTCTCGCGATCGCCGATATGAATGCAACGGTCGGGATCGCCGATAAGCTCCGACGATTGCCGCATATTGGCGAGCCAGCGCATGCTTTCTTTGCTCTCGATTGGTACGCGGGTCGTGTTGATGCGGCGCTTGAGCGCAGTCGTTCCCTTAAACTTCGAGCGCGTCCAGAACTTGATAGCGACAAGTCCCAGCGGCAAACCTTCTGTCGTTATAGCAAGACTCGAATGCATCAGCAGACCGCACACGGTGTGCAGCGTGAGCAGGCGATCCCTGTTGCGCTTGTTCGGTGCGTAGGTGAGCGAGCCGATTTCTTCCGGGCGCGCCCGCTTGTAGACGAATTCTGTCGTGTCTTGCACAACAAGAATAGGGCCGCCTGCGGCTCGGATTCGGTCGCCAGTCGATGCGAAGTGGCCCGCCAGGATCTCGCCTTCACTGACATCCTCGTTAGACAGGAACCGGTACGCGGCCTTGGTGTTGGCCCAATCCGCACAGGCCAGCGGAATAGTTTCCCCCATCGCTCCATCCAACTGCGCCACGATCTTCCTTAGCCGTTGGCCCAGCCGCTCGTCTCTGAATTTCGATCTCGCCAGTTCGCCGTCGATCCATGATACGCCTTCCGGTGTCGATTTTTCCACGGGGCACCTCGCCAATGCGATTCGGTGCCAGCCAATGAATCACGCCCGATTCCTCCTACGCAAATCCCTTCAAACTCGGGGTCCGCGATTTGTGGGTAATTGCAAGGCCAGAACACCGCTTACCTTGCATGCGCTCGGCAACCAACATCACCGCACGCCCAGCGCGTCTTCAGAGAGTTTTGGATTCAGTGCGGAGATTCGATTCGTTGCGAGGTGGGTGACGACCTCACGCTAATAGCCGCGCTTTTGATACTTCTACCGCCCTATCGAGGGCCCGATAAAACGCTGTTTCGAGCGGAGTCCGCTGAAAAGCGCAAGCGCCGAACATATGGCCTTTCCTGGTCACCCTGATCGAGATTGCGCGCGACAGCTACCGTGCGACCGGCGAGATCATTTGCGCATTCCTGCCCCTACTCTGGCCTGAATGGCAACGATCTACGGCGACGCGACGGGACGATGACTTTCCAGCCGCGATCATGTGTGGGCCGACCCCATCATGGGCGCTCGACATGTTCACCCGCCAGGGCCGCGATGCACTTGCCGCGTTCCTTCGGATCGAGTGCGAGACAGCCCGTTGGGTTCGCCAGCACATTCCACCGCCGCAGCGGGTGACCTTCATCGGCGGCGTCCTCTTCAGGGTTGAGAGTGGACTGGTCCGGGGCCGTATGGAATGGCCGCTCGCGATCAAGCTTCGGCGAATGGCCGATATTGAATGCCACGGTCCTCATTGCGCCGACGCCACCGAAATCCTCGCCCTGCTGCGCGACGACATCCCGCTGCTGAACGAAGTGAGGGCGCTCCATGCATGACGTTCTCACTTGTCAATCGGCGTTGGATCGGGACCCCTTATCGGCATCCAAAAGGGGGTCTGACGCAATTCTGATGACGATCTGCCGAAGCTAGGTGGCGCCGATTAGCCGGGCTTGCAGAAGATCGATTTTCGCCCGTCCGTACATCTGGCGTTTCATCAGCTTGAGCTTCGTGATCTGTCCTTCGGTCTGGCCGTTTGACCAAGGCTCGGTGATGGCGGCACAGACCGCGGCTTTGTCCCTAACGATGCCGCTGGCAAAGGACGCGATCAGGCCGACACTGGCCGTGGCAATCCATGGATCGAGATCGGTGACGAGCTTCTGGCGCAGCATGGCCTGAAACCTATCGACGAGGGTGCGGGCTTCGACGAGCGTTGGCACGCGCGCCTCGATGGCGGCAATCGTGACGGTATCTGCTTTGCTCAGATGATCGCGCGCCGTGGTCATCAGTCGGGCGATTGTTCTCGCGGACGGTACTTTTTGAAGTTGTTGATCGGTCGCCTTCTCCGCACGTCGCCGCCGCGTCCTCCACTCGCTGACGACACGCAAGGAGCCTTGGAAGCCTTGCACTTGCAGACGACGCCAGAGCTCTGTCCCGTTCCGGCAGCCCGCGCCCCATTGAGCGTCCAGGAAGGGCAAGTGGGCGTCGAGCGTGCTCTGCCGAGTCCGGAAGATGTCCGTGCTCTCACCGCGGCTGACCTGGCGAATGAGTTTACGGCTGTGCCCGGTCCGGCGGACGATCTCCTTGAGCGGCACCCCGTCCCTGACGAGCGCCATGATCGCGGCTTTGGTCTCCTTGCGCCGCAGATAGCCTTGATATTGCAACCTTTCCGCACAGGTGAGCAGCTCCGGATTTATCGTCGTCGCGCCGATTGCGGACCGGATCACGCGCATGGACCGGCGTACCGCGTCGAGGAAGGCCGCGCTTGCGTTTTCCATCAGGTGCCAGCGATCGGCAACCTGGATGGCGTCAGGGAGCGCCTGGGCTGCAGCCTCGCCATAGCCGCCGCCACGGTCGCGCGATACGATCCTGATCCCTGGATGGTCGGAAAGCCAAGCCCGCACCGTTGCGATCTCGCGATCCGGAAGCAGCGCCACAATCCGCCGCCGCTCCAAATCGCAGACGATTGTTCCGTAGCGATGGTTCCTCCGGAAGGCCCAGTCATCAATGCCGGCAACGACCAGAGGCTCGGTCGGTGGGCAGGTTCGTCGCCGGATGACCCGCAGCAGGGTATCGTTGCTCACGGGCAGCATCAATCGCTTGGCGAAGGTTGCTGCCGGCCTACCGCCGAGGGCCAGGCCCAGATGATGGACGATGCATTCCAGCCGCGCTGTTCGGCGCGACCGCACTGGGACGACGTCGTCACCGAACCGCTCGGCGAAAATCCGTCGGCGACAATGCGGGACCTCGCAGACAAACCGCCGCGCGATCACCCGGAGACGGATCGGCCTGCCCGCGCTGGGTAGATCTGCAACTTGTCGGGCGTATCGGCTATGAATTCGGCGCGACACCGTCCCGCACAATGGGCACTTGGTCATGCCGGCTTCCGACCGGACGGTCAAAATAATCGAATCCGGTGAGTCGCTTACGCTCTCGACCGCCAACCCACTCGGCGCAAGGGACGAAATTCGAAAGCCGGTTCGCATGGCGCTGATTCCCCCATTGGAGAACCGCAAAGTCGCCAGCGAACTCATCAAATGTGAGTCAGACCCGGAATTGGACGCGAAAGGGGGTCGGAGTTGGATGCGATTTGACACGAACTACCCACGGGAGTCAACTTCAGCAGCTTGATGCGTTTGTCATCGGTAGAAGAATAGTGCGTCACCAGATCGTTCGTTTCCAGCGCTCCAAAACGTTATCAAGGGTGGAGCGGCCGAAAGCAATTAGCGCCGACAATCGCGTGGCATTCAATAGATTATTTTCCTTCCGTCTCGGCCGCGCGCCATATGCGCGTTTACGCGCGTCTTCGACGCGCTATGGCGAGGGCGGGTGAGAAGCCCGGGCACCGAACGGCTAGGAAGGTCGAGCTAGCCCACGACCTTGGCCTTGCGCGATCGGAAGACCTTGGCCTGTCGCACCGGAGCGCTGCCGGGCTTTTTCGGCGTCACCAGCAGGCCTGCGAAAATCGAACCGATCTGATAGTTGATGTAGGCGTCGAGATCGCCGATCGCCCTGACCTCGCGGGTGTGCAAAGCGATCATGTGGGCAATGAACATCACGTCCAGCCCGGCGAGCCGCGCCGGCACCTTGCGAAATACCCCGGCCTCGATACCGCCGGCGATAATGGTCTCGAAATAGCTGATGACGCTCGACACCGTCGCGACCACAGCCGAACGCGGCTCCGGCGGCAGGAAACCGACCTCGCGATACAGCAGACGGATCGGCCGCCGAAATCGATTGACGATCTGGCAATAGCTGGCGAAGCCGATTTCCAGCGATCGCTCCGGCGACTCGGGGTCGAGCACGGTTTCCGACAGCTTCTGAGCAATATTATTCATCAGGTCCTGGGCGACCAGGTAGAGAATGTCCTCCTTCGAGGACACGTACATGTAAAGGCTGGCGACGTTGAACGTGCAGGCGCGCACGATGTCGCGGATCGAGGTATTATGAAACCCTCGCTCCAGAAACATCTTGGTTGCGACGTCGATCAGCTCGGTGCGCCGATGCGCGACGCGCTCCGGATTCTTGATCGTGGTTGGAATACTGGAGACGCGGCCCGGGTCCAAGGTCTGCAACTTCGTACGGCTAACCGCTTTCGCTGGCATAGTGCCTCGTCAGTTGTGGAACACTGCCCTGGGCGGCCTTCAACGCGGCAGACGCCCCATAACAGCGTTCGTGCCTTCAGCCCTATGCACAATCGAGTCCGCCTGTGTGATTCACTCGATAGAGCACTCTTTGGGCGAAATCAACGATTTAATAGAACATCATTATACCATAAAGAATGCAAAACGCGCGCAACGCCTCAGATGATCCGCGCCGGCTTTACCTCAACGGTCAGCAACCGCAAGGCGCTGCGCGTCGACTTCTGCTTTTACGAGCCGGCCTTGATCAGTAATCTCGAACACAGCTGGCATCCGCAACAGCGCCGGATGTAGCCTGCAACCATAGACGGTAGAGCCATCATGTCCAATATTCCTGCGGCGGCCCGGCATCGGCGCCACGTTATCGAAGACTTACACCGTCCAGGAAAAGGACACGGTCGGCGCGATGGTGCCCGGCATGCCGATGGTGGCGGCTACTCCCTATCTGGTGACCATCGCTGAAATGGTCTGCTACGATATTGCCAAGACCTTGATCGAGCCGGACCAGGTCACAGTGGGTAGCCGCGTCGTCATCGATCACCTCGGCGCCAGTAAAGTCGGCGCCACGCTCGCCGTTGCCGCGATGTTGCGCGGCCGCGACCGCAACCGCTTCACATTCGTTGTCACCATCAAGGACGGCGAGCGAACCGTGGCGACGGTCGAGCATGTTCGTGCCGCCGTTTCGGCGCAAAAACTGATGGCCGCGCTGGGTTAACCGGCGGGCCGAAACGACCAAGAGGGTTACAGCGTGCGGACACTTGCCGAATTGATCCGTTGGCGTGTCCAGCGCATCCCGACCTCGACGCCATCTGGTACGAGTGCAAGACGCAGACCTATGGCGAGCTGAACCGGTCGAGTTCGGCGCTGGCCGCCGGGCTGGTCGAACAATTGGGTCTGGCGCCCGGCGACAGTGTCGCCATTGTCAACAAGAATTGCCCCGCTTATCTCGAACTTATTTTTGCGCTGGGCAAAGCCGGTCTCGTCGCAGCGCCAATCAATTGGCGTCTCACGCCAAGCGAGGTGAAAGCGATCATCGACGACATCAAACCGGCGCTGATCGTGACCAGCGCCGAGTTCAGGGTTGCTGTATCGTTCAGGGCGGTGAAGGCCGTAGTGGTCAAGCGCGCGGGCAGCACGCTGAACGAGTGGTGCCGCACCCGGAGGCCGGCTACAAGCGGCCGCGCTCGATCGACTTCGTCGACAAGCTGCCGCGTAACGCCTCAGGCAAGCTGCTCAAGCGCACCTTGCGCGAGCCGTATTGGCAGGGCTTCCAGCGTCGGGTGAATTGAGTCTGGGCATGACAGGGAAAAGTATCTAATCGGCGCCCAGATACGCCTCGATCACCTTGGGTATGCGGCGCACGACGTCCGGCACGCCGTCGGCGATGACCTCGCCGTAATTGAGCACGACGATGCGGTCGGCGAGATCGGTCACCATCTGCATGTCGTGCTCGACCCATATGATGGCGACTTTCATCTCGTGCCGGATACGCAAGAGATAGCGGGCGAAGTTCTCCTTCTCCTCGCGCATCAGACCGGTTGACGGCTCGTCCAGCAGCAACAGCTTCGGTTCGAGGGCAAGCGCGCGGGCGACGCCCACCATCTTCTGCACGCCGTAGGGCAGATCGCCGGTCAGCGTATCGCGATAGCGGTAGAGTTCGAAAAAGTCGATGATGCGCTCGATGGTCTTGCGCTCTTCCATTTCCTCCCGGCGCGCACGGCCGAAGTAAAGCGCGCTGGCGAAGATGCCGGACTTCATGCGCAGATGACGGCCGACCATCAGGTTCTCCGTCACTGTCATGTGCGGAAACATCTCGCCGTGCTGGAATGCGCGGCCGACGCCGGCGAGCGCGATCTTGTCGACCGGTACGGTGGTGAGATCGCGGCCGTCGAGCCGGATATGGCCGGCGGTCGGGCGGTAGACGCCGTTGATGCAGTTGAGCAGAGCGGTCTTGCCGGCCCCGTTAGGCCCGACAATGGCTACCAGTTCGCCGTCGTCGGCTTTGAAGCTGACGCCGTTGAGCGCGACGATGCCGCCGAACTGAAGCTTGAGATTCTCGATTTCCAGCCCCATCAGCCCCACCATCTGCGCTTGCGGCGGTACTGCTTGATGTCGCGGTAGCTCTTGTTCTCCGCCTGCCCGGCTCCGCCTAGGTAGAATTCGCGCACGTCCGGGTGCGTCATCAGCTCGGCCGCCTTGCCGGTGAACACGACGCGGCCACTCTCCATCACGTAGCCGTGGTCGGCGATCGACAGCGCCGCCTTGGCGTTCTGCTCGACCAGCAGCACGGTCAGGTTCAGTTCGCGGCTGATCTGCTGGAGCTTCTCCATCAGGTCCTTGATGACGATGGGCGCCAAGCCCATCGACATCTCGTCGATCAAGAGCAGCGTCGGACGGCACAGCAGCGCCATGCCGATCGCCAGCATCTGCTTCTCGCCGCCGCTCAGATAGCCGGCGAGTTGGGTCCCGCGCTCGCGCAGGAGCGGGAAATAGCCGTGAATGCGCTCGATGGTGATGGCGCCGCCCTCGCGTCCGGCAAAGGCGAGGTTTTCCTGCACGCTCAGGGTCGAGAACACCTTGTCGCGCTCCGGCACCAGAATGACGCCGGCCTTTGCCAGTTGATGCGGCATGCGGCCGTTGATGCGCTCGCCGCGCAGCGTGATTTCGCCGTCGGTGATCTCGGCGTCCTCGGACGGCAGGAAGCCGGAGATGGCGCGCATGGTGGTGGTCTTGCCGGCGCCGTTGGTGCCGACCAATGCGACGATCGAGCCTTCCGGCACTTCGAGCGAGACGCCCTGGATCGCGGTCGCGACGCGGTTGTAGACGACTTCAAGCTGACGGACTTCGAGGAGCGCGGTCATGGCGTCACCGGCGCGTCGTGTCGAGCGGGCGGTAACGGAACGGCCAGCGGTCGAAGTAAGTCTCGGTGCGCCGCCAGATCTCGGCGAGGCCCTTGGGCTCCAACAGCAGGAACAGGATGATGCAGACGCCGACGGCGCCGACCTGCACGCCGAACACGGTCGAGCCGAAGCGCCAGGCGCGCGGAAGGAATTCGAACAGATGTTCGATGCCGTACGGCAGAAGCGTGATGAAGAAAGCGCCCATCAGTCCGCCCAGGATCGAGCCCATGCCGCCGACGATGATCATGGCGACATAGATGACGGCGAGATCGAGCGTATAGGCCTCGACCGTCACGACGTTGCTGTAATAGGCCATCAGGCTGCCCGACACCGAGGCGAGCGTCGCGCTCAGCATGAAGGCAAGCAGCTTGTAGCGCGTGAGATTGATGCCGAGCGCCTCGGCGGCGATGTCGCGGTCGCGGATCGCCATCCAGGCGCGGCCCGGCCGGGTGCGCACCAGGTTGACGCAGCCGATGGTAATGAATGTCAGCAGCACCAGCAGGAAATAGTACCAGGTGGGCGCACCGGATATTTTCAGCGGACCGATGGTCGGATCGGGGATGGTGATGCCGGCGCTGGCGCTGGCGCTGAACTTGGCCTGATAGGTCGTCGCCACGAAGATGATGGCGTAGTGCATCGCCAGCGTGCTGATCGCGAGATAAACGCCGCGAAACCGCAGCGACGGCAGGCCGACAAGAAAGCCGATCATGGCGCCGGTGACGGCGGCGGCCGGCACCACGACGATAAATGGCAGCTTGAGATGCACCGTCAGGATGACGGTGGTGAAGGCGCCGATCGCGAGAAACGCGGCGTGGCCGAGCGAGATCTGACCGCAGAAGCCGGTCAGCATCATCAGGCCGAGCGCGCCGATGCAGGCCAGCAGACACAGGTTGATCAGATGCAGGAAATAGTCCGACGAGCCGCCGGGCAGCAGCACCGCGGCCACGAGAATGAGCCCGACCAGCACCTTCTGATAGGGCCGCCGCAGCACCTCGTTCGATTCGAGATAGCTGGTTCTAAGGTTAGTACCGGCGCGGGCCATGATTAAACGCGATCCAATTCTTCGACGGTGCCGAACAGGCCCCAGGGCCTGATGCTCATGACGACCAGCAGGATCAGGAACGGCAGCGCTTCGCTGAGCACGGGGTCGATCAGGCGGACGGTGAGATATTGCGCGAGCGCGACGACAAAGGCGCCGATGACCGCGCCGCGCAGGCTGTCGAGGCCGCCGACCAGGGCGGCGGTAAGGCCGGCAAGGCCGATGGTGACGCTCTCGGTCGAGAGAAACGCGCGGCCGCCGTACAGAACGCCGGACAGCGTCGCCGCCAGTACCGCGATGATCCAGGCGAGCGACAGCACCAGATTGACGTTCACGCCGCGCTGACTCGCCAGCAGCGGGTTCTCCGCGGTGCCGCGGAACTGGACGCCGAGCCGCGTGAACGTGAAGAACAGATAAAGCGCGATGAAGAATGCAATCGTCAGCGCAACACTGGCGACGTCCATGTAGGACAGCGTCGCGCCGCCGGCGAGCCGGATGGCGGGCGCAATGCCCACGTCGATGGTGAGATGCTGGGCGCGCCAGATCACGATGATCGCGGACTTGAGCACGATGGCGATGCCGACGGTGACCAGGATCGCCACATAGAACGGCTCCCCGACCACGCGGCGCATCATTGTCGCGTAGATGAAGGCCCCCATGATGACGGAGAACACAATGGCGCCGAGCACCGCGAGCCACGGCGACATCTCGCCGCCGGAAAACATCATGCCGCTCGAATAGAACACATAGCCGCCGACGATCGCGATCTCGCCATGCGCGAAATTCACCACCCGGCCGGCCTTGTAGAGAATCACGATGCCGGCGGCGAGCAGCGCGTAGGTGCAGGTCAGAATGACGACGGTCGCGACGAATTCCACGGCACACACTTTCGGAAAGCAGGCGGAGGAATTGTCCTCCGCCTGCGAATTTCAGAAGGATTCTCGAACGATTACTTGTAGCCCTTGGCCTCGCGCTTCACCCAGCCGCTCTTGGGCTCCATCTCGTTCGACTTGGCGTTCCACGCGTAAAGCCGCCAATAGGTTGGACCGTAGCCGTCGCCGGCCACCATCTCGATCGGCCCGCCGGTGAGACCGCCCATGTCGACCTTCAGCGTCTGCACGATCTTGTCGAGCTTGTCGCGCGTGCACGGCCAGCCGCATTTCTTGAGCGCCTCCTCGGCGAATTTGCCGAGCGCCCAGCCGGTGACGTGCATGCTCGAGAACGGCTTGGAGGTGCCGTACTTCTTCTGCGCGGCGGCGACTTCGGCGACCGACGGATTCTTGTCGAAGGCCGAGCTGTAGCGGCTGACGTAGAAGATGTTGTCGCCGCTGCCGGCCCGCTGCGCTGCGGCGCGGATGGTGTCTTCGGTCACGCCGTAGGACGCCACCACATAAGGCCCGGTGTAGCCGGAGCGGCGCAGCGCCGGGATGACACCGAGGTTCTGGCCGGAGCCGTAGTGACCGACCACGATGTCGGGCTTCTTTTCGTTGGCGGCCTGAGCGAACGGCGTGAAGTCCGACGTCGCGACCGGGAAGATCACTTCGTCCCATTGCCCGCCGGCGGCCAGCACAAGCTTCTTGTTGTGCGCGAGCGCCGCGCGCCCGCCGACGCTGTCGATCGTCATGCCGACGACCTTGCCGCCCTTCTTGATATTCTGGATCAACTCGCCGATGGCGTCGCCCGCGACCTCGAACACCACCCCGGTCGAGTATGAGAACGGCTGCGCCGGCGGCAGTGCATCGAGAATGCCGCTGAAGGTGGTGATCACAGGCACGCCGATCTTGCGCATTTCGGCGTAGACCGGGCCCTGCGTGCTCGACAGGCTCAGCCCGAAAATGCCGAGCACGTTGTCGCGCTCGGTCTGCTTCTTAGCAGCGGCGACCGCGCGATCTGCCTTCAGCCCGTCGTCGTCAAGAACGACGTCGACCTTCTTGCCGCCGATACCGCCGCGGTCGTTCAGCGCCTTGATGTAGAGTTCAAAGCCTTCCCAGGTCGGCGTGTAGGAGCTTGCCAACGGCCCCGACAGGTCGGTGATGTATCCAATCTTGTAGGCGTCCTGGGCCTGGGCCGGCGAGAAGCCGGCCAGACAGGCAGCAATAGTGGCCGCGGCAAGGCCGCGGAAAACGAACTTCTTCTGCATCTTTACCTCCCGGTGTCAGCTGAAGGCGAGCTTCGGCTGACTGCTAGTTTCCATACCTTTAGCGACGTCAATCCGGGCTTCTTGTCCGTCCCGGTACATGTCTTCCACCAAGTCCTCGAACATCGTGTACATGTGGCGGCGCTTCACCTTGCGCGTCGGTGTCGTGTCGCCCTCCTCCGGATCGAGCTCCTTCGGAATGATCCGGAACTTCTTGACCTGTTCGACGCGCGCGAGCTTCTCGTTGTACTTGTCGATTTCCTTGCCAATCAGTTCGATCACGCGCGGCTGCTGCGCGAGTGAGGTGAAGCCGGTGTAGACGATGCCGTGCTGGCGCGCCCAATCGGCCACCGTGTCGAAGTCGATCTCGATCAGCGCGCTGGGGAATTTGCGGGCGTCGGCGAACAGCACGACCTCGCTGATATAGGACGAGCCCTTGAACAGGTTCTCGATCTCGCTCGGCGAAATGTTTTTGCCGCCGCTCGTGACCATGATGTCCTTCTTGCGGTCGACGATGCGGAAATGGCCGTTGCCCATGATCTGCGCGACGTCGCCGGTGTGGAGCCAGCCGTCCTGGATCGCCTGTTTGGTGGCTTCTTCATTTTTCCAATAGCCGCAGAACATGCCCGGCCCGCGCACCAGGATTTCGCCGTCCGGCGCCAGCGTCACTTCCTTCGGATAGAGCGCAACGCCAGCGTCGCCGGGCTGCTGGAACGGATCGCATTGGCTCAGCACCAGCGTGTGCTCGGTGATGCCGTAGAGATTGCGCAGATTGACGCCCCAGATCTGCCAGATCGCCTGCACGGTCGGCGGGATCGGCGCGCCGGCGGTCAAGGCCGCGCGAAGCTTGTGCAGGCCGACCTTCATCAGCATCGGCTTGAATACCAGGAGCCGCGCCAGGCCGTAGCTGGCGGCGAGCCAGAGCGGCGGCCGTTTTCGGGCCCAGACATATGTGGCGTGACGTTTGGCGATCGCCATCGCCATGCGATAGCTCAGCCGTTTGATGCGATCGGCGCGGTCGATATTGACCTGAATCTGCGACGCAAACTTTTCCCAGACACGCGGCACGCCATGAAAGAAAGTCGGCTCAACCTCGGTCAGGGTCTCGCGCAGATTGTCGACTTCCTCGCCGATATGTGGCGTGACGTCGGCGATCAGCATCAGGCATAGGCTCATCGAGCGCTCGACCAGATGCGCGAGCGGCAAATGCGTGATGACGCGTTGCGGGCCCTGCTCCAGCTCCGGGAAGCCCTGCAGATATGTGTTGACCATCCCGACCATCAGGTCGCGGTGTGTCAGCATCGCGGCCTTCGGCGCGCCTGTGGTGCCGGAGGTGTAGACGAACACCGCGACATCCTCGGGCTTGACCGCAAGGGTGCGCTGCTCGAACGCCTTCGGCCTGGTCTTGCCGAACGCGCGGCCCTGATCCTGTACGCCGGAGAAGCTGACGATGCGGTCGTCGCGATAGAGGAACATCGCGCGCATGTCGGCGACGATGATGCGGCGCAGATCGGTGGCGAGGTTTTCGAGTTCGAGTATCTTGTCGACGTATTCCTGGTTCTCGGCGATGAATATCTTGGCGCCGGCATTCTCAAGCTGGTGGCGCACCTCGGTCGGCGAACACGTCGTGTAGATGCCGTAGGTGATAGCGCCGACCGACAAGCCGGCCATATCCGCGACGAAATACTCGTAACAAGGATCGCCCATGATCGCGATGCGATCGCCCGGCTCGACGCCGAGCGACATCAGGCCGAGTGCGAAGGCTTCGACATCGTCGCGATATTTCTTCCAGGTGACTTCCTGATAGAGGCCGAAGTCCTTGTAACGCAGCGCGACGACATCGGGCCGCCCGGCAACGCGCTCCAGAAAAAGCTGGGGCACGCTTTTGCCGTAGATCGCCCAGGTGCGATCCTGATGATGCTGCGGAACGTCGTGCCGAATTGGTTGCATGCGCCGGCCTCACGAACATTCTAGTATAACAGTGTTCTAGAAGAACACAGTGTCCGTGGTTGGGCAAGAGTTGTGTGCTGGTTGGCCGCGGCGAATGAGAACTTTTGTTTTGCGCAATGCAACAAAACCGTTTGAAGCAGCGCATGAATATTACAAGCGGCGCGAGCATCGCATCGCGTTATGAATTTCAATCGCTCCATGAAACACATTTATTGCGAAGCTAAGGCGTTGCGCGCTAACGCGCCGCGGCAACTACGGTTTCTTTTGCAACAAGCTCACGTGTCAGCATGCCCTGCAACACGATCTTCGCCTGCATGTCGAAGAATTCGTTGATGTTGAGCGTGACGGCGCGCAGCGCGCGCGCGTGTAACGACCACAGATGACAGAGGAACAATGCGTTGAGCGCGACCAGTTTCGGCTCGATATCGCGGCCGAACACGCCCTTTTCGATGCCCTTGCGCACAATGCGTTCGAACACGTCGGTGACCGACGACAGCGACGCCATGACGATTTCACGGCGTTCGGGCGTGAGCACGTCGAGTTCCCTGTAGAGCAGCCGGATATGCGGCCGGTATTCGTGCACGATGCGGCAGTATGACTTCAGCGCGGTGCGAAACGACTCGGCCGGATTGTCGTCAAGCACCTCAACCGCGGCCATCGCCCGCGCCTTCTCCTCGATGAGCTGCTGCGCCACCAAGAAGAGGATGTCCTCCTTCGACGTCACATACATATAGAGGCTGGCGAGATTGAATGGACAGGCGCGCGCGATGTCGCGGATCGAGGTCTTGTGAAAGCCGCGCTCGAGAAACAGGCGGGTGGCGACGTCGATGATTTCGCTGCGGCGCTGCGCGACGAGTTCGGGATCCTTGATCGTCGTCGGAATCCGGTTCATCGCATGTCCATTCCCACCCCTGAACTTGGTATATTAGTGTTCTAGGCGGATGGGAAGGACAAGTGCGGCGGTCAGACCGGCTCGGCAGCCTCGGCAGGGCGGCTTCGGACACTTGGGGACAGCGATTGGCCCGCAAAAGCGTGGTTTTCCGCGCCCGCGGCGGCGGCCGGCGGTTTCCCCCGGAAGCCGGCAGGACCGTATTGGGCGGCGATTTCGGCCGCGATCTGGCGGGCCGAGTCGGCCTCGCACTCGACGATCCGGCACAAATGGCGAAGCGAGAGCAGCTGGTACCAGGCGCTCTCGGCATTCGGGCCGTTGAGCGAAGGCTCCAGCATCCGCTCGGCGCGGCGCAGGTCGGCGGCCCATTCTGTCGAGCGTTTGATGTAGCCGTCGAGCTGTTCGCCGCGGCTTGCCGCTTCGATATTGCCGAGCAGGAAAAGCTTGTGGATGAATTCGTGGTGCATGCGCGGCAACGCGGCGGGCTGCGACAGCCACAGCACCAGCAGGTGCCTGCCCTCGGCGTTGAGGCTGTAGACCTTGCGGTTCGGACGGTGGTGCTGGATTTTCACCGATACCTTGAGCAGACCGTCACGCTGCATCTTGCGCAGCGTCGGATAGACCTGCCCGAGCGGCGCGTACCAAATCTGCTGGAGCGCTCGCCGGTACGAACGCGACAGGTCGTAACCCGACATCGGGCGGATCGCGAGCAGGCCGAGGATGGCTTCGCGCAGACCGTTCTGCGATTGCCGGTACGTCCTGGTCTTACCCTTCGGCTTCTGCTTCTGCTTCTTCACGCTAGGCATGAATGGCGTTCACCAGATGTGCGATGCGACCGGCGTCGAGCTTTTTTAGATACTCCTGGTGATTCGGGACATTGTTGATCCAGCGGTCGAGGTAGGCATTCCACGCCGCCATGTCGCGCTTGCGGTAGGCGACGGAGGCCGCGACGTATTCGGCGATCATGTCCTCGTCCTCGACATAAAAGCCGTGGCTGGCGAACGGATGCGAGCCATAGGGAGCTTCCACCACTACGTCGGCATAGGCGACCGACGTTTTGAACGGGTCCTTGCGGATCTCGGCATTGGGCACGATCCGCTCGGCGGTCAGCATCACGCGCTCGGCCGCGCGCGACAGCAGCCGGTCGCCGAAGCGCGCGCCGCCGTGCTGGCCGTTGCCGTACACGTCGGCCTGCCCGACATGGATGATGGCCCAGTCGGCGTGCAGCGCCGGCACCGCGAGATAGGGTTCGCCGTTGATCGGATCGTTGAACGGCACGTAGTCCTTGTTGAGTTCGGGCAACGAGGTGCCGACGCCACCGCGCCACGGCAGGAAACCCAGGCCCCGCGCCGCCGCGTCGAGCTGCGAATAAAGCAGATACTCGGTGGTTTCGTAGACTTCGACTTCATCGTTTTCGGCGGCATAGCGGAAGCAGTTGCCGACCGGCGCGTGCAGTTCGGCGCCTATATAGGGCGCGATCACTTTCTTCACGCAGCCGGCGCCGATCAGCATGTCGAGCTCGAGACCGGCGGTGGCGGCGCCGATCACGGTCAGATTCCTGACCCTGCGGCGGATCAACGCGCGGATGATCGGCATCGGATGATTGACGGTGCCGAAACCGCCGACGATGACAACATCGCCGTCCTTGATGAGGGCGGCGGCTTCCTCCTCGCCCATCAGCACTTCCTTGCGCTTGGGACGGTTGGCACGGGTGATCGGGTCGAGTTTCATGGCGTTTCCTCGATGGCAAAGATGGGCGTTTCTTGTTGGGATACGGTGGCCGTGACGCGAGCGCCGATGACGGGCGCGTCGCTGCCCGCGAAATGGCCGAGCACGCGCTTGCCGCCGGCGAGTTCGACCAGCAGCAGCACGAACGGCGCCATCGCGGCGTGCGCCTTGTCCGGCACGCGGATGATGGTGTGGCTGTGCACGGTGCCCTTCAGCGTTTCCTGCAAGGATGCGCTCATGATAGCGCCTCCAGAATGTGAACGGTGACGGCCGCCGCGGTGCCGCCGCCATTGTGGGTGAGGCCGAGCCGCGCGTTCGCCACCTGGTTCGGGTGACGGCCGCGCATCTGCATCACCACTTCGTAAATCTGGCCGCAGCCGGTGGCGCCGGTCGGGTGGCCTTTCGACAAGAGGCCTCCGCTCGGATTGATCGTGACCTTGGTGTTACGCGCGGACGGCGCCTGCGCGACGGCGGGACCGCCCTCGCCTTTGGCGAAGAAACCGAGGTCTTCGCTGTCGACGATCTCGGCGACCGAGAAGCAGTCGTGCAGTTCGGCGACGTCGATATCCTCGGGGCTGACGCCGGAGATCGCGTAGGCACGTTGCGCCGCCTGCACGGTGCCGTCGTGGGTGGTGATGTCGGCGTAATCGGTGATGCGCACCGGGCCGTTGACCAGCACCGACGCGGCGATGCCGACCGACGGCGAGCCGAATTGCCGGGCGAGCGCTTCGCCCGTCAACACCAAGGCGGCGGCGCCATCGGTCGCCGGGCAGCAATCGAAGCGGCGGATTGGGTCGCAGACCGCGGGCGAGTTCATCACCGCTTCAAGTTCGACCGGCTTCTGGAACTGCGCCAGCGGATTGCCCGCGCCGAAGCGGCGGTTCTTGACCGTTACCGCCGCCACCTGCTCGCGCGTGGTGCCGTACAGATGCATGTGGCGGGCCATCACCATGCCCCAGAAGCCCGGAAACGTAAGGCCCGCACCGCCTTCGGTGCCCTGGTCGATCGCCGCGGTCATCGCGGTGGTGAGCGCATCACGCGGCGCGCCGGTCAGCCGCTCGACGCCAACCACCAGCACCGCTTCTTCCGCGCCGGCCGAAATCAACCGGTGGGCGATGTTCACCGCCGCGCTCGACGAGGCGCAAGCAGCCTCGATCTTGATGGCGGCGACATTCTTGAGTCCGAGATCGGCGGCGACGATCGGGCCCAGCAGTTCCTGCCCGGTCATGATGCCGCCGACGAAATTGCCGACGAACACGCAACGGATCTTGTCCGGTGGGATTTTCGAGTCTGCCAGCGCGGCGCGCGCCGCCTCGACCGCCAGGCTCTGCAGATTGCGGCCGGGCAGCACGCCGAACTTGGTCGAGCCGACGCCGGCGACGTGGACCTTGCTGCTCATCGGTGGCTCTCCCTGCCTTTGTTCACGGCGTCAATGACGCAGCACGCCGTCGGGATCAATCTCTCCGCGGAGCACGGAGAGTTCCTCCTCGGTCGGCTCCTGCGCCTCGCTGAAATCGGGCGCGAGCGCAAAGGAGAAGCCGGTGTTGTCCCTCACCCATTCGGCCGAGGTGCCCGCAAACGTGGCTGCGAGCTGGGCCTTGCCGCTCTTGTCGAAGGTGAAGATGGCGCGCGGGGTGATGATCCACTTCGGGCCATGGCCGGGATATTTGTTATCGCGCCAGCCGTTCGGGCCATGCATCGAGATATAGTCGACCCTGTCGACCAGCGTGCGCTTGTCGTGGTGCGTGACGAAGATATAGGGCGTCGCCACCGTCACGATATCGGCGATGCCGACGGTGCCGGGGCCGCGGAAGCCGAACTTGCGGCCGTCCTTGCCCTTGATGCCGATCATGTTGGCATTGCCGTTGCCGTCGACCTGGATGCCGCCGGCAAAGAACTTATCCCCGACATAATATTTGTTGGTCGGCGGCCGGCCGCCTTTGTAATACGCGCGTCCGCCCGGCGCGCCGAAATACATGAACGTCTCCATGTGGTCGTAAGCGATCTCGGCCCAGCGCAACATGCGGTAGTCCGTCGATGTCTTCGGCAACTGCACCTTGAGATCGATGACGTTCACCAGGAAGCAGGTTCCGCCGAGCTGAAGCTTGATGTTCGGCGCGTGCATCTTCTGCGCAAGCATCGCGGCGGCAAAGGAAATCTCGGTGTGCGCGCCCGAGATGATGCGCTCGCCGTCGACGATATCGCGCGCCAGCGCGACGGCCATCCGCTCTTTCCAGGACGGATCACCGGTTGCGGTCGCGGCGCTTGCCTGCGGCGCTGGGTTTTTCATGCGCTCATCCTCCCTATTTGCTATTATTGATAATCAACAATATGGAAGGCGGGTCAAGCCCGCGCACCGGACGCGCCAGTGACGCACCCGCCGAGGGGTGCTTGACTTACTAGAACATCGTTATACCATTATTCCGACGTTGAGGCGTGGCCGGGATAGACCGCGACGAACCGTCCGGACGTATCCGCCCCAGGCCATTCAGCACGTTCCGCCGCTGGCCACTAAACAGGACATCACGAATGCCGAAAGTACTTGTGAGCTCGGTCATCAACGCACCGATCGAACGCGTCTGGCGCACCGCCAGCGATTTCAACGGGCTTCCAGCCTGGATGCCGGGAATGAAAGATTCAACCATCGAGGACGGCAAGGCGCCGACCGCGATCGGCGCGGTGCGCCGTCTCGGCATGCAGGGCACAAAAGACGTGCTGCGCGAACGCCTGGAAGCGCTCGATCCCAGCACCTGCACCATCACCTATTCGGTGCTGGAAGGGCCGCTGCCGGTGAAGAATATCCGCACCACCATGCACCTGCGTCCGATCACCGACAGCTACGGGACGCTCGGCGAGTGGTCGACGCAGTTCGATACCGAGCCGGGCAAGGAAGCGGAAGGCGAAGTGTTCATGACGCGCGTGTTCGGCGCCGGTTTCCGGGCCCTGAAGAAGCATCTCGGCGTTTAAGCGTACAACAGTAACGGTGCCGGCGTGAAAATTCTCAATCCCGATAATCTGCGTGTTCCGACCGAGCCGGGTAAGACACCCTGCTTGCTCGGAA
This sequence comes from Rhodoplanes serenus, assembly GCA_945861855.1. GTDB lineage: Bacteria > Pseudomonadota > Alphaproteobacteria > Rhizobiales > Xanthobacteraceae > Z2-YC6860. The sequence continues at coordinate 98,379 of CAMAWG010000002.1, forward strand.
ACCGCTGCCGGGACTGCGGCATCGTGGTTTTCCCCAAGATGCCGGTCTGCCCGTCGTGCCACACCAATGGCGCCATGGTCGAGGTCGAGATCGGCCGCACCGGTAAGCTCTACAGCCACACCATCTCGCATTTCGCGCCGGCGGGGTTCACCGCACCGGCGTTCCAGATTTTCGTCGACCTGCCGGAAGGTCCGCGCATCTTCTCGCTGGTCGGCGCGGGCTTGCCGGTCGAGCGCGGCGTACTCGAGGACGGCATGGAGATGCAGCTGGTGGTCGAGCCGCTCGCCGACACACCCGAGCACCGGGATGAACTCACCTACAAATTCGTGCCGGCAAACGGGGCCAGAACCTGATGCGCGACGTAGCCATCATTGGCGTCGGCGCTCACGCGAGCGGCCGCTTCCTCGACAAGCCGATGAAGGCGCTGGCCTATCCGGCGATCTGGGGCGCGCTCGACGACGCCGGCGTAAAGGCGACCGATATCAATGTGGCCTATGTCGGCAATTCGCTGGGCGGTCTGCTGACCGGCCAGGAAGGCGTGCGCGGACAGGTGGTTTTGCAGCATTCCGGCATCACCGGCATTCCGATCATCAATGTCGAAAACGCCTGCGCCAGCGCCATGACCGCGCTGCGCGGGGCCTGGCTTGAGGTGGCGTCGGGCGCTGCTGACATTGCGCTCGCGGTCGGCGTCGAGAAGATGAATGTCGGCGATAGCGCCCGCACCATCGGCGCGCTCAGCGGCGTGTCCGAACTCGATCTGTCCGAGCTCGGCATGCAGTTCACCACCAGCTACGCGATCCATCCTAAGATCAATCTCAAGTCGCGCATGGCCGAATACGGCTGGACCGCGGCCGATTTCGCCAAGCCGGCGGTGAAGAATTCCTACAACGGCTCGCTCAATCCCCTCGCCCAGCATCGGCGCCCGCTCACCATCGAAGAGGTCGTGCAATCACGCGTGATCGTCGACCCGCTGACGCTGCTGATGTGCTCCTCGATCTCGGACGGCGCGGCGGCCGCAGTGGTCTGCTCGGCCGACATCGCCAAGAAGTTCTCCAGCAAGACCCACATCACCATTGCCGCCTGCGTGCTGCAATCGGGCGTTTATCGCCTGCCCGGCGACGAGCGCCCGGACTCGGCGACCACCAGCGCCTACGCGGCCTACGAGAAAGCCGGCATTGGCCCGGAGGACCTCGAAGCTGTCGAACTGCACGACGCGATGGCGCCGTCGGAACTGATGCTCTACGAGCGCCTTGGCCTGTGCGGCCCCGGCGAAGGCCCACGGCTGATCGACGAGCGCATCACCACGCTCGACGGCCGGGTGCCGGTCAATCCGAGCGGCGGCCTGTGCTCGCGCGGCCACCCGGTCGGCGCCACCGGCCTGCTGCAGATTTGCGAACTGGTCTGGCAGATGCGCGGCGAAGCGGGCAAACGCCAGATCGAGAAGCGCCCGAAAGTGACGATGGCGCAAAATCAAGGCGGGCTCCTGCTCGGGCAGGATTCCGCCGTGTACGGCTGCACGATTTTGAAATCCTAAAGACCTAACCGACAAAAGCGAGGGTGATGACGTGAGCAAGAAGAAGAGAAAAGAGGTCGTTAAGTCGATCGAGGAAGCGGTGGCGCTGATCAAGGACGGCCAGATCGTGGCGATCGGCGGCTTCGGCGCCGACAACCATCCGATGGCGATCGTGCGCGAGATGATCCGCACCGGCAAAAAGAATCTCACCATCGTCGCCTCGGCGACCGCGGGATTGGAAATCGATCTGCTGATCGGCGCCGGCTGCGTCAAGAAGCTGATCGCACCCTATGTCGGCCAGGAAATGTACTGCCCGATCGGCCACAACTTCCGCAAATACGCCGAGTCCGGCGAGATCGAGCTCAAGGAAACCAGCGAATACCTGCTTTATGCGGGCTTCTTCGCGGCCGCCTCCGGCCAGGAATTCTTCGCCTGGCGCGGCGGTGTCGGCACCAGCATTCCCGAGCTCAACAAGGACTTTGTCGAGTTCATCGACCCGATCGGCAAGACCAAGAAGATTCTCGCGGTGCCGCCGCTGCGACCGGACTGGGCGATCATCCATGTCGGCTGGTCGGACTGCTACGGCAATGGCCAGCATCTCGGCGCCCGCTTCGGCGACCGCTGGATGGCGCGCGCGTCCAACCGCATCATGACGCAGACCGAACGCATCGTGCCGAATTCGGTGATCCGCAAGAACCCGTTCATGACCACCATCGCCTACTCCGACGTGGTCGTCGAAGCGCCCTATGGCGGCCACCCTTACGCCGCGCACGGCTTCTACAAAGAGGACGTCGAGTACATCCAGGATTACGTCAAATGCAGCGAGGCCAACCGCAAGGGCGACAAGAAAATCTGGGATGACTATCTCGGGCGCCACGTCAAGGAGCACTACGCCTATCTCAATGACGTCGGCATCAAGAAGCTGCTCGGCCTCTACACCCATCCGATCGTGAGCTGGTAACCGGCCATCATCCGTAGACAAGATTTAAAGGACTGCTAACCATGAGCGACTATTCCTGGAAAGAAATGATGGCGGTGGTGTTCTCGCGCGAGATCCAAGACACCGACAAGATCACGTCCGGCGCGCACACCGAAATCTTCTTCGCCGCCACCATGCTGGCGCAGAAGACCCACGCGCCGAACTTGAAGCTTCAACTCGGCGGCTCGGTGACCTTGTGCCAGGTCACCGACATTGAGGTGGACGAACTGCCGAAGACCTCGACCGGCTATGAGCTGATCCGCTACGCCGAGTCGGTCCACGACCACCCCGATACGTTCCTGTTCTATGGCGCGCCGGGCGGCAAGGACTACTACAAGGACGGCAGCGAGTTCCGCGACGTCAACCACTTCTGGTTCGCCGACAAGTTCTTCGTCGGCGGCATCCAGGCCGACAAGTGGGGCAACACCAACATGATCGGGCTTGCCGGCAAGGACGGGAAAATGTCGTTCCGCGGTCCCGGCACCATCGGCATCAACGACATCGCCATTGGCGTGCGCGACACCTACGTGTTCCTCACCGCGCACGACAAGCGCCGCCTAGTCGACAAGGTCGACTACATCTCGCATCCCGGCAAGAAGGTCTGCCGCGACAACGAGTTCTACGGCGGCGGCCCGAAGTGGATCGTGACGCCGAAGTGCATCTTCGACTTCGATCCGGATACGCTGGAGGCGCGGCTGGCGCAGTTGTTCCCGGGCGTGACCGTGGACGACGTCAAGGCCAATACCGGCTTTGCGGTGAATGTCGCCAGGAAGCTCGATACGGTGCAGCCGCCAACCAAAGACGAACTCGATGCGCTGCGCAACGAGGTCGACAAGACCGGCGTTCTGCGGCACTGAGCCGGAGAACGTGGTCGCCGCAATACGTGAAACGATAGCAACGATAGAGGTGCCCCATGAACAAGGTCGAAACGCAAGCCATCGCAGATTTCAAACCTGAAACATGGGGCGCCTTCATCAACGGCGAATTCCGGCCCGCCGCCAGTGGCAAGACGTTTCCGACCTTCAATCCCGGCAATGGCGAAGTCTGCGGCTATCTGGCCGAATGCGATGAGGAAGACATCGACGCGGCGGTGCGCGCCGCACTCGCCGCCTTCCCGGCCTGGAAGAAGAAGACCGGGGCGGCGCGCGCCAAGCTTCTCATGAAGCTCGCGCAACTGGTCGAAGCCAACGGCGCCAAACTCGCCGAGTTGGAATCGATCAATGCCGGCAAGCCGATCCGAGACTCCAAGGCGATCGATGCGGTGACCGCAATCGATGCGCTCGAATACTTCGCCGGCATGTGCACCAAGATCCAGGGCGACACCATCCCCGTGCCCGGCCCCTACATCAACATGACGCTGCGCGAGCCGCTCGGCGTCATCGGCGGCATCATTCCGTGGAACTACCCACTGCTGCAGGCGATCTGGAAGATCGCGCCGGCGATCGCGGCGGGCAACACCGTCGTGCTCAAGCCGGCCGAACAGGCCTGTCTGTCGGTGATGTACATCGGCAAGCTGTGCCAGGAAGCCGGCATACCGGCCGGCGTGGTCAACATCGTGCCGGGCTATGGCGCGGTCGCTGGCCTCGCGCTGGTGCAGCACCACATGGTCGCCAAGATCATGTTCACCGGCTCGACCGAAACCGGCAAGCGGATCGCGGCCGAAGCCGCCGCCACCCTCAAGCCGGTCGGGCTTGAACTCGGCGGCAAAAGTGCCGTCTTGGTATTCGAAGACGCGCCGATCGATCAGGCCGCCTCGGTCGCCGCCATGTCGATCTTCTCAAATCAGGGCCAGGTCTGCACCGCAGGCTCCCGCTTGTTCCTGCATGAATCGCTGCACGACAAGGTGCTGGAGAAAGTGATCGAGGCCGCCAAGAAGGTGCGGCTCGGCTACCAGATGGACCCCGGCACCACGATGGGCCCGTTGATCTCGCCGAAGCAGAAACAGCGCGTGCTGGGCTACATCGCCAGCGGCAAGAGCGACGCCAAGCTGGTCTACGGCGGCGAGGAGCCGCAGGGTCTCGAGAAGGGCAACTTCGTCGGCCCGGCGATCTTCGATCAGGTTCAGAACTCGATGAAGATCGCGCGCGAGGAGATATTCGGGCCGGTGCTGTCGGTGCTGACCTTCAAGGACGAAGGCGAGGCACTCGCACTTGCCAACGATTGCCCATTCGGACTAGCGGCGTCGGTCATCACCCGCGACGTCGGCCGCGCCATGCGGGCGGCGCAGGCGTTCGAAGCCGGCAACGTCTGGGTCAACACCTGGGGCGCGGTGTCGTCGATGGCGCCCTATGGCGGCTACAAGAACAGCGGCTACGGCCGCGAAATGGGCTTCTCGGTGATGCGCGAACTGACGCAGGAAAAGAGCGTCTGGATCAACGTGCGGTAGGCCGGCAAAAGCTCCGCCGGCGACACGCATCGACAGCGTGACGACACGCCGGCCTCCCGCTCGTCGGAGTCGGGACCGGCGCCGGTTCTCATGGCGAATTGGAAGGAGCCGAACAAAGTTTTCAAATACGAACGAAGTTGAATGCGCCGATTTCGGTGGCACTGAATTGAACAGTCGTTCCTTTTAAGCGTCCATTTCTTGCACACTTGTTCTGATGGTCCTCGGACGCGATCTGTTCTCACCAGCAGTTTTGCAGGTGAAGAGGATGGAGATGCCGAACGAGATTGGGTCGCGGGTGCGCTATGGCGAGGCGTTTTGGCGTGCGCATCATGAGGCGTGGCAACAGAGCGCGTTGAATCAGCGAGAGTATTGCGAGGCGCACGGGATTCCGCTGAAGGCCTTCGGCAACTGGCGGGCGAGATTCAAAGCCAAACCGCAGCTGCCAGTGCGCAAGCTGCTATCGCAAGCACGGGACCACGACGGGAGACCTTTCAGATCAAAGGCCGCGCCGTGATGGTGGCCGACAAATACCGTGGGCGCGTGCCAAAAATTGACTGCAGCAAACCCTTTGACGCCGTGCTGCTGGTGCTACTCGATAAAAGATCGTTTGCGCCGATTGAAATTTGGGGCGCGGAGCGCAATTCTGTGCGCAAGCGTTTAAGCGCGCCCGGCTCAAAAGCGCGCAACGAGCGCGGCCAATGGGCATCGCGCAATTCAAATCGATTCCCGGCGCCTGGCGAATCTGGCCATAGTCTGCTCGGCGCTACTTCGGTATAAATTGTCGCGTGCGACGCCAGTTCCGTCACTTCACGCGCCAACGTTTCAATATCGCCAGACAGCAATGATTCGGATTGGCTAATCCGACCGACAATTTCGAGCTGCATCTGAATGCGCCGAAGGTTATCCTGAGCTAATCGTTCGACGGTCTTTCGCTCGGTGATGTCATGCGCAACCTGCTAATCGAATGACCCTTCCGGCTCGATCCAGCGTCGATTCACCCAGTGTGTGGATGACACGTTCGTAATGGAAAACCTCGATGCTTTTTTCACCAATCGTCCGCTATTGACGCCGGTCACTTACTAAAAGTTACTTCCGCCAAGGCCTTTTGCGATGCTCGCTCTCGCGAACTTCTCATGCTTGGCTTCGCGGCAAGCCTCAACAGGACGGCGCGAGAAATCTTCGGCGCGATGAGGCGCGGTTAGGGCTTTCGGCGTGTGTGGTGCAGCAGCGGCACCGACGGAATCATTGGCCGGAAACTGCCCCTCCGGTCGTCGCTGCTTTGTTTCACAGGCTGGGCCTTGGCCGCACTCTGTCTACGGCCACGGTCGCCAACATCAAGCGAAAATGGCTGCAATGGAACGGCGAGCAGCGGTCACATGCGCCTCATGAAGCATTGATTATTTCGCGCGGCCGCCTTGAAACGCTCATGCGCAAAGAGGCTGAGAAGGCAGGTGCGCGTCGCAAGTTCTATGAGGTGCATGAGGCTACCGGCTCTCCCGTCGCGGCCGAAGCGCTCAGGCGCATCGTCGAACTCTATGCCGTCGAGGCAACCATCCGCGGCCAGACCGCCGACGCCCGGCGAACGACACGGCGCATCAGATCGCTGCCGCTCGTCGCCGCGATGAAGACCTGGTTCGAGGCAGAGCTCCACCGCATCCCGCCGCGCGGCGCACTTGCCGAGGCGATCCGCTACGCCCTCACACGTTGGACCGCCCTGTGTTGCTTCCTCGACGACGGACGCATCGTACTCGACAACAACACCGTCGAGCGGGCCATCCGCTCCATCGCGCTCGGCCGCAAGAACCACCTGTTTGCCGGATCTGACGGCGGCGCAGAGCGCTGGGCCGTCGTCGCCTCTCTCCTTGCCACCGCAAAGCTCAACGGCATCGAGCCATTCGCCTACCTGCGCGATGTGCTCGAGCGCATGTCCAACGGTCACCCCGCCAGTCTCCTCGATAACCTGCTGCCCTGGAACTGGGGCCGGCTTGCTGCCGCGGCCTGACCAAGTGTCAGGAATGGACGCTTACGGAAATTTCGCTGCGCCGTGATTACCGGCTGGTAATGGCGCGACTTCCACCCTCG
>CAMAWG010000003.1 GCA_945861855.1 Rhodoplanes serenus
ATGTTCCAGTCGGAGATGATCAGGCTTTATCGTTTGTCGCGCATCTTGGCGAGCGCGAGAGAGCCGTCATGCGCATCGTCGATGTCCTCAAATCCGAGCTGCCGCAACAAATTGCGGATGATTCGGATCATGGTGTTGTAATCGTCCACCACGAGGATCGGCATCGAACGGTCGACAGCCATTCTTCCCCTCCGTCGGCGCGAATCGGGACCACTTGCGCTGCGGCCACGTTCGCCATGGTCGAATGGGGATCCTGCCCGCCATTGGACTGGCCCCCTTCCCCACGAAAGGAGACGGTACCAAGGCCCGCTTGAAGAAGCGGTTAAGAGTGTCGTGTATGCGTCTTTAGGCCCGGTTTCGCGGCCAAATCGGTTAACGTATCGTTGACGGGCCCGCCGTCTTAAGCTGCACCGAGACGTTTCCTAGCCATGTCCGCACAAAACCCCGCTCATCGGTTCGCCGTCGTGCGCGACGAGGGACCCGACCGTGACTGGCAGGGACTCGACCGGCTGGTCCGGCCGGTCGTCGCCATCGGCAATTTCGATGGGGTCCATCGCGGCCACCGCTCGGTGATCGGAATGGCGATGGAGCGGGCGGCGGCCGCGCGGCGGCCCGTCGCGGTGCTCACCTTCGAGCCGCATCCACGCAGCTTCTTCCAGCCCGACGAGCCGTCGTTTCACCTCACCTCGGAGGCCGCCAAACTCCGCCTGCTGTCGGCAACCGGGCTCGACGGAGCGATCCTACTTAACTTCAACACGGCGCTGGCGGGGCTCAGCGCCGAGGCCTTCGTCGAGCAAATTCTGGTGGAACGGCTCGCCATCGCCGGCGCCGTGATCGGCTTCAACTTCTATTTCGGCAAGGCAAGGCGCGGCACGCCGGATTTCCTGGCGGCACAGGGTGCCCATCACGGCTTCTCGGTCGACGTCATGCCCCCCTTCCAGCTCCAGGGCCGGCGGGTATCCTCCGGCGCGGTGCGCGATGCGCTGGCCGGAGGCCACATCGCGGAGGCGACCGAGCTTCTCGGCTATCCGTATTTTGTGACCGGCCAGGTGGTGCACGGCGACAAGCGGGGCCGCACGCTCGGCTATCCGACCGCCAACCTGCGGCTCGGGCCGGACTGCGGCCTCAAGCACGGCGTCTATGCGGTTCGGGTCGGCGTCGGCGGCGCGCGCTACGATGCGGTCGCCAACTTCGGCCGAAGGCCGATGTTCGACACCGGCGCGGTTCTGTTGGAGATTTTTCTGTTCGATTTCTCGGGCGACCTCTATGGCGCGGCGCTCGACGTCGCCTTCATCGCCTGGATCAGGCCGGAGATGAACTTCGACAACGTCGAGGACCTGATTCGGCGGATGGATCAGGATTCCAGCCAGGCGCGGCACGCGCTGGCGCGGGCGCCGGACGCCTTTCCGACGCTCGGCAGCCCAGGCTAATCCTTTGCGGGACCGGGAGCCTCCTGCTACACAGCGCGCCATGACCGACAAGCCCGGCGAGCCCAAAAAAGGCGAAGAGACAAGCGAGCGCGACTACAGCCAGACGCTGTTCCTACCGCAGACCGAATTCCCGATGCGCGCGGGCCTGCCGCAGCGCGAGCCGGACATTCTGGCGCGCTGGACGCGGATGGACCTCTACGGGCGGCTGCGCCAGGCCGCGAAGGGCCGCGACAAATTCGTGCTGCACGACGGCCCGCCCTACGCCAACGGCAACATCCACATAGGCCACGCGCTCAACAAGATATTGAAAGACGTGGTGACGCGCAGCCAGCAGATGCTCGGCTACGATTCCAACTACGTGCCGGGCTGGGACTGCCACGGCCTGCCGATCGAATGGAAGATCGAGGAGGAGAACTACCGCTCCAAGAACAAGCAAAAGCCGAACCTGTCCGACCCCGAGGCGATGATCGCGTTCCGCAAGGAATGCCGCGCCTATGCGCAGCACTGGCTCGAGGTGCAGCGGGAGGAGTTCAAGCGGCTTGGCGTCGAGGGCGACTGGAGCCATCCCTACACGACGATGAGCTTTCCCGCGGAAGCGCAGATCGCGCGCGAACTGATGAAGTTCGCTGCCAACGGTACGCTCTATCGCGGCAGCAAGCCGGTGATGTGGAGCGTGGTGGAGAAGACGGCGCTGGCGGAAGCCGAGGTGGAGTACGAGGATTATACGAGCGACACGGTGTGGGTGAAGTTTCCGGTCAATGGCCTACTGACTGTCGGTGGCGATGTCGGCTCATCATCACCGACGTCATACGCGGGGACTCTTGTGAGAGATGTCGCCGTTGTCATCTGGACAACGACGCCGTGGACGCTACCAGGCAACCGCGCAATCAGCTTCTCACCAAAAATCGAATACAGTTTGTACGAAGTCACCGAAGCCACCGGTGACAATTGGGCCAAGGCTGGCGACAAATTTGTGCTTGCTAACAAGCTTGCCGCAGATGTTTTCAAGCAAGCCCGGGTTACGAACTTCCGAAGGGTCGGACAAGTTCAATCCAAAAACCTCGACAGCACGACTTGTTCTCATCCGCTGAAAAGCAAAGGCGGGTACGATTTCGATGTCCCCCTGCTCGCGGGCGACCACGTCACCGACGACGCCGGCACCGGTTTCGTCCACACCGCGCCAGGCCACGGCCGCGAGGACTTTGAAATCTGGACTGCAAACGCGCGCGCGCTCGAAGCGCGCGGCATCAATCCGGCGATTCCTTATACTGTCGATGAAAACGGCGCGCTGACCGCACATGCGCCGGGCTTCGAGGGCAAGCGCGTCATCAACGACAAAGGCGAGAAGGGCGACGCCAACGAGGCCGTCATCAAGGCTCTCCAGGCGGCCGGCAACATCATCGCGCGCGGGCGCTTAAAACATCAGTATCCGCATTCGTGGCGCTCGAAGAAGCCCGTGATCTTTCGCAACACGCCGCAGTGGTTCATCGCCATGGACAAGCCGATCAAGGACTTGGACGGCACGCTGCGCGGCATCGCATTGAACGAGATCAAAAAGACCCGCTGGGTCCCCGCCGCCGGCGAGAACCGCATCAACGGCATGATCGAAAGCCGCCCCGACTGGGTGATCTCGCGCCAGCGCGCCTGGGGCGTGCCGATCGCGGTGTTCGTGCGCGAGAACGCCGACGGCTCGGCGACGATCCTCGAAGACGAGCAGGTCAATCGGCGCATCGCCGACGCCTTCGAGCAGGAGGGCGCCGACGCCTGGTACAAGGCCGGCGCGCGCGAGCGCTTCCTCGGCTCGCGCGCCAACGAGGACTGGAAGAAGGTCGACGACATCTGCGATGTCTGGTTCGACTCCGGCTCCACCCACGCCTTCGTGCTGGAAGACCCGAAACATTTCCCGAGCCTCGCCGGCATCAAGCGCAAGCACGACGGCGGCCCGGACGCGGTGATGTATCTCGAAGGCTCGGACCAGCACCGCGGCTGGTTTCATTCGTCGCTCTTGGAAAGCTGCGGCACCCGCGGCCGCGCGCCGTTCGACGTGGTGCTGACCCACGGCTTCGTGCTCGACGAGCAGGGCCGCAAGATGTCGAAGTCGCTCGGCAACGTCACCGCGCCGCAGGACGTGATCAAGAACTCCGGCGCCGACATCCTGCGGATGTGGGTCTGCGCCTCCGACACCGCCGACGATCTGCGCATCGGCCCGGAAATCCTGAAAACGACGATCGAGACCTACAGAAAGCTCCGCAACACCATTCGCTGGATGCTCGGCAGCCTCGCGCATTTCACCGAAGAGGACCGCGTCGCACCGGAGAAAATGCCGGAGCTCGAACGGCTGATGCTGCACCGGCTCGCCGAGCTCGATGAATTGGTCCGCAAGGCCTATGCCGAGTTCGACTACAAGCGCATCTTCGCCGCGCTCAGCCATTTCATGACCACCGACCTCTCGGCTTTCTACTTCGACGTGCGCAAGGACGCGCTCTACTGCGACCCGATCTCGTCGCGGACGCGGAAGGCAGCGCTCACCGTTATCGACCAACTGTTCCGCTGCACCGTCACCTGGCTCGCGCCGATGCTGTGCTTCACCGCCGAGGAGGCGTGGTGCGAGCGCATGCGCTCGGAGGACGCCTCCGTGCATCTGGAGCTGTTCCCCGAAGTGCCGGCCTCCTGGCGCGACGACAAGCTCGCGGAGAAATGGCGCAAGGTCCGGCTCGTCCGCCGCGCCGTCACCGGCGCGATCGAGATCGAGCGGGCCGGCAAGCGTATCGGCTCCTCGCTCGAGGCCGATCCGATTGTGCATGTGTCGAGCCCCGATCTGTTCGAGGCGCTGGTTGACATCGATCTCGCCGAGATCTGCATCACCTCGGCCGCGACCTTGGCCAACGACGAAGGGCCTGCGCATGCCTTCCGGCTGCCGGAGGTGCCGGGCGTCGCCGTGGTCGTGAACCTCGCCGAGGGCACCAAGTGCGCGCGCTCGTGGAAGATTTCGCACACGGTCGGCGCCGATCCGCAATACCCCGAGGTCACGCCGCGCGACGCGCAGGCGCTCCGCGAATGGGAAACCATGCGCAAGGCCGCGGAGTGAACCGCTGATGCAGGCCCGCCCGCGGATGCTGTGGGGGCCGCTCACCGCTTTCGGGCTCGTGGCCGCGGCGGTCGCCTGCGTGCTCGACCAGGCGTCGAAGCTGTGGCTGCTCAAGGTGTTCGATCTGGCCAGCAAGGGCGTCGTCAAGCTCGCGCCCTTCGTCGATCTGGTGCTCACCTGGAACACCGGCATCAGCTACGGCTGGTTCCAACAGGAAGGCCCAATCGGGCAGTGGGCGCTGCTCGCGCTCAAGGTCATTGCGGTCGCGCTCCTGTGGATATGGCTGGCGAGGGCCGCCTCGCGGCTGTCGGCGCTGTCGCTCGGCCTGATCATCGGCGGGGCGCTGGGCAACGCCATCGACCGCCTCGCCTACGGCGCGGTGGCCGATTTCGTGCTGCTGCACGCCGAAACCGCCACCTGGCGCTTCAATTGGTACGTCTTTAACCTCGCCGATGTAGCCATCGTTGCCGGGGTGGCCGGACTCTTGTATGAATCCCTTCGGGGGGACAGCGCCCCAAAAGCGCCCTGATCCCGCGTTTACTGGGGTCTGCCGGCCGCAAACTGCCGTAGGTTCAAGGGGTTCGGCGCGTCACGGGTAACGGCATGATGACCTTTCGATCCAAGCGCAAGTTCACTCGATTCGCCCTCGCCGCTGCCATCGGCATGGCGGTCGTCGCCGGCTGCGCCGGAACCGGCGCCCAGGCCGCTGACGATGACGAAGAACTGCTGGATGTGAAAATTTTTCGCGGCATCCTCAAGGGCCTTGGCCTGCGCAAGGATGAAGCGTCGATCGACTACCGCGAGCGCTCGCCGCTGGTTCTGCCGCCCGGCAGGGCGCTACCGACGCCAGACGCCAATGCCACAACCAAGGCCAGGACGGCTGCCTGGCCGGACGATCCCACCGTCAAGCAGGCCAAGCAGCGCAGGGATGCGGAACGCAATCGCAAACCCTATACCGAAGGCGTGGACGACCGGCCGCTGCTCCCGAGCGAATACAATCGGGGGGCGTCGCGCGGCAACAAGGTCGGCGAGGCGCCGGGCATCTCGGCTGAACAATCGTCCAATCCCATGTCGGCAGCCGAACTGGGCGCCAAGAACATCTTCAGCTCGATCTGGACGCCGAAGGAAGAGTACACGACCTTCAGCGGCGAGCCACCTCGCAGCAGCCTGATCGAGCCGCCGCCGGGATACCGGACTCCCTCGCCGGCCCAGCCCTACGGTGTCGGTAAAGAGAAGTGGAAGCCGACGGTCGTCGACCGCAACGATATCGTGAGATGAGCTTGAGATAGGACGCCGGATCGGCCACCGTCTTCCACGGTCCGTGAATTTCCTTGACGGCGGGTGACCACCTGCCGCTGCAGACAGCGAAGACCGCGCGAGACCGCATTGCCGATCCATATGACGTTCTGCCGTAGCGCCCAAGCCATCGCCGGCCTGGCCGTCGCCGCAACCCTGCTCACCGCCGGTGTGCAAGCCCAGCCGAAGCCGGCCGTCGGCCATTTCACGCTCGCCAACGGGCTTGAAGTGGTCGTGGTGCCGGACCGGCGCGCGCCCGTCGTCACCCACATGGTCTGGTACAAGGTCGGCGCGGCGGACGAGCCGCCGGGGACATCCGGCATCGCCCATTTCCTCGAACATCTGATGTTCAAGGGCACCGCCAACAACCCCGCCGGGCGCTTCTCCCAGGCGGTCGCGGCGGTGGGCGGGCAGGAGAACGCGTTCACCAGTCAGGATTACACCGGCTACTTCCAGCGCGTGTCGCGCGACAATCTCAAGACGCTGATGGAGTTCGAGGCCGACCGCATGACCGGTCTGGTGCTGGCCAATGAGCAGGTGGTGCCGGAGCTCAAGGTCGTCCTGGAAGAGCAGAACCAGCGCGTCGCCAACAATCCGCGCGCGCGGCTCTCCGAACAGATCGACGCCGCGCTCTATCTCAACCATCCCTACGGCAAGCCGGTGATCGGCTGGCGGCACGAGATCGAGAAGCTCAACCGCGAGGACGCACTGGCCTTCTACAAGCGGTTCTACACGCCCAACAACGCCGTGCTGGTGGTCGCGGGCGACGTCACCACAGACGAAATCAAGACGCTCGCGGAAGCGACCTACGGCAAGGTCGGCAAGGTCGCCGAGATCGGCCCGCGGCGCCGGCCGCAGGAGCCGGCGCAGGTTGCCCCCCGCCGCGTCACGCTGGCCGATGCGCAGGTGCAGCAGCCGAGCTTGCATCGCGCCTATCTGGTGCCGTCGTCGGCGACGGCGAAGCCAGGCGAATCCGAGGCGCTCGAAGTGCTGTCGTTCATTCTTGGGCACGGCACCACCAGCCGGCTCTATCGCAATCTCGTGGTCGAGCGCGAACTCGCCGTCAGCGCCGGCGGCTGGTACAACGGCACCGCGCTCGACGCATCGCAGTTCGGCGTCTACGGCTCGCCGAAGCCGGGCGTGACGCTTGAGCAGCTCGAAGGCGCGATTGACGCCGTGATCGACGATGTCGTCGCCAAGGGCATCACCCCGGACGAAGTCGAACGCGCCAAGAATCGCCTGATCGCCGACGCCATCTACGCGCAGGACAGCCAGGCGACCATGGCGCGCTGGTATGGCGCGGCGCTGACCACGGGATCGACCGTTCAAAAGGTGCAAAGCTGGCCCGACCGCATTCGCGCCGTGACCGCCGATTCGGCGAATGCCGCGGCCAAGGCCTGGCTCGACAAGCGGCGGTCGGTGACCGGCTATCTCATCAAGGATTCGTCACCCCGAGAGGAAAAGCGATCGTGATCCGGTCCCTGCGATGCCTCATTGCCCCTGCTGTGGCATTGATCGCCGTCCTGGCGGCGGTACAACCCGCAGCGGCGGCCAATATCCAGCGCGTGGTGTCGCCCGGCGGCATCGAGGCCTGGCTGGTGCAGGAGCCGTCGCTTCCGCTGGTTGCGCTGAACTTCGCGTTCGTCGGCGGCAGTTCCGAAGACCCGGCCGACAAGCCGGGCGTCGCCTACATGGTCTCCTCCCTGCTGGACGACGGCGCGGGCGAGCTCGACGCCAAGGCGTTCCAGCAGCGGGTTGAGGAGAACGCCGTCGAACTGCGCTTCTCCGCCACGCAGGACTATTTCTACGGGTCGATCCGCCTGCTGCGCGACCGCCGGGAGCAGAGCTTCGATCTGTTGCGGCTCGCGCTGAACCAGCCGCGCTTCGACGCCGACGCGGTCGGCCGCGTCCGCGACCAGATCCTGGCCGGGCTGCGGCGCGAGACCACCGATCCCGGCAGCATCGCCAACCGGGCGTGGTGGCGGACGGCGTTCCCGGATCATCCCTATGGCCGCCCGACCGGCGGCACGCTCACCTCGATCCCGACGATCGCCGCCGACGATCTGCGGACCTATGCAGGGCGGGTGCTGACGCGCGACACGCTGAAGATCGCCGCGGTCGGCGATATCGACCCAGCGACCCTCGGCCAGATTCTCGACCGGGTGTTCGGCTCGCTGCCCGCGACCGGCAAGCGCGTCGGAATGCCGGATGCAGCGGTGCGCGACAGCGGCCGCCGAATCGTCACCCAGCTTAACGTGCCGCAGGCAGTGGTGCGCCTGGGCGGCGCGGGCATCATGCGCAAGGACCCGGACTTCATCCCGGCCTTCGTGGTCAACCACATCCTCGGCGGCGGCTCGTTTTCGTCGCGGCTCTATGACGAGGTGCGCGAGAAGCGCGGGCTTGCCTATGGCGTCTATTCCTACCTGCTGACGCTCCGCCACGCCGCCATGTTCATGGCCGGCACGCAGACCCAGGCCGACAGCACCCGCGAAGCGCTGGAACTGATCGAGAGCCAAATCCGCCGCATGGGGGACGAAGGTCCGACCGAAGCCGAACTCGCCAAGGCCAAAGCCTACCTCAAGGGTTCCTACGCGCTGAACTTCGACACCTCGACCAAGATCGCCAGCATCCTGCTGCAGAACCAGCTCGATGACCTGGGCATCGACTACATCGACAAGCGCAACGGCCTGATCGACGCGGTCACGATCGAGGACGCCCGCCGCGCCGCCAAACGGCTGGCCGAAGGCGGCATGCTCGTCACCGTGGTGGGCCAGCCCAAGGGACTGGCTTCGAAGGAACCGGGCGGCTAAGCAGAGGTTTACTGTTCCTTCTCGCGGGGACAGCAAGGCTGCCAAGGCTTTCCGATGGCACTCAAGCAGACAATCGATCAGGCACGGCCGCCGGACTTCGCCGCGGTGCTCGCGCGCACCGGCGAGGCGCTGGCCGATCTCCGGGCGCGCCATGCCGACGGCACGCTGCCTCTGCTGCGCCTGCCGGACAAGCGCGACGACATCGCCACCATCCTCGGCTACGCCACGCTTCTCCGCGAAGGAACGAGCGACGTCGTCTTCCTCGGCACCGGCGGATCGAGCCTCGGCGGGCAGACGCTGGCGCAACTCGCCGGACACGCCGTTCCCGGGGTTGGCAGCTTGCGCGATCCGCCGCGCATCCATTTCATGGACAATCTCGATCCCGAGAGCTATGGCGCGCTGCTCGACCGGCTGCCGCTGAAAACGAGCCGCTTCGTCGCCGTCTCGAAGTCCGGCGGCACCGGCGAGACGCTGATGCAAACCATCGCCGCGCTCGACGCGGTCAAGGACGCCGGGCTCGATCCGCACGATCATTTCCTCGGCATCACCGAGCCTGCCCGGCCGGGCAAAGCCAACGGCCTGCGCGACCTGCTCGCGGCCCACCAGATCCGCATGATGGATCACGATCCCGGCGTCGGCGGGCGCTTTTCGGTGCTGACCAATGTCGGCCTGCTCCCCGCCGCGGTCTGCGGCCTCGACATCGGCGCGATCCGCCAGGGCGCAGCCGATGCGCTGGCGCCCGTTCTCGCCAATAGGCAGCCGGGCGACGTGCCCGCCGCGGTCGGCGCTGCGCTGTCGGTGGCGCTTGCCCCGACCAAGACCATCGCGGTGATGATGGCCTATGCCGACCGGCTGCAGATGTTCACCAGATGGTACGTGCAGCTCTGGGCCGAGAGCCTCGGCAAGGACGGCAAGGGCACGACGCCGATCGGCGCTCTCGGCCCGGTGGACCAGCATAGCCAGCTCCAGCTCTACATTGCCGGCCCGCGCGACAAGCTGTTCACGATCGTGACCACATCGCCCGCAGGCCGCGGCCCGCGCATCTCCGCCGACCTCGCCAGGCTTGCCGGCGAACCGGACTTTTCCGGCATGGCCATCGGCGATCTCGTGGCGGCGCAGGGCCGCGCCACCGCCGAGACGCTTGCGAAGAACGGCTGCCCGGTGCGCACCATTCACATCGAGAAACTCAATGAGCGCGCGATGGGCGAACTATTGATGCACTTTATGCTGGAGACGATCATCGCCGCCCGCCTGCTCGGCGTCGATCCGTTCGACCAGCCGGCGGTGGAAGAGGGCAAGATTCTGGCGAAGACGTATCTCGCGAGCGGCTAGACTTCGATGATCCGCATAACCGACCAGATCAGCATCGACGAATCCGAGATCGAGGAAAGCTTCGTGCGCTCCTCCGGGCCGGGCGGGCAGAACGTCAACAAGCTCTCGACCGCGGTGCAGCTTCGCTTTGACGTGCGGCATTCGCCGTCGCTGCCGAACGACGTGGCGCTGCGGCTGATACGGCTGGGCGGCCGGCGCATCACCAAGGACGGCGTGCTGGTGCTGATCGCGCAAAGCCACCGCACCCAGGAGCGCAACCGCGCCGACGCGCAGGCGCGACTGATCGCGCTGATCAAGGAGGCGGCGGTGAAGCCCATCCCGCGCCGCGCCACCAAGCCGCCCCGGGCCTCGAAGCAGAAGCGCCTGGAAGGCAAAAAGCGCCGCTCGGTCATAAAACACCATCGCCAGAGCAAACCGTCGTTCGAATAGCGGGGGCATGTCGGCTCCCGCCCTCGCGGCGGCCATATTGCGCCGATAGGCTCGGGTTTCATCCGAATCAGGCCCTCTGATCGTATCGCCATGCCCGTCCGCCAGCTTTCCGAAACCACGGTCAACCGCATCGCCGCGGGCGAGGTGGTGGAGCGCCCGGCGAGCGTGGTCAAGGAACTGGTCGAGAACGCGCTCGACGCAGGCGCCACGCGGATCGAGATCGCGACCGACGGCGGCGGACGGCGGCTCATTCGCGTCGCCGACGACGGGACGGGAATGACCCGTGCCGACCTCGACCTCGCGGTCGAGCGCCACGCCACCTCCAAGCTCGACGGCGACGACCTGTTGCAGATCGACACGCTGGGCTTCCGCGGCGAAGCGCTGCCGTCGATCGGCTCGGTGGCGCGGCTCACCATCGCCACCCGTCATGCGGGCGAACCGAACGGCGAAAATTCACATGGATGGGCGATCACGGTCGATGGCGGCGCCAAGTCGGATATCAAACCCGCCGCGCTGTCCGAAGGCACCCGCGTCGAGGTCAAGGATCTGTTCTACGCCACCCCGGCACGCTTGAAATTCCTCAAGAGCGACCGCAGCGAGGCGGAAGCCGTGCGCGAGGTGGTGCGGCGGCTGGCGATGAGTCGTCCCGACGTGGCCTTCACGCTGGCCAGCGACGAGCGTCAGCCTGTGACCTGGCCCGCGGCGCTGCCGGGCGCGGCCGGACGTCTGGCCCGGCTCGCCGACATTCTCGGCGCGGAATTCCGCTTGAACGCGGTCGAGGTTAGCGCCTCGCGCGACGGCACCGTGGTCGAGGGCTACGCCGGGCTGCCGACGCACAGCCGCGCCAATTCGCTCGGCCAGTATCTGTTCGTCAACGGCCGCCCGGTCCGCGACAAGCTCCTGATCGGCGTCATCCGCGGCGCCTATGCCGACTACCTGCCGCGCGACCGGCATCCCGTGGTGGCGCTGTTCGTGACGCTGCCGCCGCGCGAAGTGGACGTCAACGTGCACCCGGCCAAGACCGAGGTGCGGTTTCGCGACAATGCCCTCGTGCGCGCGCTGCTGATGCACGCGCTGAAGGAGGGGCTTGCCCGCGACGCCCAGCGCGCCGCCACCAACGGCGGCACCGCGACCATCGCGGCGTTCCGCCCGGCCGCCCTGCCCCGGCGCGGCAATTTCGACTGGCGGCGCTCGCCGTCGCGGCCGCTTGCCCCGCGAGGCGCAGTCGCGGCATGGACGGCGCCCGGCACCGGATTCGGGGAGGCGGCCCAGGCTGTGTTCGATGTCGGTGGCGCTGCCGCCACCGCCCGCGTCGAATTGGCCGAGCCCGCGCCCGACCTGCTCGACCGGCCGCTCGGCGCCGCCCGCGCCCAGGTGCATGACACCTACATCGTGGCGCAGACGCGCGACGGTCTGGTCATCGTCGACCAGCACGCGGCCCACGAGCGGCTCGTTTACGAGCGCATGAAGTCCGCGCTCGGCAAGAGCGGCGTCGCCCGCCAGATCCTGCTGATCCCCGAGATCGTCGAACTCGACGCGGCCGACGTCGAGCGGCTGCTCTCGCGCGTGGACGAATTGAGCCGCTTCGGCCTCGCCCTCGAGCCGTTCGGCCCCGGCGCCGTCGCCGTCCGCGAGACGCCCTCCATGCTGGGGGAGATCGACGCAGCCGCGCTCACCCGCGACCTCGCCGAGCATCTCGCCGAATGGGACGAGGCTTTGCCGCTGGAACGCCGCCTGATGCACGTCTCCGCCACCATGGCCTGCTACGGCTCGGTGCGGGCCGGACGGAGGCTCAAGCCCGAGGAGATGAATGCGCTCCTTCGCGAGATGGAGGCGACGCCCAACTCCGGCCAGTGCAATCACGGCCGGCCCACCTATGTCGAACTGAAGCTCACCGACATCGAGCGGCTTTTTGGCCGGCGCTAACGGCGCGGGCCATGTTAAAGTGAGGCTTTCCGCCGGAGGCCGTCATGTCCCGTATCTCCCTTGCCCTCGCCTGCTTCGCGCTCTCGTCGCTGCCCGCACCTTCATCCGCGCAGGACTATCCCAACCGGCCGATGACCATGGTGGTGCCGTTCGCCGCCGGCGGTGCGGTCGATGTGCTGGGCCGCACGCTTGCCGCGCGCGCCGCAGAGATCCTCGGCCAGCAGATCGTGATCGAGAACGTCGGCGGCGCCGGCGGCATGAACGGCGCCAATCGCATCGCCAAGGCCGCGCCCGACGGCTACCAGTTCGTGCTCGGCAGCGTCGGCACCCACGCGCAGAACCAGTGGCTCTACAAGCGTCCCGCCTATGACGCGTTGAAGGACTTCGAGCCGGTTATCCTGGTCGGAGAGACGCCGCTGCTGCTGGTGATCCGCAAGGATTTTCCGGGCAACAACCTGCAAGAGTTCATCGCCCACGGCAAAGCCCATCCCGGCGAACTCAAGTTCGGCTCGGCCGGCGTCGGTTCGGCAATCCACATAGGCTGCGTGCTGTTCAACGCCGCAGCCGGCATCAACGCAACGCACATTCCCTATCGCGGCGGCGCGCCGGCCATGCAGGATATCATCGCCGGGCGCATCGACTACGGCTGCAATATCATCACCAGCGCCTATCCGCAGGTGCGCGACCAGTTGGTGAAGGCGCCGGCGCTTCTGGCCTCCAAACGCGCGGCGCTCCTGCCCAACCTGCCCACCGCACAGGAGCAGGGCATGGCCGGTTTCGACGCCGGGAGCTGGAACGTCATTTTCATGCCCAAAGGCACGCCGGAGCCGATCGTCCGCAAGCTCAACGCGGCGATGAGCGAGGCCATGGAATCGCCGGACACCGCAAAGCGGCTCATCGCCATCGGGATCGATATTCCGCCCAAGGACCGCCGAAGCCCGGCCTACGCGGCAGGCTTCGTCGAGCGGGAGATCAGGAAATACGAAGCGCCGATCAAGGCCAGCGGACTGGCGATTGAATAGGCGACATTCCGGCGCGACATAGCGCGCTTGACCTGCGGCGCCGCGGCGGCAAGTCTCCACTGCCAGGGAGAAACCGACCATGCACAAGACCATCCTCTCGATCGCCGCCGCAGTCGCGTTCGCCGCGCTCACCAGCCCGGCAGTCGCCCAGGAATGGCCCAACCGTCCGGTCACGGTGGTCGTGCCCTTTGCCGCGGGCGGGCCGGTCGACACGGTCTCGCGCATCATCGCGGCGCGCCTGAGCGAAATCCTCGGCCAGCAGATGGTGATCGAGAATGTCGGCGGGGCCGGCGGCCTGACTGGCACCGTCCGCGTCGCCAAGGCCGCGCCTGACGGCTACACCGTGCTGCTCTCCGGCACCGCCGTGCTCTCGCAGAACCCGACCTTCCGCAAACAGCCGCCCTACGACCCGCTCGCCGACTTCGTGCATGTGGCGCTGTTCGCGGATTCGGCGCGAGTGCTGATCGCGCGCAAGGACTTTCCGCCGAACAATTTCAAGGAGTTCATGGCCTACGTGAAGGCGAACCAGGGCACCCTGCAATACGGCTCGGCGGGCGCGGGCTCCGGCTCGCACACCTGCGCCATCCTGCTCGACGGCGCGATGGGCGCCAAGGTCACCCACGTGCCTTACCGCGGCGCCGGCCCCGCCATGCAAGACCTGGTCGGCGGTCGCATCGACTACATGGCCGAGCAGATTTCAACCGCCACGCCGCAGATCAAGGCCGGCACGGTCAAGGCCTATGCGACATTCGGCCTCGACCGCGGCCCCGGACTTGAGAGCATCCCGACCGCGGAGGAACTCGGCGTCAAGGGCCTCGACTGCGGTGCCTGGAGTTCGTTCTCGTTCCCCAAGGGCACGCCGGAGGCGATCGTGCAGCGCCTGGCAAAGGCGTCGAGCGACGCCATCGACACGCCGGCGCTGATCGAGCGGTTCAAGCAGATCGGCGTCGTGGTCACCGCGAAGGACCGCCGCTCGCCGGAATATCTGACGAAGTTCGTCAAATCCGAGATCGAGCGCTGGGTGGCGCCGATCAAGGCGAGTGGCGTCTCCCTCGATTGAGCAGCAATTCCTGAAACGCATGATGGAGCAATCGATGACGATGACGAGAATGGCGCTCGCCGCCGGTGCGGCTCTGGTGGCTTTGACCGCGACGGCGCCCGCGCAGGATTGGCCGACGCGGACCATCACGCTCGTCATCCCGTTCGCGGCCGGCGGCGGAATTGACGCCAGCGCCCGCTTGCAGGCGCTGGTGCTGGGCGAAATCCTGGGACAGACGATCGTGGTCGAGAATGTCGGCGCGGCGGCAGGAACCATCGGCAGCGGGCGCGTCGCCAAGGCCGCGCCCGATGGCTACACGTTCATGGTCGGAAACTCCGGGACCCACGTCTACAGCCAATCGCTCTACAAGAAGAAACCATACGACTCGGCCGAGGATTTCGAGCCGGTCGGGATGGTGACGGATTCACCCCGCCTCCTCGTCGCCCGCAAGGGCCTGCCGGTGAACAACCTGCAAGAGCTGATCGCTTACATGAAGGCGAACCAGGCGACGATGCAGTACTCATCGGCCGGCGTCGGTTCCGGCACGCATTTGCCCTGCGCGCTGCTGAACCACACCTTGGGCGTCAACGTCACCAACGTACCTTACCGCGGCGAGGGTCCGGCGTTGCAGGACGTGATCGGCGACCGCATCGACTACATGTGCACCACCATCCAAAGCGGAGCGGTGCAGGCGAAGCAGGGGACGGTGAAGGGCATCGCCGTGATGGCGCCGCGCCGTGCCGCGATCGTCCCGAACATCGCCACCACCGGCGAGCAAGGGCTCAAGGACGTCGAAGCCACGGTGTGGAACGGGTTCTTCTTCCCGAAGGGCACGCCCAAGCCGATCGTCGACAAGATGCACAAGGCGATCGAGACCATGATCGCCCGGCCCGACGTCCGGCAAAAGCTGGAGGCGCTCGGCCTGGAAATCCTGCCGCCGGAGCAGCGCACGCCGGCCTATCTCGCGAAATTCCTCAAGGCTGACGTCGAGCGCTGGGGCAAGGTCATCAAGGCTGCCGGCATCAGTGTGGATTGAGCTTGCTTCCCTCTTCCGCTTTGGCGGGGAGAGGGAACGCGGCGCCTCATGACGCACGCAAGAATATCAACCGCGTGTCGCCGTAGTCGCGCCGCTCGATCTCCTCGAACCCGGCCGGCGGCGCGAACACCGCATCCGCCGCCTCCTCGACCACGATCAGCGCGTCGGGCGCGAGCCAGCCGCCGTCGCGGGCCGAGATGAGCGCCCGCTCCGCCAGGCCCTTGCCATAGGGCGGATCGAGTAACACCAGCGAAAACGACTCCATCGGATGCGCCGGACCGAGCCTCGTCGCGTCGCGGCGATAGACCTTGGTCGCGCCGCCGGCGCCCAGCGCATCGACGTTGCCGCGCAGGAGCGCGCGCGCCTCGGCGCCGTCATCGACAAACAGCACGAAACCCGCCCCGCGCGACAGCGCCTCGAGGCCGAGCGCGCCGGTGCCGGCGAACAGGTCGAGCACGCGGGCGCCCTCGGCCGGATCGCCGTAGGAATGGGTCAGGATGTTGAACAGCGCCTCGCGCAGCCGGTCGGCGGTCGGGCGGATCGCCTGCGACTTCGGCGCCGACAGCGTACGCCCGCGAAACCGGCCGCCGACGATGCGCATCAGCGATCCCGCCGGCCTTTATGGGGGCGACCGCCGCCGCTCCGTGGCAGTGGTCTGTCTCCGCGGCGCGGCGGCTTCCGTTCGCCATCACCCTGCGGCGGACGGTGTGGCCCGCCCTTCCCAGACCGGCCCTGGCGGGCCGGCGCATTTTCGTTCCGGACTCGGCGCGGCCCGGCATCGGCGGAAAAGCGGCTCGCCTTGCCCGGGCTTCGGTCCGGCGCACCACGGCGGTGGCCGCCCTTAGTGGCTCGCGGCGCTTGGGGAGGCCGCGCCACGGCGCGCGCCTCCAGTTGGCGGGGCGCCGCCCTCACGACGGGTGCCTCCCGCTCCAACAGCGGCCCGGAGAAATCCGCGCCGGCGACGGCGGCGATGCGTTCGCCGATCTGCTCACGCAGCGCCCGGGTCTTGACCTCCTCCACCGCACCGTCCGGGAGATCGCCGAGCTGGAACGGCCCGTAGGAAACGCGGATCAGCCGGTTCACCGCGAGGCCAAGATGCCCGAGCACGTTGCGGATCTCGCGGTTCTTGCCCTCTCGCATGGCAAAGGTCAGCCAGACGTTGGAGCCCTGCTCGCGGTCCAGCACCGCCTCGATCGCGCCGTAGCGGATGCCGTCGACCTCGATGCCGTCGCGCAGCCCGTCGAGCTGCGCCTGGGTGATCTTGCCGTGCGCGCGCACCCGATACCGCCGCAGCCAGCCGGTCGCGGGCAGCTCCAGCGCGCGGGCGAGCCCGCCGTCATTGGTGAGCAGCAGCAGGCCCTCGGTGTTGAGATCGAGCCGGCCGATGCTCACCACCCGCGGCATGTCCTTCGGCAATGCGCCGAAGATGGTGGGCCGGCCGTGGGTGTCGGCAAAGGTGGTGACGAGGCCGCGCGGCTTGTGGAACAGGAACAGCCGCGTGCGCTCCTTCTGCGGCAGCGGCTTGCCGTCCACCGCGATCTTGTCCGCCGCCGTGACGTTAAGCGCCGGCGACCGGATCACCGAGCCATTGACCGATACCCGGCCCGCCTCGATCCAGGCCTCGGCCTCGCGCCGCGAGGCAAGCCCCGCCCGCGCCATCACCTTGGCGATGCGCTCGGCCTCCTTTGGAGGCGGCAGGGGTAAGTCCACCTCCGGCTTCGGTAGCACGGTCTTGAGCCGCTTGCCGCGGAACGGACGGCCGCGATGATGGCCGGGGCCGCTCTTTTGGTTGTTATCGTTCATCGTTAGAGCTCGTCATGCCCGGCTTTATGCCGGGCATCCACGCCCTTATACAAGCAAAGCAGATAAAAGCGTGGATGGCCGGGACAAGCCCGGCCATGACGGAGAACCACCTTGCCGTCCTTCATGGAACTGGCGCTGGACGAGGCGCGCAAGGCGCAAGGCTCGGATGAGGTGCCGATCGGCTGCGTGATCGTGCGCGATGGCGTAGCGATCGCGGCGGCGGGCAACCGCACGCTGAGGGATCGCGATCCGACCGCGCATGCCGAGATCGTTGCGATCCGCGCCGCCTGCCAAGAACTTGGCTCGGAGCGCCTCACCGGATGCGACCTGTATGTGACGCTCGAACCCTGCGCCATGTGCGCGGCGGCGATCTCGTTCGCGCGCATCCGCAGGCTCTATTACTCCGCGCCCGACCCCAAGGGCGGCGCCGTGGACAGCGGCGTGCGCTTCTTTGCGTCGCCAACCTGCCATCACCGGCCGGAAGTCTATGGCGGTATCGGCGAAGCCCAATCCGCCACGCTGCTGCGAGAATTCTTCGAGGCCAGGCGTTAAGCGTCACGCCTCGACGGGCTTCTGGCTGTCCTCGTCGCAGCCGTTGCGGAACCCGTGCTGCGTGAAGGTCACGGCGACATTGTTGGGCGTGGCACCCGCGACCTCGATGCGGTGGCAGAACTCGAAATAATGCGGCTTGGTGTCCTCGAAAATGTCCTCGTAGGTCGCACGCCCCCAGATGTAGATCTGCAGGCGCTCCTCGATCGCGCCCTGGATGTCGCGCATGGGGATGAGCACGGTGCCCAGCTCCGCCTTGCCGCTTGGCCCAAGAAACAGCCGCTCCGGCGCCCGGACATAGGCGTAGGGAAAGTCGACCGGCAGTTCGCCGTGCGACGCCTTCCAGTTGGTGCCGATGCGGAGGTTACGGGTCGGCGTGCTGCCCGCATTCGCCCAGATCGGGCTGATCCTGACGTTATCGCCGGCCGCGCTCCAGCCGAGCGAGCCGAGATAGACGAAGGCACGCTGCCCGGCGGTGATGTTGCGCTCAGCGAGCGACGCCGACCGCCGCATCGCCCGCAGCCCGAGCCCCAGATAGAACGCCTGCAGCATGAAGGCGATCGCCAGGAAGGCCCCGATCGCGACCAGCAGCGCGGCAAACATCAGGAACTGATCGCTCAACGCCGCCCGTTCGTCGCGCTCCCTCCGCTCGGCGTCGAACTGGGCCTCGGTCTTGGGGGACGGCACGACCCTGACCGCGAGCGGCGGATCGACGATCTGGACCGGAACCGGCCCCTGGGCTGCGGGCGGCTGGGCGTCCGCGGGAGCGACCTGCGGCGCGTCGGGCGGCGCTTGAACTTGCCCCTGTCCCTGGGTGACCGGAGGCTGGCGGGTCTGCGCACCCGAATCTCCGGCAGCCAGCAGCGCCAGAGCCATTCCAAGGCACGCGCAAAAAACCCGCAACATGTTACAAACGCCCCGCACCGCCCCCCTCATGCGAACCGTGCCGGCCCCGTAATGTCAAGCAGTGTGGTTGATGCTCGGAGCGATTCCAGCCTGCGGCTCTACCTGAGCCCGGCCGAATTCATCGACAGCGATCACGAGCGCATCCGCGCCAAGGCCGGACAGACCGTCGGATCGGTGCCCGATCCCGTCGAACGGGCGAGCCTGCTCTATCGCGCCGTGCGCGACGGGATCCGCTACGACCCCTACGTCGACTACACCGACCCGGAGACCTACCGCGCCTCGAGCGTGCTGGCGAAGGGCCACGGCTATTGCGTCGGCAAGGCGTCGCTCTATGTCGCGCTCTGCCGCGCCAACGGGATTCCGGCGCGGATCGGTCTCGCCGACGTGAAGAACCATCTCGCCACGCCGCGGCTGCTCGAAGCCGTCGGCACCGACGTGTTCGCCTATCACGGCTACGTCGAGATCATGCCGGGGCGCGAGTGGGTCAAGGCGACGCCGACGTTCAACGCCAGCCTGTGCGAGCGGCTCGGCGTGCCTCCGCTGGAGTTCACCGGCGAGAGCGACGCGCTATTGCAGCCGTTCGACGCCCAGGGCCGCGAGTTCATGTCCTACATCGCCCAGCACGGCACGTTCTTCGACGTGCCGGCGAAGTTTCTGATCGGCGAGATGGTCGGCTCTATCCGAAGCTCTGCCGGCCGGGCGGCCTGCGCGGCGACATGGAAGCGGAAGGCACGAAGGGCTGAGCGACAACCGCAGGGTTGTGCGTCAGGCTTTCCGGTCGACGATATGGCCGGTGCCGGGATTGGGCGGCGGGCGGTCCGTTTGGTCCGCCGGCGCCCGATCGCTGTCGGCCTCATCGCTCCGGGCGGGCGGTGAATTCGCGCCCTGCCAGGCGGTCCCCCTGCGGGGCAAGATCCGCTGGACTCCGATGCTGGATGTCATGCGGCAATCTAGGCCGCGATTTGCAAACGCCCTTTGCCAGGACAAAGCGCAATTCGATTCAAATGCCGCACAACGAACTACGCGCCGAGAAGTTTCTCCAGCCGCTCCCTGACCTCGGCCTTGACCGGATCGGCGGCGCGCAGGATCGCGCTCGCCTGCAGGAAGCCGAGCGCGCGGAACGAGCCGACCTTGGGCTGCACCAGCAGATCGGGCGCGTCGTGGCGGAGCTTCTCGCTGATGATCGAGTTCGTCATCACCAGCACCGTCGCGTAGAGGCACTCCAGGGCGTTCGGCACTTCGCGCCGGCCGGCGGAGATCGGCCCCGAGATGTCGACCGCGACGATGACATCGGCAAGCCCGCGCAGATGCTCGAACGGCAGCGGATTGGTGGCGCCGCCGTCGACCAGTATCTGACCGTCGACCTCGACCGGGCGCATGATGGTCGGCAGCGAGATCGAGGCGGCGAGCGAGCGCCGCAAGGGGCCTTCCGAGAACACCACCTCGCACCGGCGATAGAGATCGGAGGCGATCACGGTCAGCGGCATCGACAGGCCGGAAAAATCCTCCGGCAGGCTGTCCGGCAGGAACTGCTCGCACAGAAGCTCGGCGTCGAGCCGCGTGGCGTCGCCCAAGCCTCCGCCGAACAGGTGCCGCAGCTTTCCGGCGCGAGAGCGCATCATGCGGCGCATCACGTCGGTGCGGTTGTGTGCGATGTGGATGGCGTAGCGCCGCATCTCACGGCCGGACATGCCGGCGGCATAGCCCGCGCCGATGATTGCGCCGATCGAAGTGCCGGCGATGGCGACGGGCCTCACGCCCATCTCGTCGAGCGCCTCGGCCACGACGATATGCGCAAGCCCGCGCGCCCCGCCGCCGCCGAGCGCAAGCGCCACCGTCTTCATCTGGCGCCCGCTTCGCGCGCGAAGCGCCACGCGGTCTCCGCCAGCGGCCGCACCATCTGCCCCTTCGCCGCCGCGTGCTCGTTGGTCGCGGTGCCGTCGCGCACCCGGCCGGCGATGCCTTGCAGGATCGCGGCGATGCGGAAGAAATTGTAGGCGAGATAGGTGGCCAGATGCGGCCGTGGGTCGAAGCCCGTGCGCGCGCGATACATCTCGACGTAGTCCGCCAGCGAAGGAATGCCCAGCGCCTTGAGATCGAAGCCCACGAGCGAGCCGGTGCCGGCGCCGGTGTCGTCCGGCGGCATGTGCCACGCCATCAGGTGGTAGCTGAAATCGGCCAGCGCATCGCCGAGCGTCGACAACTCCCAATCGAGCACCGCCAGCACCCGCGGCGAGTCCGTCTCGAAGATCATGTTGTCGAGCCGGTAGTCGCCGTGGACGAGGCGCACCGGGCCGGCCGGCGGGATGTGAGCCGGCAGCCATTCGATCAGCCGCTCCATCTCGTCGATGGCTTGCGTCTGCGAGGCGCGGTACTGCTTCGACCAGCGGTCGACCTGGCGGGCGACATAGTTCTCGCCGCGGCCGAAGTCGACGAGCCCAATCGCCGCCGGCTCGAACGAATGCAGGCGGGCGAGCGTCGCCACCATCGCGTCATAGATCGAAGCGCGCTCACGCGGATTCGATCCCGGCATCTCGGGATTCCAGAACACGCGTCCCTCGACAAAGCCCATCACATAAAACGGCGTGCCGGTGACGCTCTCGTCGGCGCAGTAGAGCACCGGCTCTGCCACCGGAAAGCCCCGCGCCGCCAGCGCCTGGATCACGCGGAATTCGCGGTCGACCGCATGGGCGGACGGCAGGAGCTTTCCGGGGGGTTTCCTTCGCAGCACGTAGCTGCGCGACGGCGTTTCCAGCAGATAGGTCGGATTGGACTGGCCGCCCTTGAACTGCCGGACCTGGAGCGGCCCGGCAAAGCCCGGCACCTCCCGCGCCAGATGGGCCTCCAGCCCCGCCGGATCGAAGCGCAGCGGCTCGGCCACGTCCTTGGTCCCGGTAAACGCAACCTGGCGGTCGATCTTCTGCATGGCCCGCAACGTAGCATCGTCGCGGGCGGCGCGTTAAGCATGGAAAAACGGCGAGAGGAATAAGATGAAACGATTGCCTGTGGCGGACGAGGATCGGCGTTCGGTCGGAGAATGGTTCCAGGTGTGGGGTGACAGGGTTGCCGCGGTGAATTTCAAAGCGGTCCGCGATATGTTCACCGAGGACGCCATCGCCTTCGGCTCAAAGGTCGAGATGGTGACATCGCGCGAGGCGCTGGAGCGCGACCAGTGGCGCGCGATCTGGCCGAGCATCGAGGACTACCTCTACGACCTGTCAACGCTTGAAGTGGTGATGTCGCCCGACCGGCTGATGGCGATGGGCGCATCGATCTTCCGCTCGACCGGCATCCACAAGGACGGCTCGAAATTCGAGCGCAACGGGCGCGCCACCGTCATCCTGCAGCGCCCATCTATAGGTGCGCCGTGGGTGTGCAACCATTCCCACGTCTCGCTCAAGCCCGGCACGCCGGGGATGTCCCACGGCCATCGGCCGGAACACGTCTAGACGCTCGGCGCCCGCCGCAACTCATTCCTTCCAAACCCTGGAGTCTCCCCGTGCCCGTGATGTCCGGTAAGCGCGCCTTCCTCGATCTGCTCAAGCAGGAGGGCGTCGGGATCGTGTTCGGCAATCCCGGCACCACCGAACTGCCGCTGATGGACGCCTTCGCGGTCGAGACCGACATCCGCTACATCCTCGGCCTGCAGGAAGCGGCCCTGATGGCGATGGCTGACGGCTATGCGCAGGCCTCCGGCAAGCTCACGGTGATCAACCTCCACGTCGCGCCCGGCCTCGGCAACGCCATGGGCATGCTCTACGACGCGCAGATGGCGGGCTCGCCCATCCTGGTGACCGCCGGACAGCAGGACACCGAATATCTCATCGAGGAACCCATTCTCTCCGCCGACCTCGCGACCTTGGCCAAGCCGTTCGTGAAATTCTCCGCGCAGGTCGAGCGGTTGGCCGACCTTCCAAAGCTGGTGCATCGCGCGGCGAAAACCGCGCTCGCCCCGCCGACCGGGCCGGTGTTTCTCGCACTGCCCGGCGACATCCTCAAGAACGACGGCGATATCGACCTGCTGGAGCCGACCCGCGTCGCCCCGCGCATGCGCGGCGATGCCGACGCGGTCCGCGATGCCGCGGATCTGCTGGCGAAAGCGCAGCGCCCGGTCATCATCGCCGGCGACGCCGTGGCGCAGAGCCGCGCGCACAAGGAGCTCGCCGCGCTGGCGGAGCTGATCGGCGCGCCGGTCTACACCGAGTTCGTGCCGAACACCGCGTCGTTCCCCTCCTCGCATCCGCTCTACCGCGGCTCGATGACCCGCTCGCAGCAGGGCGTGCGCGAGGTGCTCGACAACCACGATCTTCTTTTCTCGGTCGGCGGCGACATGTTCACCTGGTCGCTGCCGTCGAAGATCAAGCCGATGCCACCCGGCATGCCGCTCATCCATCTCGACACCGATCCCTGGCAGATCGGCAAGAGCTATCCGGCCCAGGTCGGCATCTTCGGCGACCCGAAGGCGACTCTGCCAGACATCACCGCGGCGATGCGCGAGCGCATGTCAGCCAGCGCCAGGAGCGCCGCAGTGACGCGGCTCAATTCCGCGACCGGCGCCATCAAGGCCGAGCGCGAGGCATTCCGCGCCAAGGCACGCGCCATGGCCGGCAAGACGCCGGTGCAGCCGATGGCGCTGCTGGAAGCGATCGGCGCGATGCTGCCGAAGGACGCCGTGGTGATCGAGGAAATCCTGTCGTCGGCGCCGGGCGCCCGCTCGCTGATCAACAGCGACGACGAGCAGAGCTTCTTCGCGCTGCGCGGCGGCGGCATCGGCTGGGGCCTGCCGGCGGCGATCGGCGTCAAGCTCGCGCTGCCCGACCGGCCGGTGGTGGCGCTGATCGGCGACGGCAGCGCCATGTATACGATTCAGGCGCTCTGGACCGCCGCCCACTACAAGCTGCCGGTGATCTGGGTGATCTTCAACAACACCAGCTACCGCATCCTCAAGCAGCGCCTCGTCGCCATGCGCGGATTGGCCGAGCAGGCCGACAATTTCGTCGGTATGGAGCTGAACGATCCGGCGATCGACTTCGTCGGCCTCGCCCGCTCGCTCGGCATCGAGGGACAGCGCGCGAAGACCGTGAAAGACACGACCGACCTGATCGCCAAGGCGCTCAAGGACAACACCGCGCTCTTGATCGACGTCGATATGGAACGGAACTACAAGCCGATGTGACGAGGCTATGCCGCGTCTTCCATCGTGAAGCCGACCTTCAGCGTCACCTGATAATGCTGGATCGCGCCATCGACGATGTGGCCGCTGGTTCGCACCACCTCGAACCAGCGCAGGTGCCGCAGCGTCCTGTGCGCGCGCGCCACTGCCGAGGTAATCGCGTCCTCGATGCTCTGCTCCGACGTGCCGACCAGCTCGATGACACGGTAGATGTGCTCGTCCGGGTTGACGACCTCGAGGTTCATCAGCGCCGCCTTGGCGGTGAAGTCGATGGCGCCGTCGCGGCCGGTCATGGCGCCGGGTTTCATCGACACGACTTTACGAGATCGTTTCATGGGGCGGTCTCCTCCGGGTTGCTCCATGGCAACGACGAAGCAGGGGGAATGGTTCGGGCCCGCGCGACAAATTGCGAGCATTGCCTCATAGAATGGCAGTGACGCGTCCCTTTGGGAGCCCGGGCATGCCGCGCATCGCAGTTTTCACCAAGAACCGCACCAATCCGGCCTATGAGGCGGCGCGGCTGGGCGCCGACCGGACCGCAGCGCGGCTCGGCGCTTCGACCGTGCATTACGTCCCCAACGTGCCCGACAGCGTGCCGGAGCAGATCGCGCTGATCGCGCGGACCATTGCGGAGACTCCGGACGCGGCGGTCTTCGTGCCGGTGGACGAAACCGCGGTGAACGACGCCATCCGAGGCTTCGACCTGGCCGGCATCCCGCTGTTCAACATCATCACCCGCACCACCGCGGGACGGCGCGTCACCTTCGTCGGCTCCGACGACCGGGCGCTGGCGAGGAACATCGCCCGCTATCTGTTCGGCAAGCTGTCGCGTCGCGCCACCATCATCATCCTCGAAGGCACGCCCGCCTCGGCGACCAGCCGAGAGCGTCTGCTGGGCTTTCAGGATGCGCTGGCCGAGCACCCCGGCATCAATGTGCGATGCTCGCTGCGCGGCGATTACCAGCGCGACGTCGCCCGCGACGTCTTCCTTCGCGCCAAAGGCCAATGGCCGGGCGTGGACGCGGTGCTGTGCGCCAACGACGTCATGGCGCTGGGGGTGCTGGATGCGCTCGATGCGAACCCGGGCGGCGGACCGCTGGTGACCGGCGTCAACGCCATCCCCGAGGCGGTCGCGGCGATCGCGGCGGGCCGGATGCTGGCCACCGCCGACTTCAACGCCATGACGATGAGCGAGATCGCGACCGAGGCGGCGGTGCGGCACCTGCGCGGCGAGCCGATACCGCCTGAGATCATGCTCCCGGTTCAGGTGGTCCATGCCGGAAACTGCGCGGCATGGAACGCGCCATTCGCAGCGCGCCCCTCGCCGGTGTGGGCCGACGTCGTCCGGACGTGACGGGCTACGCCGCCAGCTTCCCGACCAGATCGCCGAGCTTGTCCAGGCTCTGCGACCAGCCAGCGTCCATGCCCGCCAGCATCTGCGGCGCGAGCGGATGAAAGCCCTTGGCGCTCGCCTTCACGATGAGCCGGGTGCGGGCGCCCTCGTCCTCGAATATTACCAGCGTGTCGGATTCCAGATACTTCGTGTCGTCGAGCCCCACGGCCAATGCCGTGAACCTGAGCCGCTCGGGCTTGACGACCTCGGTAAAGATGCCGGGCATCGGATAGACCGTGCCATCGGGCGCCTTCATGTGGATGAGCAGCTTGCCGCCCGCCCTCACGTCCATCTCGCAGACCGGATTGGTGAAGTGCCGCGGCCCCCACCATTGCGCCACCTGCTTCGGCTCGGTCCACGCCGCCCACACCAGTGCGCGGGGCGCGTCGATGACGCGCGTGAGCGTCACGTCGCGGGTCATGATGTCTGTTGTCGTCATGGCGAACTCCCGGCCAAGGATTTGTGGCGGCTACTTCTCGGCGACCGACTTGAGCGTCGCGAGGCCCTTCTCGAAATCGCCGCCGACCATCTTGTCCATGTTGAAGAACACATGGATGACCTTGGCCCAGTAAGGCGCATCGCCGCGCATCGACCACGTCACCGTTGTCGAATCGCCCGCGGGCACGAGGGTGAACTCAACCTTGTTGTGCGCCGTCATCGGCCTCGTCATGTTCAGGTCGAGCGCGACCTTGGACTGGGCCGGCGCGTCGGTGATCAGCATGTTGCCCGCGCCGACGTTGCTGTCGCCCTCCCAGCCGTAGGTCGCACCCTTGCCGCTCGTAGTGGCCCCGTAGATGCGCTTCATGTCCGGGTCCTTGTTCTCGTAGGGCGACCACGCGGTCCAGGCCTTGAAGTCGTTGATCAGCGGAAAGATTTTTTCCGGCGGCGCCTTGATCGCGGCGCTGCGCTGCACGCGGAACTGGTCGGGCTTCATCGCCGCCAGGATCAGCACGACGGCGATGCCGGCCACAAGCACGCAGCCGATGATGGCGAAAATCTTGAGCATCGAACTCTCCGTTGGACGTCAGGCGTCGACAATGACCTTGAAGCCGCCATAGATCATGCGCTTGGCGTCGAACGGCATGTCCTTGCCCTGCATCATCTTCGCCAGGCGCGGGTCCTTCATCACCTTGGCCATGACCTTGTCGCGGTGCGCACGCGACTTGTAGACGATCCACGAGAACATCACGGTCTCGCCGCGCTTGAGCTTTACGCTGCGCGGAAACGAGGTCCACTTGCCGACCTTGACGTCGTCGGCGACGCTTTCGCGGAACTCCAGCGCGCCATGGTCCTTCCAGACCTTGGCGGCCTTCTTCGCCATGCTGCGATAGGCGTTCAGCTTCTTCTTCGGCACAGGCAGTACAAATCCATCGACGTAGACCATTGCATCCTCCGTTCGGTTGTCAGTTTCCGGCCACCGCGGATCGGCGGCCGCTATTATCGTTAGCTCTTGGTTTTTGCCAGATAGGCTTCGAGTTGTTCCAAGGTGCCGCTCCAGCCACCCGTCATGCTGGCATGACCCTCGTCGAAGGTCTTCTGTTCCTCGGCGGTCGCATTGTGCGCCGACCAGCGGATGGTGAACTTGGTCTTACCACCAGGCTGCTCCTCGAAGGTAAACACCGACAGCATCTCGATCGGCCAGGTCGGCGCCATCGGGTGGCGCGCGAGACCGCCCTTCTCGTCCGAGAACGAGTTGATGAACACGATCCTTTCCGGCGGCACGATCTCGCGATAGACTTGCCTGCCCCACATGATCGATCCGTCCGGCGTCTTCATGCCGTAGTGGAAGGTGCCGCCGGGACGGAAATCCATTTTCGGTTGCACGATGGTGACGCCCTTGGGGCCCCACCACTGCTGCATGCGCTCCGGCTCGGTGAAGCATTTCCAGACCAGATCGCGCGGCGCGTCGAGCACCCGCGAAATGACGAAGTCGGCACTGGCCGCGGTTTGAATTGAAGTCATTTTGCTGTCTCGCTCCCTGTCCGGATCACTGCGCGACGATGACCATCCAGCCGACTCCGAACTTGTCGGCGACCATGCCGAACTTCGGCGAGAAGAAGGTCTTTGCCATCGGCATCTGCACCTTGCCGCCGTCGGCCAGTGCGCCGAACAGCTTTTCGGCTTCGGCTTCGTCCTTCGCCGTGATGGAAAGCGAGAAGCCCTTGAAATCGGGCTGGCCCGCGCACATCCCGTCGGACGCCATCACCGAAGTGTCGCCGATGCGGAAGCAGGAGTGCATGATCTTTTCGGCGCCGCCCGGCGGGGAGTAGTTCGCGCCGTCGGGGTTTTCCTTGAAGCGCATCAGCATCTCGACCTTGGCGCCGAGCGTCTTCTTGTAGAAGTCGAGAGCCTCTTCGCAACGGCCGTCGAAGAACAGATAGGGCTGGACCAGCATGAAACGCTCCTTTTCTTTCGTCGGGCTTTGCATTGGGTGAGAAGAAAACGCCGCGTCTATGACACAAGCGTGGCGAGAAGCATTTTCGCGCCCGACTCCAGGCCGATGCTACTTTTTGCGGACACGCTTCTTCTCCTGCTTCTGCTTCCCTGGCGCTTTTTCCCGCGGGGTTTCGGATTGCAGCGTGCGGAGATAGTCCTCCAGCCGGTCCAGGCGCTGCTCCCAAAGCCGGCGGTACTCTTCGAGCCATTCGTCCACGCCCTTGAGCGCCTGCGGCTCGATCCGGCACGGCCGCCACTGCGCCTCGCGCCCGCGCGCGATCAGGCCCGCGTGCTCAAGCACCTTCAGATGCCTGGAGACGGCGGGCAGGCTGATGGCGAAGGGCTCGGCCAGTTCCGACACCGAGGTTTGCCCGAGCGCCAGCCGCGCCAGGATCGCCCGGCGCGTCGGGTCGGCAAGGGCTGAGAAGGTGGCGCTCAGACGATCGGTGGACATGACGAACTTAGCCAATCTGTTAAATAACAGAACGGTTAAATACACAAGCTGGAGACGCCGGTCAAGCGCCTCGCATCAAAAAAAGTCGCCTAGTCTTCGAAGGTGTTGTGGCCGGCCAGCCGGCTCCGCAGTGCGGCGGTTTCGCTGACCGCCCCCGCCACGGAATCCACCAAGGATTCCTTGCGGGCCTTGGTCCTGGCGGGACGCCGGGCCTTGGACCGCGCCTTGGATCGAGACTTCAACGTCGCCACAGCTTTGCGCTTCTTGGCCGATCGCTTCGCGGATTTGCGAGCTTTTTTCCGAGCGACCGTTCGAGCCTTAGCCATCGTTTGCCTCCCGCCTTGTGCAATCGCCCCCGAGATTTTCGGACAGTCTAGCGCTCATGCGACAGGCAAAGCCAGCGGGCGTTCTCACCCTTGCGGCGTCGCGATCGGAGCGTCGACGAAGACCTTGTACTGCTGCACGCGGGGCTTTGCCTTGTCTTCCTCGTTGACGAACTGGAACGAGCTTTTGCCGATCAGGGTGCGCGGCAGCACCATGACACGGATGAAGCGGCTCGGCCGGTCCATCGCCGCCTGCGCGAACACCGGATCGGAGCCGGTCTCGTACCAGGCGCTGCCGGGGCCGTAGGAGGTCGAGCGGCCGTGGGTGTCGATGCGGATGCCGCCGTCGAGCAGGCAGCGGATGCCGGGGCCCCAATGCTTGTGCAGGAACGCGCAGCCGCCGGGCGGGAACGTGACGCTGTCGCCGCGCAACAGCAACTCGCCCTGCGGAATGGTATCGAGCGCGGCGGCTATTTTCTCCTGCGAGCGGAGTGCGCCCTTGAGCGGCGCGCTGCTGCTGTTGGACGCCGCCATTTCGAAGCGCCACAGCGTGACGCCGTCCTTGCCGGCGGTGAGCGAACACGCGCCCTCGCCGTGCCAGGCCTCGCCGTCATTGAACGTCTTGCCGTCGATTGAGACCGCGCCATGCACCACGAAGATCATGCGGGCGAGCGCGGGCAATGACAGCGGGGCGGCGGCGCCGCTGATGGAATCCTCGTAGAGCCGCATCATCGGAATCATGAGTTGACCTTCCTACCTGAAAAGCTCGATCAGCACCTTCGCAGTGAGATCGGACGTGGCCCTCACGGCTGCCATGCAGCGGCGATGTCGGTCTGTGAAAAATCGTCGCCTTTGAACAGCAGCGGCGCGTTGCGGGATTTGGCCAGCGCGTAGGAAAAGCAATCGGCGAGATTGAGCGATGCGCGGTGGCGGCCCTTGCCGTAGCGGTCGAAGGCATCAACTGCCGCGTTCGTCACCATCCCATCCACCGGTGCTACTTCGATGGCGAAGGTCCGGAGCAGTTCTTCCACCGTTGACCTGGCGACAGTGCGCGAGCGCCCGGTCAAAACCATCACGGTTTCGAGATAGGTTACGCTCGAGCAGACCGCTTCATCGCTCCGATCGAGGACGTCGACAAGGAAATCCCGCTCGTTCTCGCGGGCCGCAATGGCGAACATCGCCGACGTATCCACGACGATCATTTCGGCACGCCGTTCTCGTCATAGCCGATGATCTCATCGGGAGAGCGCGGATCGTCGACTGGCAAGGAATCGAAATAGGCGAGCAGTTCGGCAAGCCTCTTGCGATCCACGCGACCTTTGCGCTGCGGCGGTCCGAGCTTGGCAAGACGTTCGTCCACCGCGCGCTCGACCGCATCGGTGATCGTTTCGCCGGTCCGGCCAGCGAGTTCCCGAATCTTGGCCTCGGCTTCAGGTTTCTTGATAAAAACGCCCATCGGGCCTCAGTATATACTCTTCAGTCTATAGTATATACTATGAAGGAAGGTAGCACCAGCACTCAATTCTTTTCCCTTTTGACCGCCTGCCAGCCGATGTCGCGGCGGCAGAAGCCTTCGGGCCATTCGATCCGGTCGACTGCCGCATAGGCTCGCGCCTGAGCCTGGCTCACGGTCTTGCCGCGCGCCGAGACGCCGAGCACGCGGCCACCGTTGGCGACAATCTTGCCGCCGTCCAATTTGGTGCCGGCGTGGAAAATCTCCACGCCCTCGATCCCGCCCGCGGCCTCCAGCCCCTCGATCACCGAGCCGCGCTGGTAATCCCCCGGATAGCCCTTGGCTGCCATCACAACCGTCAGCGCCGCGTCCGGATACCAGCGCAGGTCGAAGCTCCTGAGCTGCCCGTCGCATGACGCGATCAGCGCCGGGACGATATCCGACATCAGGCGCAGCGTCAGCACCTGCGTCTCCGGATCGCCGAAACGCACGTTGTATTCGATCAGCTTGGGGCCTTCCTTCGTGATCATCAGGCCCGCGAACAGCACGCCCTTGTAGGGCGAACCCATCGCCTTCATCGCCCGCATGGTCGGAACAACGATCTCGTCCATCGTCCGCGCGGTCATCTCCGGCGTCATCACTGGCGCCGGCGAATAGGCGCCCATGCCGCCGGTGTTGGGCCCGGTGTCGCCGTCGCCGACGCGTTTGTGGTCCTGCGCCGAGGCGAGCGGAATGGCCGTCTCGCCGTCGCACAACGCGAAGAATGACGCCTCCTCGCCGACCAGAAACTCCTCGATCACGACCTCGGCGCCGGCCTGGCCCAATCCGCCGCCGAACATCATGTCGATGGCCGCCTCGGCTTCGGCGAGTTCCTCGGGGATGATGACGCCCTTGCCGGCCGCGAGACCGTCGGCCTTGATGACGATCGGCATGCCCTGCTTGCGGACATAGGCCTTCGCCGGCTCGGTCGACGTGAATCGCTCGTAGGCCGCGGTCGGGATGCCGTTGGCGCGGCACAGATCCTTGGTGAAGCCCTTCGAGCCCTCCAGCCGCGCGGCCAATCTGCTCGGGCCGAACGCCTTGATGCCTTCGGCAACCAGGTCGTCGACGATGCCGGCAACCAGCGGCGCCTCCGGCCCGACCACCACCAGATCGATCGCATGCCTCTTGCAACACGCGATCACCGCCGCGTGGTCGGCGATGTCGAGCGCCACGCATTCGGCCTCCCGCGCGATACCGGCGTTGCCCGGCGCGCAGATCAACCGGTCGGTCAGCGTGCTGGAGGCGATCTTCCAGGCCAGAGCGTGCTCGCGGCCACCGGAGCCGAGGAGGAGAATGTTCATGCGGGACAAGGACTAGCACGGCCGCAAGCGCGGACGGAACTTGGCCGTCCACAGCGTCCACACCCGCCTCGACGCGGCGGCATGGGCGTGATTTGCTGGATGCCATGAAAATCCTGGTGGCGTTGCTATTGTTTGTTGCAGGCTTGACGGCCCCCGCCGCCGCCGGCGAGTACACGCTGGAAAACCGGCCGCAGGTCTCTTTCAAGAACGGGCCGGTCCACGTCTCCCCCTATCCGCAAGGCGTCCGCGCCGCCTCGGTCTGGAATTCCGACGCCTGCTGGCGCGATTGCAAATCGTCCTGCGCCTGGAAAATGGACTATTGCGTCGGCTCCGCCAGTCCGGACGCCTGCCGCCCGCATCTCGACGCCTGCGACCGGTCCTGCCAGCGCTCCTGCCGCAGCCCGTGGAGCGGCCCGCTGCTCGGCTTCATCGATTTCTAGGCTTTCGTCATTCCGGGACGGCCCCGCGTGTCATGGGTTAGTCTCACGCTCAGATGTTTGAAAAGTTCACCGCCCGTTTCCGCTCAAGCGACACCAACCACCGTCTGCTCGTGCCGCTGCTCATCAGCACCATGCTGGTGCAACTCGTTACAGCGATGGTGCGCGTCACCACCTCCTACCGCGCGGTCGAGCTCGATCTGTCGATCGTCTGGCTCGGCCTGATCGCCGCAACCTTTGCCATCTGCCCGATCCTGATCGCGGTCCGCGTCGGCCGCCAGATCGACCGCGGCTACGACGCGCAGACGAGCTGGCTCGGCGCCGTCATCTTCGCTTTCGCCTGCACGGGCTTCACGTTCGCCTCGTCGCCGGTGGCGCTGCTGGTTGCATCCACCGTCATGGGCACCGGCCACATCATGCTGATGGCGAGCCAGCAGATGCTGTGCGTGCGCGCGGCAGGCCCCCGCAGCCTGGAATCGGTGTTCGGCAACTACATGGTGGCCGGCGCCATCGGCCAAGGCATCGGGCCCTATGTGGTCGGCTGGGTCGGCGGCGCCGCGTCGGTGCCGCCCACGCAGACGCTGTTCGTGATCGCCGCGATCATCTCGGTGCTGTCGTTCGGAGTCGCGCTGGCGATGCGGCCCGGGCCCGACAAGCCGCTGGCCAAGGGCGCGAGCGAGATCGTCCCGGTCCGGCAGATCGTGCGCATCCCCGGTCTGGTCGCGGTGGTGCTTGCCGGCGTGATCCTGGTGTCCTCCTCCGACATCATCCTGATCTACATTCCATTGCTCGGCGCCGAGCGCAACATCGACGTCCATGCCGTAGGCCTCTTGCTGACGGTGCGGGCGGCGTTCTCGATGGTGGCGCGGGTGTTCTACGCCCGCATCGTCGGCATCGTCGGCCGCTGGCCGCTGATGATCGCCTCAACCTTCGCCTGCGGCCTGAGCTACGCCGCGTTCGCGGCTCCGCTGCCGCTGTGGGCGATGCATGTCTCGATCGCGGTGATGGGCTTCTCGTTCGGGCTCGCGACCACGCTCAGCATCACCATCGTGGTCGACATGACCACCGCGGGCGCGCGCGGCACCACCAATTCACTCCGCATCATGAGCAATCGCGTCGGCCAGTTCGTGCTGCCGTTCGGCGCGGGACTGGTGGCGGCAGCGGCCGGACTTGCCGGACTGTTCCTGATCCTTGCGGTGGCCATCGGCGGTTCGGCCGCGGCGATGGCCTGGAGGCGGCCAGCGGCGTGACAGTCCGCCGCATCGCGATGCGGATATCGGCTTGGTCTCACGGTACTGTGCCTGGAACCGCATTTCCCCCTTTCAACGTGCTAGCTTGAGCAGGGCGATCATCATGCTCGCCAGGACTGACATGAAGCGGCGCGAATTCATCACGTTCGCCGGCGTTGCGGCGGCAGCGAGTGCATGGCCGCTCGCGGCGCGAGCGCAGCAACTGACCATGCCGGTGATCGGGTTCCTCAACCCCACATCGCCTGACACAATGACGGACCGTCTGCGTGGATTTCGCCAGGGCCTTAAAGACACCGGGCTTGTCGAAGGCGAGAACGTGGCGATCGACTACCGCTGGGCCAACAATCAAATCGACCGGCTGCCGGCGCTGGCGGCCGAACTGGTTCGCCGGCAGGTGGCCGTGATCGCCACGACCGGAAGCAGCGCTCCGGCGTTGGCGGCCAAGGCGGCAACCACGGCCATCCCTATCGTCTTCAACGTCTCCGAAGACCCGGTCAGGCTTGGTCTTGTCGCCAGCCTCGCGCGGCCGGGCGGCAATGTGACAGGAGTCAATTTTTTCAGTGGGGAGTTGGCGGCAAAGCGGTTGGAACTTCTGCGCGAACTGGTGCTTGGAACGGCTCGTGTTGCCGTGCTCGTCAATCCGTCTAATGCCTCCAATACCGAAACCACGTTGAGAGACATGGAAGTGGCTGGTCGCACCATCGGGTTGCAGATCCAGGTCTTCAACGCCAGCACTAACCGCGAGATCGACGCCGCCTTCGCAACATTTATGCGCGAGCGGCCTGACGCGCTCTTCGTCGGCATCGATCCCTTCTTAAGCAGCCGGCGTGTCCAAATTGTCCAGCTGGCGGCGCGTCACACGATCCCCGCGACATATTCTGGGCGCCACTTTGCCGAAGTCGGCGGGCTGATGAGCTACGGAAGCAACCTTACGGATGCGTATCGTCAGGTGGGCGTCTATACCGGCCGCATCCTCAAGGGTGCGAAGCCGGCAGAACTGCCCGTGGTGCAGCCGAGCAAGTTCGAGCTGATCATCAACGCACAGACGGCCAGGATGCTCGGCCTCATTATGCCGCAGTCGCTGCTCTCGACCGCCGACGAGGTGATCGAATAAAGCCTCTGTTTGTTGCGGTGCATGAGTCTGCTTCTGGCACACCGCGGATATCCCAATGGCACTCATGAATGTCCGTTTGCGGGGGCAACACAGACCTAGAGCAAGCCCCATCCAGAATGCGCAACTTATGAAGTTCGCATCCTGGCCGGCGCAAAATGCCCCGGAAATCGGCTACTGTCATGAGCCATGAACGAGTCGCAACCCAACGTCGCGGAATTCACCGTCTCGGAACTCTCCGCCGCGCTCAAGCGCACGGTCGAGGACAATTTCGGCTACGTGCGCGTGCGCGGCGAAATCTCCGGCTACAAGGGCCCGCACGGCTCCGGCCATGTCTATTTCGCGCTCAAGGACCAGGCCGCCAAGATCGACGGCGTGATCTGGAAGGGCGTGTTCGGCCGGATGCGAATGAAGCCCGAAGAGGGCATGGAAGTCATCGTCACCGGCAAGCTCACGACCTATCCCAACCGGTCGAGCTACCAGATCATCGTCGAGACGCTCGAGCCGGCCGGCCTCGGCGCGCTGATGGCGCTGCTCGAAGAACGCAAGCGCAAGCTCGCCGCCGAAGGCCTGTTCGACGAGGCGCGAAAGCAGCTTCTGCCGTTCCTCCCCGAAGTGATCGGCGTCGTCACCTCGCCGACCGGCGCCGTGATCCGCGACATTCTCCACCGCCTCGCCGACCGCTTTCCGCGCCACGTCATCGTCTGGCCGGTCAAGGTGCAGGGCGACGGCTCGGCCGAGCAGGTCGCCGCCGCGATCCGCGGCTTCAACGCGCTACCGGAGGGCGGCCGCATCCGCCGGCCCGACCTGCTGATCGTCGCGCGCGGCGGCGGCTCGCTGGAGGACCTGTGGTCGTTCAACGAGGAGATCGTCGTCCGCGCCGCGGCCGAGAGCATGATCCCGCTCATTTCGGCGGTCGGCCACGAGACCGACGTGACCTTGATCGACTTCGCCTCCGACAAGCGCGCGCCGACGCCGACCGCCGCCGCCGAGATGGCGGTGCCGGTGCGCGCCGACCTGATCGCCGAGCTGATGAGCAAGGCGCGCCGCGCGCTCGCCTGCTGGCAGCGCGCCCAGGACCACCGCCGCACCGAATTGCGCGCGGCGGCGCGCGCGCTCCCCAGCGCCGAGGAGCTTTTGGCGATCCCGCGCCAGCGGCTCGATGCCTGCGCCGAACGGCTGCCGCGGGCGCTGCGCGCCAACGCACAGATTCATCACACGCAATACTCCCGCATCGCCGGGCGGCTTTCGCCGCAGCTTCTTCGCACCCAGGTCGAGCGCCGCCGCGTGCGGCTCGACGCCTGCACCCATCGGCTCGGCACGGCGCTTAGGACCTACAAGGAAACGCAGAACACCCGCATCGTGCGCGCACGAGATCGAACGGCGGCGCTGGGCGAGCGTTCGAAGCGCGCAGCGATTGCAACGATCGCAACACGAATGGCGCGACTCGATCGTTCCTACCAATTGCTGCGGGCATTCTCTTATCAGAGCGTGCTCGAACGGGGCTTCGCGCTGGTCCGTGATAGCGGCGGCCATCCGCTGCGCTCCACCACCGCCGTGCAGCCCGGCATGGCGCTCGATATCGAGTTCGCAGATGGCTGTGTCGGTGCAACCGCCCAGGACATCCGCAGCTCGGGTACGCCGCAACCCGCAGAGCCAAGTGTCCCCACGTCCTGGAAGCCGCGCAAGTCCAAAGGCGGCTCAGGGAGCGGGTCGGGAACCGGCG
The DNA here is from genome assembly GCA_945861855.1 of Rhodoplanes serenus. Classification (GTDB taxonomy): domain Bacteria; phylum Pseudomonadota; class Alphaproteobacteria; order Rhizobiales; family Xanthobacteraceae; genus Z2-YC6860. Next base: position 35,766 of record CAMAWG010000003.1, read on the forward strand.
GCCAGGGAAGCCTGTTCGGGTGAACGCGCAAGCCGAACACGCCAGGAGCGGCGACCTGTTCGGCCATCCGCGCGGGCTGACCTATCTCTTCACCACCGAGATGTGGGAGCGCTTCTCCTACTACGGCATGAAGGCGCTGCTCGTGCTGTATATGGTGAAGTACCTGCTGCAGCCCGAGCGCGCGCAGACGATCGTCGGCTTCGCCACGCTCAAGGGCGGACTGGAATTCCTGTTCGGCCCGCTCGACATCCAGCCGCTGTCTTCGCACATCTACGGACTCTACACCGGACTCGTCTATCTCACGCCGGTACTTGGCGGCTATCTCGCCGACCGCGTGCTCGGCCAGCGTCGCATGGTGATCGTCGGCGCATCGCTGATGGCGATCGGCCATTTCATGATGGCGTTCGAGACGCTGTTCCTCATGGCGCTGCTCGTGCTGATCCTCGGCAACGGCGCGTTCAAGCCCAACATCTCCACGCAGGTCGGCTCGCTGTACGCGCCCGGCGATCCGCGCCGCGACCGGGCGTTCTCGATCTTCTACGTCGGCATCAATCTCGGCGCGTTCCTGGCGCCGCTGGTCTGCGGCACGCTCGGCGAGGAATTGGGCTGGCACTACGGCTTCGGCGCTGCCGGCGTCGGCATGACGCTCGGCCTTGCGATCTATCTCTATGCGTCGCGGACGCTGCCGCCGGACGAGCGAAGCCGCGCGCTGTCCGAAGGCCCGGCGCAACCCTTCGGCCGCGACGAGTGGCGGGCGATGGGGGCGCTCGTGCTGCTCGCCCTGCCGGTCACGTTCTTCTGGGCGACCTACGAGCAGCAGGGCAACACCATCGCGCTTTGGGCCGACGGCTACACCGACCGGAGCATCAACCTGCTGATCTGGTCCGGCCAGATCCCCGTCACCTGGTTCCAGGCGTTCAATCCGTTCATGATCTTTGCCTTCACACCATTCGTGCTGATGCTGTGGCGCTGGCAGGCGGCGACCGGCCGCGAGCCCTCGACCGTCGCCAAGATGGCCTTCGGCTGCTTCGGCGTCGCGCTCGCCAACCTGATCATGGTCGCGGCGGCGCTCAACTCCGACGGCGGCAAGGCGAGCTGGCTGTGGCTCACGGCCTATTTCGTCGTCATCACCATCGGCGAGCTTTATCTGTCGCCCGTCAGCCTCTCGCTGGTGACCAAGGTCGCCCCGGCCCGCGCGGTCTCGATGATGATGGGCGTGTGGCTCGCCACGAGCTTCACCGGCAACTTCCTCGCCGGCTATCTCGGCAGCTTCTGGTCGGGCATGGCCAAGGGCTCGTTCTTCACGATGATCGCCGTGATCGCGGCGCTGGCCGGCCTGGTGATCCTGGCCTTCGTGCGGCCGTTGAAGCCGATGCTCCGCGAGTCGTAGTATCTCCCGCACACAAGGGAGGACTGCCCGTGAAGATCGTCGACTTAAGCCGTGAGCTCTACCACCGCACCCCGAGCTATCCGGGCCAGCCTCCCATCATCCACGGCGTCTGGAAGACCCACGAGGAGGCGTTCGCCGACTCCGGCAATATCCAGGGCAACAGCGTGATGTTCTTCTCGATGCCCGACCACGGCGGCACCCACATGGACGCGCCGCGCCATTTCGGCATCGCCGGCACGCCGATCAACGAATACCCGCTGGAGAACTGCATCGTGCCGGGCATCTGCATCGATCTGCGCCACATCGCGCCGAAGGCGGAGTTCGGACCGGCGGAGATCGAAGCCGCGGTCAAGAAGGCCGGCGTCCCGGTGCCGAAAGGCGGCACCGTGCTGCTCTGCACCGGCCATCACGAGCGCACCTTCCCGCGCAAGGAATATTCGACCGACAACTCCGGCATCAACGTCGCCGGAACCGAATGGCTGGCCAAGCAGGGCGTGGTGCACTTCGGCATCGACTCGATGCGGCCCGGGCCGGAGGGCACGGTCAACTCGCTCGTGCACAAGGCCTGCCTGGAGTTCGACATCACCCACATCGAGAGCCTGTGCAACCTCGAAGCGCTGCTCGGCCGGGGCCAGTTCACCTTCATCGGCCTGCCGATGAAATGGCGCGGCGGCACCGGCTCGCCGATTCGCGCGGTCGCCGTGTTCGACCTCTAACTATCTTTCGAACCACTTCGGCACGCGCTTGAGCGCATCGGCCCGCGCGCCCGCGTGGGTGCCGCTGTGCACGCGGCCGGTCCCGTCGACCGAGAAGGCGAGACCGGTTCGCACCTGCAGCGGCCGGTTCGGGTGGTCGAAATCGTGGTGGGCACCGGGATAGACGTGGATCGCCAGCCGGGCGCTGCGGCCCCGCGCGCCCGCCACCATCTGCTGGCAGACCGCGGCCGAGGCCTGGTCGTCGGCGCGCCCGATCAGGACCAGCGTCGGCACCCGCGCACTCCAGGCGGCATTGCCGAGCCTGCGGCATCCCGGATAGAGCGCGACCGCGGAGCGGAAATCCGGGCCGTCCTTGGCCAGCGGCTGCGGCCGCGCGCGCACCGCCCACAGCGCGGCGATCGCACCGCTCGACCAACCGAGCAGCGACACGCGGTCGGTCGAGATCCAGGATTGCGTCTGCAGCCAGGCGCGTGCGGCATCGGCATCGGCCACCCGCTCGCGGTCGACGCGGATTGAGCGCGCAGCCGCGCCGCACTGGCTGCCGATCCCGCGCGAGCCGTTGCTGTCGGGCAGCAGTACGGCGTAGCCGCCGCTGGCGAGACGCTGGCCCCAGTCCCGATAGCGCGCGCCCAACACTCCGGCCGAATTGATCAAGCCAGTGCAGTTGTGCAGGCCGACCACTGCGGGGAACGGACCCTGCCCGTCCGGGCGAAACAGCACCGCCTTGAGCCGGACGCCATCCTTCTGCGGAATCTCGACGGGTTCTGGACTGGCCGCTGCCAACGCAGGGCTGGCCGGGATCAGCACGGCGACGGCGGTCAGGAGAGCGAACAGGGCGCGCATGAAATGGAAAAACGGCTCTCGATCGATGCATGGCAGATTAACACGAGTTGCCAAGTGGTGGGCAGTCATGCGATGGCGATGGACGGGTTTCATGCGGGCGGCAGAGCGACTATCTTATTCGACGAACACCGGGGCCCATTCCGTTATCCGAAGCAACGGAGAATATCTTTGCTGAACCGCTACGATCGCCCGTCGCCCATGGCGGGAGAAGCCGAGGTCAAGTTTCTCGACGGAGATTTCCGGATCGTGCGGCCGGGCGCCTTCGTCCGTTGCGCCGTGACCGGCGTGCCGATCCCGCTCGAAGAGCTGAAATACTGGAGCGTGGAATTCCAGGAGCCCTACGCCTCGCCCGAGGCGGTGATGCGTCGGTTGCACCCGCAACAGGTCAAGTGACGGCGGAAGCCGGGCTCGAAGCCTTCAGGATCAAGTCCCGGAACGCGTCGTCCTCTACGACCGAAAGCGTGACCGGGAGCGCGCGCGAAATCCCGGCGAGCGCCGCGAGATCATCCTGTCCCGCAAGCCGCGCCAGGTCCTTTTCGGTGGTCACCAGCAACAGGCCCTCGCGTTCGGCGCGGCTCACCAGATTCAGCGCTTCGCTCCGCCGGAAGCGGTGATGGTCGGGAAACGAAAGCCGCGCGCGGACGTCCATGCCCGCGTCGCGCAGCGTTGCAAAGAACTTTTCCGGATCGCCGATTCCGGCAAAGGCCAGCACCGGATGGCCCCTGAGGCCGGCCAGGGCCTTGGCATCCGGTTCCAGCCGCCCATGAAACACCCGCAGCCCCCGAGCCTGTGCGGCGGCCGACACCGCCTCGCCCGCCACGCCCGGTCCGATCGTGAGCAGCGCATCGGCGCGGCGAAGCTGCGCGTCGAGCGGCGCGCGGAGCGGCCCCGCCGGAAACACCCTGCCGTTGCCGATGCCGCGGCGGCCATCCACCACCAGAATCGACAAATCCTTTCGCAGGCTCGGGTTTTGAAACCCGTCGTCCATGACGATGGAATGGGCGCCCAATGTGCCGGCGGTGACAGCTCCCGCGAAGCGATCCCGTGCCACCACCGTCGGTACGAACCGGGCCAGCAGCAGCGGCTCGTCACCGACGTCCACCGCACGGTGGACCGCCAGATCGACACGCACCGATCCGGTCTGCGTGCCGCCATAGCCGCGACTCAGAGCATACGGTTCACGGCCCGCCGCGCCGAGGATCTGCGCCACCGCCAGGACGGTCGGCGTCTTTCCAGCGCCGCCAAGTGTCAGGTTGCCGATGCAAACTACAGGTTCTGGCCCGATCTGGCCCGGCCGCGCCATGCGCCACGCCGCCACGGCTCCATAAACGGTCGCCAGCGGCGACAGCAGCCCGGCCGCGAGCCCGGCCGGGCGCCACCAGAATGCCGGATCGCGCATCACGCCTTCTGGCTCCTGTCTTTGGCTCCCTCGCCGCTCAACTGGAACTGGATGAGATAGGGATCGAGCGCCGCCACGGTCCGCTCCAGCGCGCCCGTCAGCGCCTCCATCGCCTTGAGGCCGGCCTGCGCGACCCGGCCCCTAGCCTCTGTGTCCTTGAGCCAGGCGCCGATCCGCACCGTCAGCTTGCCGGCGTCGGCGACCATCTCGGCGCCGCCGGCCGCATCCAGCGCGGAATAGACCTCCGTGAAATTCCAGACATGCGGCCCATGAAGAATGGCGGCGCCGAGCTTGGCCGCCTCGATCGGATTCTGTCCGCCATGCTCGACCAGGGAGCCGCCGACGAACACGATCGGCGCGAGCCGGTAGATCACGCCAAGCTCGCCCAACGTATCGGCGATGTAGATTTCGGTCGAGCGGTCCGGCAGTTCGCCGCGCGAGCGCTCCGCGAACTTCAGCCCCGCGCCTCGGGCGATCCCGGCGATGCCCGGGCCGCGCTCCGGATGTCTCGGTACAAGGATCGTCAGCAGGCCGGGAAAGGTGTGCTTGAGTTTGCGATGCACGTCGATCAGCGCGATCTCTTCGCCCGGATGGGTGGAGGTTGCAGCAATCACAGGCCGCGTGCCGATGGCGGCCTGCAGCGCCCAGAGCGTCGAGGCATCGGCCGGTGGAGCCGGCACGTCGAGCTTGAGGTTTCCGGTCGTGACATAGCGCGGCGCACCGAGCCCGGCGTAGCGCGCGGCATCCTCGGCGGATTGCGCGAGGCAGAGATCGAAGCGGCCGAGCAGCGCTCCGATCGTGCGTGGCGCAACTCGCCAACGGTTGAACGATCGCTCCGACATCCGGCCGTTGACCAGGATGAGCGGAATATCCCGCGCCGCGCTCGCCATAATGAGATTGGGCCACAGATCGGATTCGACGAACAGCGCGAGATTGGGCCGCCAGTGGTCGAGAAAGCGCGCGGCGAATTGCGGCAGGTCGAGCGGCGCGAACTGATGGATCACGCCCGGCGGCAACCGCCGCTCGGCCAGTTCGGCGGCGGTCACGGTTCCCGCCGTCACCAGCACGGTGATGTCGCGCGCGCGGATGCGCTCGATCAACGGCAGGATCGAGATCATCTCGCCGACGCTGGCGCCGTGCAGCCAGACCAGCGGTCCATCGGGCCGCGCGATCTTGCTCTCGCCGCGACGCTCCGCCACCCGCGGGGCAAGCTCCTTGCCGTTCTTGAGGCGGTGACTGAGCAACAGATCCGCGACCGGCGCGGCCATCGCCGTGAGCAGACGATAGGCCTGCAAGGTCAGCGGCAACCGGCTAGCCACGGGCCGGGTCTCCGGAGGTTGGGGTTCCGTCCACCACTTCGTAGGCCCGGGTGGTCGCGGCGTTGAGCGCCTCCTCGACGGCCTTCCGCGCGAGTTCGAGCGTCTCGGCGTCGGCGTCGCGCGGCACGTAGATCGGCGCGCCGGCAACGCTGATGCCGCGGCTGAACGGAAGGTTGACCGTGGTGCGATCCCAGTTGTCGAGCACCAGCCGCCGCCGGGTGGCGATCGCAATCGGCAAGATCGGTCGGCCCGACACCTGCGCGAGCTTGACGATGCCAAGCCCCGCCACGCGCGAAACCTTGGGCACGTCGGCGGTCATTGCGACGTTGATGCCCTCCTCAAGCGCGCGAACCAGCTCGGTGAAGCCGAACACGCCGCCCTTGCGGGCGAAATCGGAACCGTGCGTCCCGGACCCGCGAATGGTTTCGATGCCAAGCCGCTCGGCGGCGACGGCGTTTATCTCGCCGTCCCGGTGGCGCGAGATCAGCACCTTGGCGCGCAGCTCCTTGGGCTTCACGAACGGCATCATGAAATGCTGGCCGTGCCAGAACGCGAGGATGATCGGCGTGAGCTTCGGGATTCGCTCATACACATCCACCGGATCGTTGCTGAACCTTGTGGTGAGCCAAACCAGGCGCAGATAGTGCGCTGCGGCCACCCCCGTCGCCCTCTGGACCCATTGCGACCTGGTCAGCTCCCGCAAGGACAGCATACGGCAAATGCCCGATCAGCGCGCCGGGCCCGGCCCGGTCGCATCGGGGTCGAGCAGCCGGTGGAGGTGAACGATGAAATAGCGCATCTCTGCGTTATCGACGGTCTGTTGCGCCTTGGCGCGCCAGGCGGCATGGGCGCTCGCGTAGTTCGGATAGACGCCGACGAGCTCGACCTTGTCGAGATCCTTGAATTCACTGGAATCGAGCTTGCTCAGCTCGCCGCCGATCACAAGATGGAGCAGTTGCTTCTTTGGAGTGGGTGCGGACATCGCCAGTTCCTCTGCGTTGAGCACGCCCGGCGCCCAACGTTACACCGGCCCGCTGGTTTGCGCACGGATGAGATCGACCAGCGCCGCATGCCGCTCGCGGCCCGCCGCGACCAGCACGCTGTGCACCGGATCTGGCCTGTTGTAGATCAGCATCTGGCCGTCGAGCGCGGTCATCAGGCCGCCGGCTTCGTGCACCAAAAGGTCCGCTGCCGCAAGGTCCCAGTCATGGCCGTTGCCACCGGCCACCGCCGCATCGAGCTCGCTGTGGGCGACCCGCGCCAGCCGCAACGCCAGCGAGTGAATGCGCGGCATCGGGACGATGCCGGTGCCCTGGAGCGCGAACCGCTCCAGCATCCGCTTGGGGCCGCCGATGCGGGCGCCTTCGAGGCCGCCGGCGCTGGCGCGGATCGCCACGCCGTTGCGCGTCGCACCGCGGCCCGCGACCGAAAGGAACAGTTCGTCGGTCACCGGCGCGAACAGCGCCGCGAGCGCCGGCCGTCCTTCCACCACGAGCGCCACCGACACCGACCAGTCCTCGCGGCCGGCGATGAAAGCGCGGGTGCCGTCGATCGGATCGACCACCCAGACGCGCCGCGCCTGGAGCCGCGCCGGATCGTTCTCGCTTTCCTCCGACAGCCAGCCGTCGCCCGCTTGGACGAGGCGCTTCTGCAGCAGATCGTTGGACGCGATGTCGGCTTCGGTGACCGGAGAATCGCCCTCGCCCTTGGTCCACTGCTTGAGCGGGCCGCGAAAGAAATTCAACGCGATGGCGCCGGCCTCCTTCACCGCAGCGGCCAGGCGCTCGAGATCGCGCTCAGACTCCGGCAATGGTCAGCCCCTCAAGCCGCAAGGTCGGGGCGTTGGTGCCGTAGCGGAACCGCAGATCGTTCGCCGGAGTTACGGTGCGGAACATGTCGAGCAGATGGCCCGCGATCGTCACCTCGCTCACCGGATAGGTGCGCTGGCCCTTCTCGATCCAGAATCCGGATGCGCCGCGGCTGTAGTCACCGGTCACCATGTTGGCGCCCGAGCCGATCAGGTCGGTGATGTAGAAACCCTCTTCGATGTCCTCGATCAGCTCTTCGGGGCGGAGCGTGCCCGGCTCCAGATGCAGGTTGGTCGGCCCGGGCGACGGCGTCGAGGACGCGCTGCGGCCGGCGTGGCCGGTGGTGACCAGCCCCAGCTCGCGGGCGGTGGCGCTGTCGAGCAGCCAGGTCTTGAGCACGCCGTTCTCTATCAGCGCCATGCGCTTGCCCGCCACGCCCTCGGCGTCGAACGGCCGCGAGCGCAAGCCGCGATGGCGCAGCGGATCGTCGATGATGTTGATGGCCGAGCCGAAAATCCGCTCGCCGAGCTTGTCCTTGAGGAAGCTCGTCTTGCGCGCGACGGACGCGCCGTTGATCGCGCTGACGAGATGGCCGACGATCGAGCCCGCCACCGACCAGTCGAACACCACCGGCACCTTCTTGGTCGAGACCTTGCGCGGGTTGAGCTTGGCCACCGCCTTCTCGCCGGCGTGGCGGCCGATCTTCTCCGGCGCGTCGAGATCGGACGCATGCAGCGCCGAGCTGTAGTCGTAGTCGGTCTCCATCGCGGTGCCTTCGCCCGCGATCGCCTGCATCGATACGCTGTGGCGCGAGCCGAGATAGGCGCCGGAGAAGCCGTGGCTGGTCAGGAGCACCATGCCTCCGATCCCGGCGGAGGCGGACGCGCCGCCCGATTTGCTCACGCCGCGAACAGCACGCCCAGCGTCTTCTGCGCGCCGTGCAATGGCCTCAAGCGCGGAAACATCGGGCAGCTCGCGGTCGAACAAGTCGAGTTCGGGAAAGCGTTTCGCCAGCAGCGCCGGGTCGGCGAGGCCGGCATACTTGTCCTCGGGCGCCACGCGCGCCATCGCCACCGCGCGCTCGGCCAGCGCGGTGATGCCGTCGCCGCTCATGTCGTTCGTCGAAACAACGGCTTGTTTGCGCCCGATCAGCACGCGAAGGCCCATGTCATCGCCTTCGGAGCGTTCGGATTCCTCCACCGCGCCGTCGCGCACCTCGACCGACTGCGACACCGAGCGCATCGCCACGGCGTCGGCGGAATCGGCGCCGGCCGCGCGTGCGGCCTTGATGAGCCGCTCGGCAAGCGCAATCAGGGGGGATTGGTCGAACAGGGAATCCATCGGGGCTTTCTGGTTTAGGAGGGGGATCGCGCTCTGACAAGCATCAGATAGTGGGCAAACAGCCTGGATTCGAGGGCGTTACGGAAATTTGCACCATCCCCGGCAACGCCCCGTCAATCATGCGCCTCGAACAACGGCCGATTAACCAGGCCTCTTAAGCCGATTCCGACGGCGTTGCGGCATGCTCGCGGCATGACTGGGCAGATAAGCCCGGCTGGGAAGCTTCGAGGCGTCAACATGACCGGAGTCATGTCTCCGGGGTCGGGCCGCGCGTTGCGGCTCGACCCCCATCACCTGCCCGTGCGCTACGCGGCGCGCGATAATGGCGCCGACGGACAGGTTCGCGACATCGAACTCGACCGCGACCGCGTCGTGCTCAGGCGTGAGGTGCATGGTATTCCGATGCGTATCGGCGTGAACATGGCCGAATTCGCCGGTGTTACGATGCGCTCACTGCCGCCCGACGGCGAGGAACCGGCCGCGGTCGCCATCATGCTCGAACACCGCGACACTGGCCTCACCGTGCCGCTGTTCGTCGCCGCCGAAGGCGACGACGCCATGGCGCAATGGAAATCCTGGAGCCGCGTGCTCGGCGTTCCCCTGCTGGTGGACGACGGCGACGGAAGCTTGCGCGAGCCGTTCCGCCGGATCGGCCGCCTCGGCGTCAGCACCCCTGCCCCGCGGCGGCGGCGGCGCGCGGCCATCAAATGGCGGCGGCCCTCGATCCTGATGCGGCGCAAGCCCGGACGTCCGTCCGCCACGCCGACCGTCCACCGCGGCGAGCGCGAGATCATCGCGCGGAGCTAGGCGTGGCTATTCGAACGTTGACCTCCGGCAATTGCGCGATGCGCATCTGGGGCGCGGTGGCCGCCGGAGGCTAGATTCTGAAAATCCGCCTCGCGTTGTCGCCAGCAACTTTGCTTGCCCGATCGCCCGGCAATCCGCGTACCAGAGCCAGGCAGCCCTTCATGTCGCCGACGTTGTGCGGAAAGTCCGTGCCGTAGAGAACATTGTCCGCACCGGCCACAGCGACGCACATCTCCAATGCGCGCGGCTCATAGATGACGGTGTCATAGAAAATCCGGCGCAGATAAGCGCTGGGCGGCTCCTTGATGGCGGAGCGGCAGGCGGGGATGGTCTCGTAGCAGCGGTCGAGCCGCCCGCTGAGATAGGGAAGCGTGCCGCCGCCGTGCGGCGCGATCAGCTTGGCGTTGGGGTAGCGGTCGAGGAAGCCCGACAGAATCAGCCGCGCGAAGGCGAGCGTGGTGTCGACCATGAAACCGATCGGCGTCGCCAGGCTGAATTCGTCGAGCCGCATCGCCGCGCCGCCCGGCGGAATGGTCGGATGGACGAACACCGGCAGACCCAGGCGGTCGATTTCCGACCAGACCGGTTCGAACAGCGGGTCGGTCAGGTCGCGTCCGCGGATGTTCGCAAGCGTCGCCACCCCGAGCGCGCCGTCGGCGCGGGCGCGTGCGAATTCGGCCAGGGCGTCATCCGGATATTCCCACGGCAGCGACGCGATCCAGCGAATGCGGTCGGGATACTGCCGCTGGCTCGCGGCATAAGCGGCATTGCCGATCCGCGCCGCCTTGATGCTGGTTTCGCGCGCGCCCCAGAACACGTTGGGGCCGGTCAGCGACAGCACGGCCATGTCGACGCCCGCCTCGTCCATCGCGCGCAAACGCAGGTCGTAGTCGAACATCTCGGGCATCAGCGTCACGAACGGCGCGCCGGCGAGATGGATCGCCATCTGTCCCGCCCGCGTCGGCTTCAACTCGTAGTCGCCGCCGTCCTGCTGCAGCAGGTCGAGCCACTCGCGAGGGATCATATGCGTGTGGATGTCGATGACGGTCATGTGGTTTGGCGGCAGTATATTACGATGCGTATCCGCAACATGTCTGCTTGTTAAGATAAAGCGGAAATGTTTCGCTCACACTGAGTTCTACCGGTTTTGACTCAACGCGGACATCGGCCGCCGGGCAATCGCGGCCTGCGTCCGTCCTCAATTCTCAGCTCTGAGCAAGGGCAGGAAGGCTATCTGGTATCGTCCGCTGCGGTGCCGAATTTGGCTTGATCCGAAACCACGCAACGTACAGGGCTGGCAAGAATACGAGAGTCAGCAGCGTCGCGACCACCAGGCCGCCCATCACCGCATAGGCCATCGGCCCCCAGAACACGGTGGGGGCGATTGGAATCATGCCCAAGATAGCGGCTGCAGCGGTCAGCAGGATTGGGCGCAGCCTGTGCTCCGTGGCCACGATCACTGCGTCCCATGGGTGCTGGCCCGCAGCAATTTCGGTATCGATCTGGTCGATCAGGATCACCGAATTGCGGATGACCATGCCGATCAACGAGACGACGCCGAGGATCGCAACGAATCCCATAGGTGCGCGCGAGATAAGCAGCGCGGCGGCAACACCGATGAGAGCCAGCGGTGCGGTGGCAAGCACAAGGAACAGCCGCTGAAAGCTCTGCAGTTGCACCATAAGGATCGTAATCATGATGAGGATCATGAGTGGAAAGACCGCGAAAATGCTGGCCTCAGCCTTGGCGCTCTCTTCAACCGTGCCGCCTGCAACCACGTCATAACCCGCCGGCAGGTTCGATTTGAATGCTGCAACGTCGGAGGAGAGCGCTTTGACAACGGTCGCTGCCTCCAGGCCCGGCGCCGTATCGGCTTGCACCGTGATTGTTGGCAAACGATGCCGGCGCCAAACCAGCGGAGATTCGGTCGCGTAAGAGAGCTTAGCGACCTGCTCAAGGGGCACCGAGCGCCCGCCAGGCACGTTGATCATCAGGCTGCGCAGAGTCTCTAGCTTGGCGCGCTCTTCCGGAATAGCGCGGGCGACGATATCGATCAGGTAGATATCATCGCGGACCTGGGTGACCGTTGTGCCCGATAACACAGCGTTGATGGTCTGACTCAATGCTTGCGAACTGATACCGAGCGCCCGAGCCCGGTCCTGGTCCACCTCGACGCGGACCACCTTGGACGGCTCGTTCCAGTCGAAGTTGATGTTCCGCGCATTCGGAGTGTTGCGCAGTAGTGAGGCGAAGTTCTGCGCGATCTCGCGGACTTTCATGGGATCGGGACCGCTGATGCGGAACTTAAGCGGCCAGCCGACCGGAGGTCCAAGCTCCAACGGACTGACGCGCGGCTGCACCTGATCGAATTCCGGCCCCTGCAATGCGGCGAGGATGCGCTTGTGCACGGCTGGGCGAACTTTGAAGCCCTTCGTGACAATGACGCCTTGCGAGAAGAAGTCGTTCGCCAGCTGTTGGTCGAGCGGCAGGTAGAATCGGATTGCGCCGCTTCCGACATAAAACGACCAGTGTTCGATGTCGGGATCGGTCTTCAGAATCCTCTCGAGATCATCAACCACCTTGCGCGTTGCATTGATCGAAGATCCTTGCGGAAGCGTCAGGTCGACAAGCAGCTCAGGACGGTCGGAGCTCGGGAAGAACTGCTGCTGCACGAATTGCATGCCCGCGAGAGCGGCGACGAACATCCCCACAGTGGCACCGATCACCCAGCACTTGAGATGCAACACGCGATCGAGGAGAGCATGGAAGGCGCGGCCGAAGCGCGACGGCTCATGGCCGTGGTCCTTCATTTTGTCTGGCAAAATGAAGACGCCTATCAGCGGCGTAAACAACACGGCCACGAACCAGGAGGCAATCAACGCGATTCCGACGACGGCGAACAGCGTGAAGGTATACTCGCCGGCGCTACTCGCCGCAAAGCCCACGGGGACGAAACCTGCAATGGTGACGAGCGTTCCGGTCAGCATCGGGAAGGCGGTGGCGGAATAGGCGAACGACGCGGCGCTCACCTTATCGGAGCCCTCCTCGAGTTTTTTGATCATCATCTCCACCGCAATCATCGCGTCGTCGACCAGAAGGCCTAGTCCGATGATGAGCGCGCCGAGCGAGATACGCTGCAGGCTCACTCCGGCAAGATTCATGACGACGAAGGTGATCGCAAGAACCAGCGGAATCGAAATCGCGACGACGATGCCGGGGCGCCAACCGAGTGCTAAGAAGCTCACGGCCAAAACGATGGCGATGGCTTCGATCAAGACCTTAATGAACTCGCCTACCGCATCTTGGACGACCTTTGGCTGGTTGGCGACCAGATGGGTCTCGATTCCCGCAGGCAGGTCGGCCGTCACCTTGGTGAGGCGCTTTTTAACGTGCTCCCCGAAAGCAAGGACGTCGCCGTTCTTGCGCATCGACATAGCCAGGCCGACGGCGTCGCGACCATTGTAGCGGAACATCGGCTGCTGTGGGTCAGCGTAGCCCCGTTGCACCTTGGCAATGTCGCTCAGCCGAAAGAAACGGCCGTTGAAACGGAAATTGATGGCTTTCAGGCTCTCTTCGGACGTGAACTGACCCGAGACGCGAATCGCGATCTTCTCTTCAGCTGAATCCACTGTCCCACTCGGCTGGATCGCGTTCTGCGCCTGCAATGTCTGGATCAACTCGGAAATGTCGAGCCCCATGGCGGCGAGCTGTTGAGTGGAGAACTCCAGATAGACTTTTTCGTCCTGGGTGCCGAGAAGGTCGATCTTCGCAACGTCGGGAACGCTGAGCAGCTCGGCTCGCACGCGCTCGGCGTGATCACGCAGCTCTCGGTGGGAGAAGCCATCCGAAGTCAGCGCGAAGATCAGGGCAAAGGTATCGCCGAACTCATCGTTGAAGAAGGGACCTTGCACGCCTTGCGGCAAGGTCTGTTTGATGTCGCCGACCTTCTTACGCACCTGATACCAGAGATCGGGCACGTCCGAGGCACGGGTGGAGTCCTTTAGATACACGAACACCACAGACTCGCCTGGCTTGGTGTAACTCTTTTGATAATCGATGTTCGGCAGCTCCTCGAGCTTCTTCTCGATCCGATCCGTGACTTGCTGCATCGTCTCCAGTGTCGTGGCGCCGGGCCATAGCGTCTTCACCACCATTGTCTTGATGGTGAAGGGCGGGTCTTCATCACGCCCGAGCCGGCGGTATTCGAAAATGCCAGCGAGCGTCACGACCAGCATCAGGTAGACGACAAAGCTCTTATGCTCAAGCGCCCAGCGGGAGAGGTTAAAGGTCGTCATTTGCGGTTACTCCCGGCCAGGTTTACTGCGGCGAGCCTGACCTTCTGACCGACGGTGAGGGTGTTCACGCCCGCGGTGACGACGATGTCACCTTTGGCAAGACCGCTGGCGACCACGACAGTATTTGCCTCATAGCGCGCGACCGTGATCGACCTCAGAGCGAGACTGCTCGATGGCTGATCCAGTACCCAGACGGCCGGCGACCCGGCCTTTTCAAACAGAGCGGCGAGCGGCAGTGCGACCGCGAGAGCGGTCTGCCCTTTCAGGCGGCCACCGATACTCATGCCGAAGCGAAGCTGCGGCGGCGGGTTCTTCAGCGTGACTTTCACTGCGTAAGTGCGCGTCACTGGATCGGCGACTGGAGAGACCTCCCGCACCATGCCCTCCACCGTTAGCTCCGGATTGGACAACGGCCAAACCAGAACGTCGATTTGCGTCGTACCGATTTCGGTTAAGGCCGTTTCGGCGATGTTGAACACGCCGTCCTTGTCGTCCGGTCGCGCCAGCTTCACCGCCAATTGGCCGGGATTCACGTTCTGGCCTGCTTCCGCGCCGACGGCAGTAATCACACCGTCGAAATCGGCCCTGAGCGTGGTGTAATTGAGCTGGTCGCGAGTGAGATCGAGATTGGCCTTGGCAGCCTTGAGCCGTGCCTCGGCGGCCTGCAGGTTGTGCAGCGCGCCGTCGTAGGTCGCCTTTGGCGTCCAGCCGTCCTTCAGGAGCTTGGCTTGGCGCGCCTCCGTTCCCTGTGCGTTGACGAGCGCCGCCTCGGCGGAGCTGACATCCGCCTCCGCCGAGCGCAGGCGGTTCTGATAATCCTGGGTGTCGAGCGTCGCCAGCGTGTCGCCTTGTTCGACCCAAGTTCCGACATCGACGAGCCGGGAAAGCACCTTGCCGGCGACGCGGAACGACAGATCGCTCTCATATCGCGGCTTGACCTCGCCGATCGCGTGGCGGTCTTCGCCGATGGGTTTGGGATTGACAACGAGCGTACGGACCAACCGGTTTTCCACCGGCACGTCCTCGGGCTTGCAGCCGGCAAGCACCAGCAGAAGCGTGAAAAGAAGGATGCAGGGCCGCATGTTTCGGGCTCCCAAAATCAGAGGTTGTCTTTGGCTACTTGTTGGTGGCCGATCGCGTCAGTTGCAAAAGTTTGGCCATTCGGCGATTTTGCCGGCGGCGCTCGACCGCAGGACGGACCTGCGATCGAGCAACCGAGGTTGGTGCGGCCAAATCGACCTAGCGGCGCGGCCACTATGCTGCGAGCGCTTCCTTCGTCAGCGTCCAGGCTTGGCTGAGCTTCTTCGAACGCATGTCGAAGTCCGCTTGAGCGTCGGCAATGCGCCTTTCGATGCGTGCCTTGGCCTGGCCGGTCGCGGCCTTCGCCTGATCCTGCAGCGCCTTAATCCGCGTCTCGGCTTCAGCCTTCGCCTGGTCCAGCCTTACCTTGGCCTGCTCCTGTACCGCCTTGATCTGCTTTTTCACGCGCTCGATGTCTTGCTGGATGGCCGCGCGATTCTCGGAGGCCGCCTGCTTGAGATCGTCGCTGAGCGCTTTCATATTCGCTTCAAGGGCCTCCCTTTCGCGCACATCTGGTCTGCGACCACTTCGCCGCGCAGCCGCCTGAACACGATCGCGTTGAGCCGCTGCAGCCGGGAATCGACCGGTGTCGTCCAGGTCTCGTCGATTTCCGCGAGAACGGCGAATTTGCCGGCCGTGAGGGTCTTGGAAACGTCATCAAGGAACGTCACATCGACCCCGCTCTTGCTCACGTCGAAGAACAGGCCCGCCAAGCCGCCGACCGAGGCGCCGACGGCTACTCCGACGGGACCGCCGAAGATTCCGATCAAGCTGCCCGTGAGTAATCCGACCGCTGTGCCGACCGGCCCGGAGTCGGCCGCCTGTTTGACTTCGATCTTTCCGCTTTTCTCCTTGGCGATCACCGCCGCCGAATAGAGGCTGATGTCGCCGTCGTGGTGCAGACCCTTCAGGGCGCTCAGCCCCTCGTATGCCGCATCCTCACGGTCAAAAACTGCAACAAGCATCTTGTTCATGGGTAGTACTCCTTCTGTTGGTTCGACTGTTTGATTGACTTGCTTGCGTCATGTTGACGATGGCAACTTTATATCCGGCGGTAGTTGTCAATGTCTACATTTTCTAACAAATAGCTGATATGCAGAATGTTGACATCGACAACTTGATTTGTTAAATGTAGGCAAATTCAGCGGGTTATCGAGCAATGCCCAAGCCTCAATCCCACGAGCGTCCATACCACCACGGCGACCTGCGCCGTGCGATCGTCATGGCCGCGCTGGAAATCCTGCACGAAACCCAAAGCCTTGAGTTTTCGCTGCGCGAACTTGCCCGGCGAGCGGGCGTCAGCCACAACGCCCCTTACAAGCACTTTGCCGACAAACGTGAGCTATTGGCGGCCGTATCGGCGGCGGGGTTCGAGACGCTGACGAAGAGAATGGCCCGCGAAATCGTGGGCCTCGACAATGCTCGCGAGCGGTTGTTCGCAATGTTGCGCGCTTATATCGACCATGGCGTTGAAAATCCGGCGCTCTACAGCTTGATGTTCGGAGGCCATCTGAGCGGTCCGGAACGTAGCCGCCCCGCTATCGAACGGGCTGAAGCGGAGAAGACCAAAGCTCTGCTTGCGGGCGTGATCGTCGCCGGAGGTCTGGGACGCGCTATCCCGCACATCTCACGCAACGAACGAAAAATTGCCGGCGCGATTCTGGCGTGTTGGTCCCTTGTGCATGGTCTCACTCTGCTACTGGCCGATGGGCTCGTCGGACCGAAGAAAAAATCTGGCGCGCTGGGTGACAGCCTCGTGCAGGGCATTCTGGACGGTCTCGCGGTGGAACTTCCCGCCTTGCCGCCGGGTACTTGGATAGGGCCGCAAGGGTCCTAGCGAAATTTTCTCCACTGTTAGTTCCGAATATCCAAGAACAGCTACCCCGATATTTTCTGCGGTTCGAAATGACGCGATTGGCACAAGGCGAACCTGGTTCAATGTTCGCTTTGCAGTCGCTATCGGGAGGAAAGCGGACATAACGTGGCCCTTACCCAGCAAGCTCGATTTAGGAGTACACGTCCCGGACTTTTGGAAGGGTCGGCGGCCGCAAGGGCAGCGCCCAGTGGAGATGAAACGATCTACAACGCCCGCTTTGCGGCCGCGTCGAGCAGCAGCGCCACGAACAATATCAGGCCGGCGTCACGGTTGGAGCGAAACATCCGCAGGCACGATTCCGGATCGTCGATCTCGATGCGCGCGATCTGCCAGGCGAGATGCGCTGCGAAGGCCAAAAGCCCAAGCGGGAACACCATGCCCGCGTTCGCGGTCAAGCCCGCAAGCCCGATCAGGATCACCGCCGCGATTGAGAAAATCGCCAGCATCGGCCTGGTCCGCGCGCCGAACAGGAGCGCGGTCGATTTGAGCCCGACCAGCGCGTCGTCCTCGCGGTCCTGGTGCGCGTAGATCGTGTCGTAGTGGATCACCCAGGCGATCGACCCCAAGTAGAGCAGGAACGCGGGCCACTCCAGCGCACCGCGCGCCGCGGCCCAGCCCATGAGCGCACCCCAGGAAAAGGCGAGCCCCAGAAAAATCTGCGGCCAATAGGTGAAGCGCTTCATGAACGGATAGATCGCCACCACGCCGAGCGAGGCGATGCCGACCGCGATCGCGAAGCGGTTGAACTGCACGAGCACCAGAAGCCCGGCGAGCGCCTGCAGCACCAGAAACACGGCGGCCGCCTTCACGCTCACCTGACCCGAGGGAATGGGCCGCGAGCGCGTGCGCTCCACGCGCGCGTCGATGTCGCGATCGACCAGGTCGTTCCAGGTGCAGCCCGCGCCGCGCATCACGATGGCGCCGATCAGCAGCAGCAGGATGTGCCAGGGGCTCGGACCCCAGTCGCCGCTGGCTGTGGCGGCGAGCGCCGACGACCACCAGCACGGCAACAGCAAGAGCCACCAGCCGATCGGCCGGTCGAGACGGGTCAGCCGGAGGTAAGGGCGCGCCCACCCCGGCGCGCTGGTGTCGACCCAGTTGCCGGTCGCATCGGCGACGCGTCCGGCTGACCGGCTCATCGCTGCAGGGCGTTGCCCGTCAAGGTGTCAAAGGTGCCGCGCCCGGGCTGCTTGGAGGAGGTATCGTCGGCGATGATCGGGCCGCCGAGCGCATCGCTCAGCGTCGGGCCGGGACCCGGACCCGAGGGCCCGGCGCTGCACACGGCGTTGCGGATCTGGATCGTCTTGGCGTGGTTTCCCTTGATCTGCGGGATGAGCTGCGGGGGCACGCCGCAAAGCTTCTGGTTGGTCTCAAGGAACTTGACCATCTTGGCCTCCTTGACCGCGAAGCTCTTGAACAGCGGGCACACCTCTTCGCGGGTCGCCTTGCGCTCGCCGGCCGCCTTGATCCCGGCAGCGCCCTTTTCGACATCCTCGCGAAGCGCGGGAAAGGTCAGGCATACCTTCTGGGCTTCAGAGGGGCCCGGACCGCCGCCACCGCCAAATCCGCCTTGCACCGGAGCGGAAAAGCCGGCCGGCGCCGAAGCCTGACCTGGGGCTGGGGGCGGCGGAAACGCGGAGCCCTGGCGCAGCGCCGGAGCCTGCCCCGGGGCAGGCGGAAAGGCGCTGGACGGCTGGGTGCCGGGCGGTGGCGGAAACACGCCGGGCTGCTGAGCCCCGGGCGGAGGCGGAAACACCCCGCCCTGATTGGCTTGCCCCGAATTGGCCTGACCTGGCGGGGGCGGGAACTGGGCGGCTGCCGGCAACAGTCCGGCCAGAACCAGAACGCATACGCCGGCCGCTATCCGGTAGCGGGACAAGCGATATGGATTCATCGTGTCGTCTCCAAGCCCGCCCCCCCTGGGGACGGCTATCAATATCAAGTCCAAGATTCAGGCGATAGGGCGGCATGATGCACCGCCGCCGCCGGACGCCCCTATCCGGCCGCCAAGGCTCTGGCGCCGCCCCGCCGGGAGGCGTAAGCCGGTCAAAACCTGCCTGAAGGACTGTTTCTTTGCCCCAATACGACTTTCGAAGCCCCCGGCTCTACGTCACGGGCGCGCTGAAGGCCGGCGCGGACCTCACGCTCGACAAGCCGCAGGCGCACTATCTCCGCAACGTGCTGCGCCTCAAGCCCGGCGACGGGGTGCTGGCGTTCAACGGCAAAGACGGTGAATGGCGGGCCGCGGTCGCCGGCGAGGGCAAGCGCACCGCGCTGACCTTGCAGGACCAGACCCGGCCGCAGACCGAACCCCGGGACCTGCATTACCTGTTTGCGCCGCTCAAGCACGAGCGCCTCGATTACATGGTGCAGAAGGCGGTCGAAATGGGCGTCTCGCAGCTGCAGCCGGTGCTGACGCGCCACACCCAGGTCCAGCGCGTCAATGTCGAGCGCATGCGCGCGAACGCGATCGAGGCCGCCGAGCAATGCGGCGTCCTTTCCATCCCCGACATCGGCGAGCCCATGACGTTCGCGCGCGCGCTCGCCGCGCGCAAGCCCGATCGCCTGCTGGTGTTCTGCGACGAAGCGGCGGACGTGAAGGACCCGGTGGCCGCACTCGCGGCCGCGCGGGAGGCGCCGAGCGCCATGCTGCCGTTGACGATGTCCGGCGCAGGCGCCGGGCCGCAGCCCCTGGCGCTGCTAATCGGCCCCGAAGGCGGCTTCGCCGAGGAGGAGCGCGATGCCCTGCTCAAGCAGACCAATATCGTGCGGCTGTCGCTCGGTCCCCGCATCCTGCGCGCCGACACCGCGGCGGTGGCGGCGCTGGCGCTGATCCAGGCGGTGCTGGGGGATTGGCGGTAGCACGGGCGACTCCTCCCGGAGTCAGCGCGAGCTCGCCGGCAGCATCGGCCGCAGCACGAGCACGAGCGGAAGCGTCAGCAGGCACATGCCGGCCACCGCCATGAGCGCGGACGGCACGCCGACCGAGTCGCCCACGAGACCGTAGAGCGCGGGCGAGATCGCGCCGGAGCCGATCGTGCCGGTGTAGAAGATGCCGAACATCCGCGTGCGCTGGGCGGGCTCGACGAGCTCCGGCACCGAGCCGTAGAGCACCGACGAAGTGCCGTTGAGCATGATGCCGATGACCGGCAGCACGATCAGCGCCGCTTCGAGCGGCAGCGGCAAGAGCGCGAGAATGCCCGCCATGGTCAGCCCTTCGGTCAGGCACACGGTCGCGATCACGCCGATGCGCGCGCCGATGAAGGCGCAGACGAGCTTGCCCACGGCGCCGCCGGCAAACACCAGCGTCAGCGCGAGGCCCACGGTCGGCAGGCTCGCGCCTTTGGCGATCAGGATGAACGGCAGGAAGATCAGGAAGCCCATGCGGGTCGCGCTGTCGACCATGCCGATCGACAGCAGCACCGAAAAGCCGAACCGGCTGGGACGGCCGCTCGTGCCGGACGCCGCGGCCTCGGCTTCGCCGGCCGGCGCCCCGGCGGCTTCGGCCGGCAATCGCGGCGCCAGCCAGAAGATCGCCACGGCCGTGGAGATGCCGACCAGCCCCATGATGGAGAGCACCGGCTGCCACGGCAGCAGCACCAGCATCAGCGAGGCCGCCGCCGGCACCGACATCTTGCCGATGTCGCCCGCAAAATTGTAGGTGCCGAGCGCCTTCATCGACCTCGGCCCGGCGAAGGCGCGGGCCACGAGCGCGGAGGCGAGCGGATGCTGGGTGCTGGAGCCCAAGCCCCCGATCAGCAGCGCCGCCACCAGGGTCCAGAAGCCGATGCTTGCGCCGGCGATCAGATAGCCGATGCCCGACAGCGCGGTGCCGACGGCCAGAACAAGAGGCAGGCCGAGGCGTTCGGCGAGCAGTGCGGACGGAATCTGGAAGCCCGCCATCGCGCCGGAGTAGCAGGTGCGCAGGAGACCCAGCGCGGCATAGCCGATGCCGAACTCGGCCTGCCAGAGCGGCAGCATGACGTAGATCAGATCGGTGTAGCCGTCGTGCAGCGCATGCGCGCCGGAGGAAACCCCGATCGCGCGGCGTTCGTCGGCGCGGGTGGCGACCGCGTCGCCCGGCTGGCCTGAGGCGGCGGCCGTGCTCATGAGCCTGCCTTGCGGCGCTCGACGAAGACCGTGCTGGTGAAGGAGATCACGGTTTCGCCCTTCTGATTGACGCCGCTGTTGCGGATCGACATCAGACCCCATTCGGGCCGGCTTTTGGAAGTGCGCTTTTCGACGACCTCGGTGGAATAGGCGACGATGTCGCCGGCATAGACCGGCTTCTGCCATTTCAGCTCGCGGAAGCCGGGCGACGGCCCAAGCTTCGCAACAGGCTCACCGCGCGCGCGGCACGCGTCGTCCTCGCGGCGCTTGTGCTCGACCATCAGCCGCATCCAGGTCGAGGCGGTGTGCCAGCCCGAGGCGCAGAGCGCGCCGAAATGCGAGCGCGCCGCGGCGGCCTCGTCGAGATGGAACGCCTGCGGATCGAAGCGCCGCGCGAACGCCTTGATGTCCTCGGCGGTGAAGGTGTGGCGGCCGAGTTCGGCGTGTTCGCCGACGACGGTGTCGTCCCAGAATTTCATGACGCGGCCTTCACGCGCCGCCCCAGCATCAGCGACGTGGTCAGGGACATCACCCGGTTGCCGGCCGGGTCGAACAGCTCGAACTCGAAGCGCACGAAGCCCATGTCGGGCCGGCTCTTGGAGGTGCGGGTGTCGAGCACGGTCGCCCGGAGCCGCAACTCGGCGTCGGGGCGGACCGGCAGAAGCCAGCGCACCTCATCGACCCCCGGCGCGCCCATCGAGCTGGACCGGCCGACGAAGGCGTCGACGCACATGCGCATCACGATGCAGCAGAGATACCAGCCGGAGGCCGAGAGCCCGCCCAGCATGGTGTCCCGCGCCGCGGCCTCGTCGAGATGCATCGGCTGCGGATCGAACTCCGCGGCGAACGCGATCATCTCCTCGCGCGGCAGGCGGCGGGGGCCGTGCTCGAAGGTGCGGCCCGGCGTGAAGTCTTCCCAAGTCAGTTCAGGCCAGGTCAGTTCAGGCACGGAGGCTTGCGCTTTCGGCTGAGGTTTCAACCGTTAGAAACCGTGGCGCGCGGCGCGTCAACCGCAAGCCTGCGCGATCCGCCGCAATAACGGCGGGAATTGAACATGATTGTCCATTCAGGATTGTTCATTCTTGCTAAACTTATCGCTTACCAAACTGCCCCGCACGGATCGTCGCGACGGGAGGACCCAAAGATGTTCAGCTTCCGCGACCTGTTTCAGTGGGAACGCTTCGTCACGCCCTCGATTATCAAGCTGTTCTTCTGGCTGGCAATCGCCATCATCGTGCTGTTCGGGCTCTCGGCCATCGCATCCGCGGTGCAGATGATGGCGGTCAGCGCCGGCGTCGGCGTTTTCATGCTGATCGGGGCGTTGCTCGGCGTGACGATCGGAATTCTGTTCGCGCGGATCGTCGCCGAGTTCGTCCTGATCGTGTTCCGCATCAACGAGCACCTGGGCGCCATCCGCAGCCGGGGCGATCTTTAGGGCAGGCATGAGCCGGGCATTCGTCAAGGAAGACGACAGTGGCGGGATCGAGCCGCTGCCCGACCGGCCGATTTCCGAGCATCCCAACATCGTGACGCCGGAGGGCCTCGCGGCCATCGAACGCATCGTGGCGAAACTGCAGGAACGCCATGCCGCGGCATTCAAGGCGGAGGACCGCGCGGCGCAGAGCGGGGTCGCGCGCGATCTGCGCTACTGGAGCGCGCGGCGCGCCAGCGCCCAGGTGCTCAAGGCCCCGGACGCGCCGTCGGAGGCCGCCTTCGGTACGACGGTGACGATCATGCGCGACGACGGCCGCAAACAGATTTGGCGCATCGTCGGCGAGGACGAGGCCGATCCCGCGAAAGGCACTTTGTCCTTTGTGTCGCCGGTGGCGCGGGCACTGATCGGCAAGCGCGTCGGCGACGTTGTGCGCGCCGGCAATTCCGACGCGGAGATCGTCGATATTTCCTAAGTGTTGAAGCGGAAGTGCATCACGTCGCCGTCGGCGACGACATACTCCTTGCCTTCCAGCCGGAGCTTGCCGGCGTCGCGCGCGCCGGATTCACCACCGTACTTCACGAAGTCGTCGTAGCCGATGGTCTCGGCGCGGATGAAGCCGCGCTCGAAGTCGGTGTGGATCACGCCCGCGGCCTTCGGCCCCTTGGTGCCCTTGGTGATGGTCCAGGCCCGCGCCTCCTTCGGACCCACCGTGAAATAGGTCACGAGATGCAGGAGGTCATAGCCGGCGCGAATAAGCCGGTCGAGGCCGGTTTCCTTCAGCCCGAGATCGGCGAGGAAGCTCTGGCGTTCCTCAGCCGGCAGCGCCGCGATCTCCGACTCGATCTTGGCCGAGATCACAACCCATCCCGCGCCTTCCTTCTTTGCGAGTGCCTCGACTTTTTCCGACAGGGCGTTGCCGGTCGCAGCCGAGCCCTCGTCCACATTGCACACATAAAGCACCGGCTGCGCCGTCAGCATGCCAAGCTGATGAAACAGCGACTCCTCCTCGGGCTTGCGTTCGACGAACCGCGCCGGCTTGCCCTCGCGCAACAGCACGAGTGCGCGCTTGATTAGATCGAGCGCCACCTTGGCGTCTTTCGCCTCCTCGCCGCTGCCCTTGGCCTTTTTCTCAAGATTGTCGACACGCTTCTCCAAACTTTCGAGATCCGCGAGCATCAATTCGGTCTCGACCGTCTCGATATCGGCGACCGGATCGATCCGGCCATCGACGTGGGTCACGTCGTCGTCCTTGAAGCAGCGCACCACATGGGCGACGGCGTCCACCTCGCGGATGTTGGCCAGGAACTGATTGCCGAGCCCCTCGCCCTTCGAGGCGCCGCGCACGAGCCCTGCGATGTCGACGAACGACAGCCGCGTGGGAATGATCTGCTCGGACTTGCCCAGCTTCGCCAGCGTGTCGAGCCGCGGATCCGGCACCGCCACCTCGCCGACGTTCGGCTCGATGGTGCAGAACGGATAGTTCGCCGCCTGCGCCGCCGCGGTCTGCGTCAGCGCATTGAAGAGCGTCGACTTGCCGACATTGGGCATACCGACGATGCCGCATTTGAAGCCCATGAGATTATTTCACCTGGAAAAACTGAAATTGGGATCGAGTTTGAAGGGGCTGACAATGGTCATGTCGCCCACTCGGTGCTCGTGTTGCATATCCTCGCTGAAAAACAAGCCGCAATGGGCAAGCGATGCAGAAGCCAGCAACATGCAATCCCACCAACTGTAGCCGTACCGATCCCCGATCGCCCACGCGGCTTGGGTGGTGAAAAAATCGTAGGGAGCGGTGCAAAACTCGCTCAAGAAACCGACGAAACGTCTCACCTCATTGACCGTCGCGACGCGGCGCCTTACCGCGAGCACGTGGTAGCACTCGTTTAGACTTTGCGGGCTGAGCACCAGAGTATGGTCCTTGACGATCTGCCTCAGCAAATCCGCCCCGCGCTTTTGCTTTTCCGGCTCCGTCGGATCGATCGCGTAGACGAGTAGATTCGTATCGACGAAGCAGTTCGTCTTCCCGTTCTGCATAGAGCGCCTCGCGTCCGGGCCACGCCTTGCCGGCGCCGGGGAAACCCGGGCCACTCAGAAACCTCTCCAGCATAGCCAACTTGTCCGGCTCGTTCGTTCGTTTGCACCGTTCCGCCAGCAGATCGGCCACGAAGCGCGACAAGCTCTTATCCGCCTTGGCGGCCTCGATCCGCGCTCGGTGCGCGAGATCGTCGGGCAGCGTGATGGTGACGTTTTTCATGACACGGGTATCGTGTTTCCGTGTTTCAGTGTCAAGCGGATTCCTCGGGCTGGCCAAAGCCCTTGGCATCCATCGCGAGATGCACCTTGTTCTGGAAACTCGCGTCCTCGCCGCGCGCCAGAAGCTCGGCGTTGTCGGCGACGATGCCGATGAGCGCCTCGACCCAGTCGCGCTCGCTCTTGGCGAAGTCGCTGAGCACGTAAGGATGCACCATCTCCTTGACGCCGGGATGGCCGATGCCGATCCGCACCCGGCGGTAATCGTTGCCGACATGCGCGGTAATCGAGCGCAGGCCGTTGTGCCCGGCGATTCCACCTCCGGTCTTCACCCGCATTTTGCCCGGCGGCAGTTCGAGCTCGTCCTGGAACACCACCACGTCGGAGAGCGCCATCTTGTAGAAATGCATGGCCTCGGCGACCGCATGCCCGGACTCGTTCATGAAAGTGCCGGGCAGGAGCAATTGCACGCGCTCGCCGCCGAGCGGTCCTTCCGCCACCACACCCTGAAAGCGGCGGCGCCACGGCGGAAAGCCGTGGCGCTTGGCGATGGCGTCGACCGCCATGAAGCCGATGTTGTGCCGGTTGCGAGCATACTTTTCGCCGGGATTTCCCAGCCCGACGAAAAGCAGCATGACGAACCGTCCGTGTATCGCCTCACTTCTTCGGTGCAGCACCGCCAGCAGCAGGTGCAGCACCGCCAGCAGCCGGAGCAGCACCCGCAGCAGGTGCAGCGCCCGCAGCTGGAGCGGCGCCTGGAGCACCTTCGGCGCCCGGTACAACGCCAGCAGCAGCGGCGGCGGCAGCAGCGGCAGCCGCAGCAGCGGCGGCCTCGGCAGCGGCCTTCATTTCTTCGGCGTAGCCCGACGGCGGCACGATGGTCACCAGCGTCAGATCGATTCGCGAAGTCGCCTTCACGCCCGCCGGAAGCTTGATGTCGCTCAGATGCTTCGAATAGTTGATCTCGAGCTCGCCGACATCGACATCGATGTGGTCCGGAATCTCCTCCGGCTTGACCATGACGTCGATCGTATGGGTGACCATGTTCACGGTGCCGCCGCGCTTCACGCCGGGGGCCGTATCGGCATTGGTCACGCGAATGGGGATCGCGACGCGGATCACCGCGCCCTCGCCAAGCCGCATGAAGTCCACATGCAGCGGGTTGTCGCGGATCGCATCGAGCTGGAAGTCGCGCGGGATCACGCGGTGCTTCTGGCCGTCGACCTCGAGGTCGTAGACGGTGGTCAGAAACCGCCCGGCGTAGATCTTCTGCCGCAGGTCGGCGTAATCGAGCGAAATGGTGATCGGCGGCTTGGAATCGCCGTAGATCACTCCTGGTACTCTGCCAGCGCGACGCTCCGACCGGGCGGCCCCCTTGCCTGCCTTCGGACGCGCCGTCGCCTTGATTTCCTTGACGGTCGCCATGACGTAAGTCCTCGTGTTTAGGCTCGAAATTAAAGGGTTTTGGCCCGCGGCATGCCTCCAGGGGTGCTGGAACCGCAAGCTGGCGGCTGTATAGCGGTGCCGGGCGGCAAAGACAAGAAAACCGGCCGAAAATGAATCCGGGCAGGACGGCCGATCAACCCTGGCCGGACGCGCCTTGTCCGGGGCCGGCATCGGCAAACTTGGTTTCCGCGGGCTTGGCCTCGAGCCTGGCTTCCAGCGCGGCAATCCGGACCTTGAGCGCCTCGTTTTCCTCGCGCGCCAGCCGGGCCATTTCCTTGACCGCCTCGAACTCCTCGCGCCGGACCACGTCGAGGTCGCCCAGGATGCGCTCGGCCTGTTGGCGCAGCATGGTGTCGAACTCGCGCCGCACGCCCTGGGCCACGCCAGCCGCGTCGTTCATCAGCCGCGCGGCTTCGTCGAAGAACCGGTTGTTTGTCTGGGCCATCGGCGTCTCCGGGCTCCTGGAAGCGATTGGACAGCACAAACAATGGCAATCGGACCCCGTAATCGCAAGAGCAAGGTCGAGGCATTGTTAAGCCAGGGGAGCGACGAGCCGCCTCATTCCCTGGAGCGGCCGAGGCCGAGAGAGGCTGCGCCGTCGCCGCGCCTTGACTTCGCCATCCTCGTGGCCGCATCACGGCTGAAGCGCCGGATTCATCATGCCATTCCTCTCCCTGCAATTTCCCGCATTCGATCCCGTGCTGATCTCGATCGGCCCGTTCCAGATCCGCTGGTATGCGCTGGCCTATATCGCCGGCATCCTGCTTGGCTGGCTCTACGCGCGCGCGTTGATCCGCAGCGAGCGGCTGTGGGGGGGGCCTGCGCCGCTCACGCTCGCGGACTTCGACGATTTCGTGCTGTGGGTGACGCTCGGCATCATTGTCGGCGGCCGGGCCGGCTACGTGCTGTTCTACAACCCGGCGCATTTCGCGGCGCATCCGCTGGAAGCCCTGCAACTGTGGAAGGGCGGCATGTCGGTCCACGGCGGCTTCGTCGGCTGCGTGGTGGCGGTCGTGCTGTTTGCGCGCCGGCGCGGCATCTCGATCCTGTCCCTCGGCGACCTCACCTGCGCGGCCGGAACGATCGGGCTGTTTCTCGGCCGCATCGCCAATTTCATCAACGGCGAGCTCTGGGGTCGCGCGACCGATGCGCCCTGGGGTATGGTGTTCCCGGGCGGCGGGCCGTTGCCGCGTCATCCAAGCCAGCTCTACGAGGCCACCCTCGAAGGCTTGGCGCTGTTCATCGTGCTCTGGCTTTTCATACGGGCGGGCGCGCTGAAGCGGCCGGGGTTCGTGATCGGGGCCTTTGCCGTCGGCTATTCCATCGGCCGGATCGTCTGCGAGTTCTTCCGTGAGCCTGACGCGCAGCTTGGATTTCTCTGGGGGGGCCTGACCATGGGGATGCTGCTGTCGGTGCCGCTGATGCTCACCGGTCTGGCCTTCATCGTGGCCGCGCAAAAGCGCCCGCCGCTGCGCCACACCTGAATGTGCCGGGCCTGACCATGGCGTCCACGCCGCTCGAAGCTGAAATTCGCCGGCGCATCATGCTGGCCGGGCCGATGCCGGTGCGGCAGTTCATGACGCTGTGCCTGAGCCATCCCGAGCACGGCTACTACACGACGCGCGACCCGCTGGGCCGCGACGGCGATTTCATCACCTCGCCCGAGATCAGCCAGGTGTTCGGCGAA
Organism: Rhodoplanes serenus; assembly: GCA_945861855.1. Taxonomy (GTDB): domain Bacteria; phylum Pseudomonadota; class Alphaproteobacteria; order Rhizobiales; family Xanthobacteraceae; genus Z2-YC6860. The sequence continues at coordinate 63,571 of CAMAWG010000003.1, forward strand.
TTGCTCGGCCTGTGGGCGGCGTCGGCGTGGCACCGCATGGGGCAGCCGGAAAACGTGCGGCTGGTCGAGCTGGGCCCCGGCCGCGGCACCATGATGCTCGATGCGCTGCGCGCGGCGCAGGTGGTGCCGGCGTTCCGCTCGGCGATCGTGCTGCACCTGGTCGAGATCAGCCCGGCGCTGCGGGAGCGACAGCGGCAGGCGCTCGCCACGCTCGACGTGCCGATGCTCTGGCATGAAACCTTCGACGAAGTGCCGGACGGCCCCGCCATCGTTCTCGCCAACGAGATGTTCGACGCGTTGCCGGTGAACCAGGCGATCAAGCAGTTCAATGGCTGGTATGAGCGCGTGGTGGAACTCAACAGCGAGGGCAACCTTGCGTTCGGGATGGCCAACGAAGTGATCCCGCTGTTCGACCAACTCGTGCCGGCAAGCCTGCGCGATGCGCCGATCGGCGCGATCTACGAATGGCGCGCCGACAATCTTCCGCTCGCGATCGGACGGCGGCTCGCGCATCAGGGCGGCGCCGCGCTGGTGATCGACTACGGGCATGTGGAGAGCGCGCCCGGCGACACCCTGCAGGCGGTCGGCTCGCATGCTTTCGTCAATCCGCTGGAATCTCCCGGCCAGGTCGATCTGACCGCCCATGTGGATTTTCAGCAGTTCGCCTCCGCCGCTGAGAGCATGGGTGCCCGCGTGCATGGACCGATCGAGCAGGGCAAGCTCCTCCGCAATCTCGGCATCGAGAAGCGCGCCGCCACGCTCAGGGCCGCCGCGCCGCCGAACAAGGCGGCCGAGATCGACAGCGCGGTGAAGCGTCTGCTCGGCGAAGGCCCCACCGAGATGGGCAAGCTGTTCAAGGCCATCGGCATCGCGAGCCCGGCCGTCGGCAAGCTGCCCGGCTTCGAGCCGGAGCCGCAGTGACCGCCGACGGGTGCCCGGCGGCGCGACGTGCAATTCCCGCTAGCGCCTACGGACAGCGATGGCGATAACCGTCGTAGCCGAGATAGGTCATGCTGTACGGATCGTAGGACTTGAACCGCCGCATGCAGTAGGCAATCGGATCGCCGACCGGCACCCCATATCCCGGGTAGACCGGGGCCGGATAGCCGTAATAGCGCGGCTGTTGCGACGCGATGATGCCGCCCAGAATCATTCCGCCGATGATGCCGCCGACCACAGCACCGCTGCCGCCGCGGCGGCCACGATAGCGAACCTGGATTTCAGGCGCCGCTTGATCGAATTGCGCCATCAAGGCCGCCCCGCCGGCCGACGGACCGAGCGGCAGCGCCAATGCCGAACCGGCCGGGAAACATCCCACGCCGGCCACAATACCGAGGGCGAGCGCCCCGGATCTGATGAGTTTCATAGGCTCTACTCCTGTCGTGATCCCATGCTGCGATACGCATCCGCGTGGGCCTGCAGGTTTTCATTGCATCGGGGCCGGTTTGGAATCATTGATCTGAATCATATCAAGAAGCGGCCGCAGGTCCCCATGCTGCAAGCGCAATCGCTGTCCAAGTTGCCCGGCATCCGCCATGGCTTCTTCACACGCTCGGGCGGCGTGTCCGACGGGGTTTACCGGAGCCTCAATGGCGGCGTCGGCTCCGAGGATTCCCCCGTAAAGATCGCCGAGAACCGCGCGCGGATGGCGGCGAATCTCGGGGTCGCGGCGGAGCGGTTTCTCACCGCCTATCAGATCCATTCGCCCGAGGTGGCGGTGGCGGAAACGCCCTGGGCTTCGAGCGAGCGGCCCCGCGCCGACGCGATCGTGACCCGCACGCCCGGCCTCGCCATCGGCATCTCGACCGCCGATTGCGGACCGGTGCTGTTCGCCGACGCCGAGGCTAGGGTGATCGGCGCCGCCCACGCCGGATGGCGCGGCGCACTCACCGGCGTGATCGAGGCGACCGTCGCAGCGATGGAAAAGCTCGGGGCTGAGCGCCCGCGGATCGTGGCTGCGGCCGGCCCGATGATCCGCCAGCCGAACTACGAGGTGGGCCAGGACCTGATCGACCGCTTCGTCGCGATCGAACCGAACACCGTCCGCTTCTTCAAGCCGGCGAAGCGACAGGGCCACGCCATGTTCGACCTTGCCGGCTATGTGATGTCGCGACTACAGCGGGCCGAGATCGCGCAGATCGAGGATCTCGGCCACTGCACCTATGCCGACCCGGCACAGTTCTACTCCTATCGCCGCGCCACCCATCTCGCCGAACCCGATTATGGCCGGCATATCAACGCCATCGCGCTGGCCGATTAACGACGTCCGCAGCCCCGACCAATTCAAAGCAACCGGAGGCTGCCCCCGGTGTGGACCCCGGCCGGAAATACAGTTACCAATTCCCTACGCAGACCCGCCGCTTGGTTAACAAAAAGGCGGCGGGCGCGGGGGAGCGTTGATGCAGTGGTGTTCTGTCGCGAGCGCGTGGGGCGCGTCGCGTCGTGGTCTGTACCGTCCGGTCGAACTGCTTGCGATCGCGGCCCTCGCCGCCACCGCCGCAGGCTGCTCGTTGACGTCGTCCTCCAGCGGCCGGGCGAGCGTTGCCAGCGCCGCCTGGTCAGGCTCGACCGTCGCGTTTGAATCGATCGACGGCCCGCCTCCCGAAGTGTTCAGCAAGCTTGTGACCAGCCTCAACGAAGAAGCCGGCACGCGGCAGATCGCCGTGGTCTCGCGCTCGGGCGCCGCCACCTATCGCGTGCGGGGCTACGTCTCCGCGCTGGTCGATCGCGACAAGACCACGTTCGCCTGGGTCTGGGACGTCTACGACACCGACAAGCGCCGGGCGCTGCGCATCACCGGCGAGGAACTCGCTCCCGCCGGCAAGCGCCGCGACGCCTGGGCGGGCGCCGACGAGCAGGTGGTTCGCCGCATGGCCCGCAACGGCATGGAGCGGATCGCCGCATTCCTCAACACGCCCGCGCCTGCTCCCACCGTCGCGCCGGAGCCTTCCCTCGTGACGCTGGTTTCGCGCCGCGACGACACGCCGGAGGCAGCCGGAATCTTCCGCCTGTTCGGCGCCCAGGATCAGCCGGCCGCCGGCCCTGCGGAGACCGCATCCGAGGTGCCGCTGCCGCCCGACCGGGCGAAGACCGGCAAGCGCCAGCCCAGCGCCGCAGCGCCCGCGGGCAAGCAGGCCGCCGCGCTCGCCACGGCGCAGTAAAAAGCTTCGGGAGAACAAATCCGGCCGTATTGCCATGCCGTGCAGCCGCTTGGTATCACCACGCCGTCGAGGTTCCAGGAGGCGGCCATGGCGGCGAAGAACGGAGCGATCAAGCTCGTCGCCGGCAACTCCAATCCCCAGCTTGCCGCGGCGATCGCGGCCCATCTCGGCACCCAGCTGGCCCAGGCGGTGGTGCGGCGCTTCGCCGACATGGAAATCTTCGTCGAGATCCAGGAGAACGTGCGCGGCAGCGACGTTTTCATCCTGCAGTCGACGTCGTCGCCGACCAACGATCACCTGATGGAACTGCTCATCATCACCGACGCGCTGCGGCGCTCGTCGGCGCGCCGTATCACGGCGGTGATGCCCTATTTCGGCTACGCCCGGCAGGACCGCAAACCGGGCCCGCGCACGCCAATCTCGGCCAAGCTGGTGGCGAACCTCATCACCACGGCGGGCGCCGACCGGGTGATGACGCTCGACCTGCACGCCGGCCAGATCCAGGGCTTCTTCGACATCCCGACCGACAACCTCTACGCCTCGCCGATGATGGTGCGCGACATCAAGGACCGCTTCGAGGTCGGCATGGTCACCATCGTGTCGCCGGACGTCGGCGGCGTGGCGCGAGCGCGCGGCCTCGCCAAGCGGATCAACGCCCCGCTCGCCATCGTCGACAAGCGGCGCGAGCGCGCCGGCGAGTCCGAAGTCATGAACGTGATCGGCGAGGTGCAGGACCGCATCTGCATCCTGGTGGACGACATCGTGGATTCCGGCGGCACGCTGGTCAACGCAGCCGAGGCGCTGATCAACCAGGGAGCGAGCAGCGTCCACGCCTATATCACCCACGGCGTGCTGTCGGGCGGCGCGGTCGCCCGCATCACCGCCTCCAAGCTCAAGAAACTGGTGATCACCGACTCGATCCAGCCGACCGAGTCGGTGCGCGGGGCGCGCAACATCCGTGTGCTTTCGGTCGCCAGCCTGATCGGCGAGGCGATCGGCCGAACCGCCGCGGAAGAGTCGGTGTCGAGTCTGTTCGATTGAGAGCATGATCCCGAAAAGTGGGAACCGGTTTCCCGCCTTCGCGAAGCCCGCTTCGGCGGGCGAAGGAAGGTCGGATAAGATCATGCTCAAACAATAAGAAGCCGCAATACCACCGCGTTGTTAAGAATTTTTCCACAACGCCTGGCGATCCGGCCGACCGCCGCAGAATTGACTATCCATGCCGCTTCTCGCGGCACCTGTGGATTCCAAAAGACTCTTCAAGCACTTCGCCTGCAATGGATCGTTGCGGGCCGACTCGGTCTGGCTATATTCGATCCAGCAAGTGATTCGCCCTGGCCAAGTCAATCGGCAGTGAGCGGGCAGTCGCTGCGGGGGACTCCGCGTCACAGTCATCGGTTCCCGGCCAGCGTGCCGTAGTGCGTCGCGTTCGCGGTTGGTGTGTGACCCAACCCACTTCAAGCGACATATCGGAGACGGCATGCCTCAGATCGCGCTCTCGGAGCAACCACGGACGAATCCGCTCGACGTGGTCGAACGGATCGCCGCGATCAACGACTGGTCGTTCGAGCGCGCCGGCGACGACGAGATCACCATGCTGGTGGGCGGCAAGTGGAGCGACTACCAGGTCTCGTTCACCTGGATGTACGACATCGAGGCGCTGCATCTGGCCTGCGCGTTCGACCTCAAGGTGCCGGAGCGCCGCCGCGACGAGGTGCAAAAGCTCATCGCGCTGGTGAACGAGCAGTTGTGGGTCGGGCATTTCGACCTGTGGACCCAGGACGGCATGGTGATGTTCCGCCACGCGCTGGTGCTGGCCGGCGGCGTCGAGGCTACGTCGCAGCAGTGCCAGGCGATGCTGTCCAGCGCGCTGGAATCCTGCGAGGGCTATTTCCCCGCCTATCAGTTCGTGGTCTGGGCCGGCAAGCCCGCGCGCCAGGCGCTCGACGCCGCCATGTTCGAGACCTCGGGCGAGGCGTAGGTCTTTCAATACAGCCCTATCAACGTCATGCCCGGCCACCCGGGTCCGGCCTTTGGCCGGCCCGAGTGCAAGCTTGTGCCGGGCCTCCACGTCTTGTTTCCTTGATACAAAGCAAGACGTGGATGGCCGGGACGAGCCCGGCCATGACGGGGTGAAAGGTTGCGGTCATGGCCAAATCGGCAAAACAGAACTCCCTCGCCTCCATTCCCGGCACGCTGGTGCTGGTCGGCGCCGGCAAGATGGGCGGCGCCATGCTCGACGGCTGGCTCGCCCGCAAGCTCCCGCCGAGGAAGGTGGTGGTGCTGGACCCGCAGCCGCCGAAGGCGATCAAGGCGCTGCGCAAGCGCGGCGTGCGCATCAATCCCAAAGGCGATGTCGGAAGGGTCGCCGCCCTGGTGATCGCGGTGAAGCCGCAGACCGCGCCTGACGCGCTGCCGCTCCTCGCCGCGCTGATCGATGCCAGAACCGTCGTGGTCTCGATCATGGCCGGGCGCACGCTCGGCTTTCTCGAAAAGCATCTGACGGGCGCTGCGATCGTGCGCGCCATGCCGAACACGCCGGCCGCCATCGGCCGTGGCATCACCGTCGCGGTCGGCAACCGCCGCGTCACCGCATCGGCGCGCAAGCTTGCGCATGGTCTCTTGGCGGCGACCGGCTCGGTCGAATGGGTGGGCGACGAAGCGCTGATGGATGCGGTGACCGCGGTGTCCGGCTCCGGACCCGCCTATGTGTTCCTGCTGGCCGAGGCGATGGCGCAGGCGGGCACAGCGGCGGGATTGCCGGCGGCGCTCGCCGAGAAGCTCGCCCGCGAGACAGTCGCGGGCTCCGGCGAGCTTCTGCATCGTTCGCCGCTTCCCGCGGCAACGCTGCGTCAGAACGTGACCTCGCCCGGCGGCACCACGGCGGCGGCGCTGGGGGTGCTGATGGGCGACGGCGGCGTCGCGCCGCTGATGACCAAGGCGGTCGCCGCTGCGACCAAGCGCGGCAAGGAGTTGGCGGGCTGAGTTTCTTGTCCCGCACCGGCGGGACACACAATGCCTTGGAATGGCCCCGTTACGAGACTAGATTCACCCCAGCACAATCGAGCGTCAGGATCAGGAGGCGTGTCATGGCCCGCAAGGCAACCCGTTCCAAAGCCCGCCGCTCGGCGTCTCGCGCCAAATCCACCGCGACCGGACCTGCCCCGGCCGGCACACCGCGCCAGTGCATCATCGAAGGCTTCATGACTCTGCTGGCCGAGCAGCCGATCGAGAAGATCGGCCTGGCCCAGATCGCCGAGCGCGCCGGCGTGTCGCTCGCCGATCTGCGCGGCGAGTTCGGCACGCCGCTTGCGATCCTCGCCGCCCACGTCAAGGAGCTCGACCGCCAAGTGCTCTCCGAGGTCGATCCCGACATGGAAGAGGAATCGCCCCGCGAACGGCTGTTCGACGTGTTGATGCGCCGGCTTGAGCTGCTTGGCGCGCACAAGGAGGCGGTGCGTTCGCTGCTCCGCTCCGCGCGGCGCGATCCGCCGCTGGCGCTCGCGCTCAACGCCATGGCGGTGCGCTCCCAGCAATGGATGCTGACCGCCGCCGGCATCGGCGCAAGCGGCCCCAAGGGCATGGTGCGGTCGCAGGGGCTCGCGCTCTTGTTCGCCAATGTGCTGCGGACCTGGGTCGATGACGAGGACGACAACACCCAAACGCTCGCAGCCCTCGACCGGGAGCTGGCGCGCGGCCAGCGCTTCGCCGGCCTGCTCGACGATCTGTGCCGGATCCCCGAAGCCGCCTGCAACCTGCGGCAGCGGATGCGCGGGGCCCGCCGTGGCCGACGCAATCGTGGCGAACGGGCGGCAGCGTAACGGCCTCGCGCCCGCAGAAAACTCCGTGACTACACCGGCACGCGCACCTTGGCGCGCAGGCCGCCGAGCGGGCTTGCGTCAAGCGTGATGTCGCCGCCGTGCGAGCGCGCGATGTCGCGCGCGATAGCGAGGCCGAGGCCGGTGCCGCCTTCGTCCTGGTTGCGCGCGTCGTCGAGCCGCAGGAACGGCTTGAACACCTCCTCGCGCATCCCCGCCGGAATGCCCGGGCCGTTGTCGTCGACCGTGACCGTGAGATAGCGATGGTCGCGGTGGCCGGTGATCTCGATCGTCCCGGCAAACCGCGCCGCGTTCGACACGAGGTTGGCGATGCAGCGCTTGAACGCGGCGGGTTTCACGGTGACGATCGGATAGCCGTGGAACGTCACGTTGGTGCGATGCCCGTTGCGCTCGGCGTCGGCCTTCAGTTCGTCGAGGAAGTCGGACATGTCGGTCGGCGCCGCCTGCTCGCCGGTGTCGCCGCGCGCGAACGCCAGATAGGCCTCGAGCATGCGGCCCATCTCGTCCACGTCCTTCTTCATCGCCTCGATCTCGGGGCTGTCGCCCAGCAGCGCCAGCTCCAGCTTGAAGCGCGTGAGTACGGTGCGCAGGTCGTGCGACACGCCCGCGAGCATGGCGGTACGCTGCTCGATTGCGCGCTCGATGCGGATCTTCATCTCGATGAAGGCCTGCGCGGCGCGCCGCACCTCGCGGGCGCCACGGGGCTTGTAGTCGGGAATCTCGCGCCCCTTGCCGAAGCTCTCGGCAGCGTCGGCGAGCCGAAGGATCGGCCTGATCTGGTTGCGCAGGAAGCCGATCGCGACGGCCAGCAGCACCAGCGAGGTGCCGACCATCCAGAGCAGGAATATCTCCGAGTTCGAGGCATAGGCGGCGCTGCGGCGGGCGAACACCCGCATCACCTGGTCGTCGAGCTGGATGCGGATCTCGACGAGCGAGGAGCGGCCAACGGTGTCGATCCAGAACGGCCGCCCGATCTGCTTGCGCAGCTCGACCGACAGCGCCTGGTCGAGCAGCGAGAAAAACGGCTTGGGCCCCGGCGGCGGCATCTCGGAGATCGGCAGGAAATCGACCGTCAGGCCCATCCGGGCCTGCGCGATGCCGCGCAGCCGCGCGTAATCGGGCTCCTGCGGAAAGACCTTGGCAAACTGCGCCAGTGCGGCGATGTCGGCCACCACCGCGGCGGACAGGTGCCGCGTCACCAGGTTCCAGTGCCGCTCCATGAACACGAAGGCGACGACCGATTGCAGGATCACCATCGGCGCGATGATGATGAGCAGCGCCCGGGCATAGAGGCCCTTCGGCATCATCGCCTTGAACCAGATGTTGAAGCGGGCCCAGCCGTAGGACACGCGGGACGCCGCCGATCGCAGGCGCGCGATGCCGACGTCGAGCGTGGTCATGGCGACACCACGAGGCGATAGCCGATACCGCGCACGGTCTGCACGATCAGCGGATTGGTCGGGTCGTTCTCGATCTTGCGCCGCAGGCGGTTGACCTGGACGTCCACCGCGCGCTCGTTGGCCGAACCGCCGGGGCCCGCGAGCGCCATGCGCTGCACGGTCTCGCCGGGCGTGGCCGCCAGCACGGCGAGCATTTCGCGCTCGCGGTCGGTGAGACGGACAACGTCGTCGCCTTTGCGAAGCTCCGCCCGCCCGATGTGGAACACGAATTGGCCGAAGCGCAGGCTCTCGGCAGCAGGCGCGACGGCAGGCCTTGCGCGCTTGAGGATGTTGGCGACGCGCAGCGACAGCTCGCGCGGCTCGAACGGCTTGGAAACGTAGTCGTCGGCGCCGATCTCTAGGCCGGTGATCCGGCTTTCGGCGGCGTCGCGCGCGGTCAGCATCAGGATCGGCACCGCGGAGGTCAGGCGAATGTCGCGGGCGAAGTCGAAGCCGGACTCGCCCGGCATCATCACGTCGAGGATCAGCAGATCGAAGCTCAGGCTCGACAGCTTGGCGCGCGCCTTGGCGGCGCTGTCCGCCGTGCTGATCCGATAACCTTCACTGCTGAGGAACCGCGACAGCAGATCGCGGATGCGGCGGTCGTCGTCGACCACGAGCAGATGCGGCGCGTCGTCGGCGGGCGGACCGGGAACCGGAATCGGGGCCATCGTTCCCCCGCGGATGTCAGGATCGCGGTCGCCGCGCGCGGTCGGCACGGGCGATCAGCTTTTGCACGCCGTCGCGGCCATCGGCGTCGATCATCGCCACGAGGAAGCGGCGGGCCGCCTCGTGGGCGTTGGGCCCGAGCTGGCCGAGCGCGCGGGCGATCCGTTCGGTCTGCAGGCCGGCGAGCCGCATGGCGAGCGCCTCGCCCTTGGGCGTGACGTAGAGCAGGCGCTGGCGGCGGTCGTTCTCGCCCTCCTTCTGCACCACATAGCCCTGGTCCACGAGCTGCTTGAGCACCCGCCCGAGCGACTGCTTGGTGATCTTCAGCACTTCGAGCAGGTCGGCGACCTTCATCCCCGGATGGCGGTTGACGAAGTGCAGCACCCGGTGGTGCGCCCGGCCAAAGCTGAACTTGGCCAGCACGTCGTCAGGATCGCTGACGAAATCCCGATAGGCGAAGAACAGGAGCTCGATGAGGTCCCAGATCGGCTCGGCCGGATGAGAGCCCTGATCGGCCTGGGCCGCCGAACGATCGGGAAGGCTCGAAATATTTATGTCAGCCATGTTGACATATTTCAGGTTTATTGTTACCCAAATACGCGCTTGGACGAAAGGATCGTACCCGCTGGGCAAGCTAGAACGGTCGGCATTGAACCGATCCAGCAGGCGCGCTCTGATGGTTCGCACGCAACATATCGGGACTTGAGGCTCGAAGCAAAAGCGGCCGAAGCCGCGAACTGGGGCAAATTGGCTTCCTGCGCTTCGTTGTTTCCCTGGGAGGACAGCTCATGGCGGTGCCATTCGACCAGCGTCCGGACCTGATTTGGTTCGACGGCAAGCTCGTGCCCACGTCGGACGCCAAGATCAGCGTGCTGACCCACGGGCTGCACTACGCCAGCGCCGTGTTCGAGGGCGAGCGCGCCTATGGCGGTACGATCTACAAGGGCACCGAGCACTCCGAGCGGCTGAAGCGGTCGGCGGGCATCCTCGACTTCGAAATTCCCTATTCGGTGGCCGAGATCGACGCCGCCAAGCAGCTGGTGCTCGACAAGAACAATCAGAAGGACGCCTATGTGCGCCCCATCGCCTGGCGCGGCTCCGAACAGCTCGGCGTCACCGCGATGCAGAACAAGATCCACCTCGCGATCGCCACGTGGGAATGGCCGAGCTATTTCGACCCGGCGCAGCGGCTGAAAGGAATCCGGCTCGACCTCGCCGAGTACCGCAGGCCCGATCCCGCGACCGCGCCCTGCATGGCCAAGGCCGCGGGCCTCTACATGATCTGCACCGTCTCCAAGCACCGCGCCGAGCGCAAGGGCTATGCCGACGCCATGATGCTGGACTGGCAGGGCCGCGTCGCCGAATGCACCGGCGCCAACATCTTCTTCATCAAGGACGGCAAGATCCACACGCCGATCGCCGACTGCTTCCTCGCCGGCATCACACGCGCCACCGCGATCATGCTCGCCAAGAAGCGCGGCATCGAGTTGATCGAGCGCCGGATCATGCCGGACGAGCTGTCGGATTTTTCCGAATGCTTCATCACCGGCACCGCGGCCGAAGTGACCGCCGTGTCCGAGATCGCGCAGTGGAAGTTCACGCCGGGCGCCATCACCACCCAGTTGATGGATGACTACACGGCCGAGGTGCAGCCCAAGGGCAAGGCCGCCGCGGCGTAAATCAGCGAAGCTGACCGGCGTCGAGGCAGAACACTTCGCCGTTGCTCTCCTCGGTATCAAGCCAAAGGAAGCGCGTGTCCGGATAGGCTCGCTCCAGCGCCGGCCGGCAGCGCCCCACCTCGCACAACAACCCGCCGCCTTTTTTGAGATGCCGTCCGGCCTCATCGAGAATGCGGCGGATCACCACGAGACCGTCGCCGCCGCCATCGAACGCCATCGGCGGCTCATGCCGGCATTCAGGCGGCAGGTCGGCCATGCCGCGGTCATCGACATAGGGCGGATTGGCGACGATCAGATCGTAGCGTTCGCCCTCCACGGGCGCGAACAGGTCGCCGCGCAGAAGACGGATGCGGTTCTTCAATCGGTGCTCCGCGACGTTGCGTTTGGCTACCTCCAAAGCGTTCTTCGACAGTTCGACGGCGTCCACCTTCGCCTTGGGAAACCGCATCGCCGCGAGGATCGCGAGGCATCCAGACCCGGTGCAGAGATCGAGCACGCGCCCGACCGCGCCGGGTTCGGGCAGCAGCGAAAAGCTCTCGCCGGCGAACAGCTCGCTGTCGAGGATTTCCCCGAGATAGGAGCGCGGCACGATCGCGCGCCCGTCGATATAAAACGGCACGCCAAGCATGTAGATGCGCTTGAGAAGATAGGCTGCGGGCTTGCGGGTGCGGATACGGCGCTCGACCAGCGCCGAAATCCTTTTCTGCTGCGCGCCCGTCACGCCCATGCCCGCGCGGGCATCGACATGGTCGGGATGAATGCGGAGCGTCTCACCGACCAGAAAGGCCGCCTCCGCGACCGGATCGCTTGTGCCGTGGGCGAACACGAGCCTCGCGCGCTTCAATTGCGCCGCGGTGGAGCGGATCAGGTCCGCGACAGTGATAGGCTGGCCGCCGCGCTTGGGCAGCTTCCGCCGCCTGGCGCGGGCTTTCCGCGCCTTCAACGGCGCTCCACAACCGGCGTGTTTTCAGCCGCCCGCAGCAGCGTCACGTATTTCACCGGGTTGGCGGTGACGAATGCCGCCATTTTTTCTTCGACGGCACGGCCCCGGCTCTGCGAGGCATGGCGCAGCAGCAATTCGCCGCCCTTGCCGAACGCGATAAGCCCGGTGTGGAAGAAATCGAGGTTCGCGCGCCGCGACGTGAAGCCGATGATGTCGCCGGCAGCCAGCACCTTGGCGTTGTCCATCAGCGTCGATTTGGCGACCGCCACCATCGACACCTGGCGCTTGCCGAACTCGCGGTGCCAGGTGACGGTCTTGTCGATGACGACCGACGGCTCGATCGCAACCGGCCGGCAGATGCCGTTCTCGACGTTGCGTTTGCACCAGTCGGCGAAATAGTGATTGCGACGGTCGTATTGCACGTTGCCGTGGTCGTAGCGGATGCGGCGCAGCGAGGTCTCGAACTCGCCGAGATCGCGGGCGATGGCCGCCGCCAGCACCACCTCGCAGAACGTGACGCAATCGAAGGCGTCGTCGCGGACGACGAAGCGCTCCGGGTGCTTCGGGCCGCCGATTAGCGTATTGGCCTGGTAGCGGATGCCGAGCAGCTTGCCGGAGATGAAGTCAATCCGCTGCGAGACGTTCGGCAGCGCCCGCGCCTCCTCGATCAGGCGCTCGATCAACGCGGCTTTGGCGGCCCAGGCAAGATCGCCGCCCGCCGCAAGCAGCGGAACGCCGGCCATCAGCCGGAGGATATGGCGGCGGGTGGGTGCGCGATCCATCGCCGCCAAATTAGCACAGGCCGGGCGGCCCCGTGAGCGCGGGGTCGCTCAATACTTAATTTGCACCAGCCGGTCGTTGCCGGACTCGGCGCCCCAGGCCTCGCCCGGCCGGCCGAGCATCTGGCGCACCTGGGCGCCCCGCTTGTCGCTCGGGAAGCTTTCGAATTTCTCGGTCGCGGGATCGAACCGGACGATGGCGTTGGTCATGAAGTCGGTGAGCCAGACCTGGTCCTTCTCGTCGACATAGACCGAATAGCAGCCGCTGCCGGGATTGCCGGGCAGGAGCCAGGTCTTCCAGGCCTTCGTTGCCGGATCGTAGCGGCCGACCTCGCCGGAATGCCAGAAGCTGACCCAGAGCAGGCCCTTGGAATCGGTCCATACGCGGCGCGGGCCGGTGCCCTTCTTGTGCGGCTCGACGATCATCACGTTGCCGGTCGCCTTGTCGATCTTGCCGAGGTGATCGCCCGCCAGCGCGACGTACCAGACCTCGTTGGTCGGCGTCACGGTGATGCCGTAGGTGCCGCGGCGCGGCGACTTCCAGCTTTCATGCTTGCCGGTCTTGGGATTGACGTAGCCATGCACGCCGTTCTGGCCGGTGAACCAGTAGACACCGTCCTTGTCGAACACTCCGGTGTTCAGGTTGGCGTTCGGCAGGTGCGGCGGCAGCGGGTAGTAATCGAACTTCTTGGTCTTGGTGTCGTAGCGGACATTGGCGTTGAGCCCGCCGTCGGTGAGCCAGGCCGCGCCGTCGGGCGCGACGATGACGCCGTGCGGCGCCGAGCCCGAGCCGATCGGGATATTCTCGTCCTTGCCGGTCTTCGGATCGAGCAGGCCGAGATAGCCGGCGCGCTGTCCGCTGTACCAGACCTTGCCATCGGCGGCGACCGCCACGTCATGCGGGCGCGAATTCGCCGTGACGGGGAAATAGTTGACGCGCGTGTCGGCGGAGGCGACCGCGGTGCTGGCCAATGTCGCGATGGCAATCGCAATCGATCGGATCATGACGTCGTCCCCTGTTCGCCGCATGGTAGAACAATTGGCGCTGACGATTATTCCTATTCCGCGGCCTCGCGGCCGGATGGCTTTTCCCAGCGCGCCGCCGCGGCATCGTCGGCGCCCTTGGCCTCGACCCAGGTCTTTCCGCTCTTGCTTTCCACCTGCTTCCAGAACGGCGCCCGCGTCTTCAGATAATCCATCAGGAATTCGGCGGCGGCGAAAGCGGCCTCCCGGTGCGACGACGCGGTCACCACGAGCACGATGTTTTCGCCCGCCGCGATCCGTCCGTAGCGATGGATGACGGTGACGCCAAGGAGCGGCCAGCGCGCTTTCGCCTCCTCGACGTGGCGCGCGATCTCGGCCTCGGCCATGCCGGGATAATGCTCGAGCGTGAGCGCCGCGATCGGCTCGCCGGATTCGGCGCCGCGGCAGATTCCGGTGAAGGTGACCAGGGCGCCGATGTCGGTGCGCCCGCGCGTCAGCGCCGCCGTCTCGGCGGCGGCGTCGAACTCCTCGGACTGGAGCCGGACCTTGGTCTGCATTCATCCACCCGTCATCGGCGGAAAAAAGGCTATCTCGCGGGCGCCGGCGATCGCCGTGTCGGGCCGCACATGGCTCTTGTCGATGGCGGCGCGGATCGACTTCGGATGTTCGAACGCATGGGCGTATTCCTCGCCGCGTCCGCCGAGCCAACGCATCAGTTCGGCCACGGTCGTCACTGACGCCGGCGGCACGACGTCTTCTTCGGCCTTGCCGACCCGTTCACGCACCCAGGCGAAATAAATCAGCTTCATCAATCGATCATATGCCGCACGCCCGCGCGCATATAGTCCCAGCCGGTGTAAAGCGTAACCAGCGCGGACAGCCAAAGCAGGGCCAGGCCGATGTTGGTGATGACCAGCATGTCCAGCTTAAAGAGGTCGAGGAAGGCCCTGTCGCCGGCCTCGCCCGCGATCAGGAAGCCGACCGCGACCAGTTGCCAGGTGGTCTTCCATTTCGCCAGCCGCGACACCGGCACGCTCACCCGCAGCTCGGCAAGGTACTCGCGCAGACCGGACACCAGAATTTCGCGACAGAGGATGACGACGGACGCCAGCAGCGACCAGCCCCGGATCGTTTCCTCGGCGGCGAGCATCAAGAGGCAGGACGCGACCAGGAGCTTGTCGGCGATCGGGTCGAGCATCCGCCCGAGCGACGATTGCTGTCCATACATGCGAGCGAAATAGCCGTCGAGGACGTCGGTGATCCCGGCCGTGATGAAGACCGCGAGCGCCACCCAGCGAATCCAGAGACCGCCGTCCAGAATGCTGTGCCAGTACATCAGCCCAACCACGACCGGAACCGCGGCGATCCGGGCGTAGGTCAGGAGGTTGGGCAGCGCCAGCGGCCGCGCGGGTAGCGGTGGGTTGTGGACGGTGTTCATTGGCGGAAGACAATACGCCTCCGGCGCTGGCCTGAACAGACACAGCTCGCAGCGTCCGCATTCCCCATCGCAGGCTGTGCAAAAAACGCCGCCATGGCCAAAACAAGCCGCATCGAACGGCTTGCGACCCGAGATCGCGCGGTCACAGCGACGTGATCTCGCGCGCGTTTTTCAAATCAGAGCCATGCAGCACGCCGCTAGGGCCGCATCAGTTCCGCCCGCGGCCGGCTCACGGTCTGCCGGCCGCGCTTGAAAGCCGCGAGCACCGGCGCATTGATTGCCACGGCCTCGGCATGCGTCTTGGCGTCGATCACCGTGACCTCAGCCTGGCTACCCACCTTGATGCCGTAGTCCTTGGCGTTGATCAGCCGCGCCGAGCGGTCGCTGATCATCGAGAACAGCTCGGTGAGCCGGTCCGGCTGCCCGACCTGGAGCACGTTGGCATGCATGTTGGCCATGCGGATCAGCGAACAATCGCCGAACGGCGTGAAAGGATTGAGAATGTTGTTGGTCGAGATCGAGCAGTTGCAGCCGTGCTCGGCAAACAGGTTGGCGTCGGTGATGCAGCGCGGCACGTTGTAGTCCCGGTGCCGCGCCAGCACGAACAGGTCGGTGGCGGGCAGCACGGTCACGGCAACGCCGACGTCGGCGAGCCGCCTGGCGATGTCCTTCTGCTTGGCGGGCGGCAGCGCCGCGACCTTGGTCATGTGGCCCATGGCGACACGGCCGCCGTATTTGTATTTCTCCGCCAGGTCGGCGACGAGCATGTTGTCCATCGTCGCCGGGTCGTGACCGGAATCGATGTGCAGATCGACGTGAATGTCGTATTGCCGCGCCAGCTCGAACACGCGGTTGATGTGAGCGGGATGGTCGGTGTCGTAGTTGGGCGCGCCGCCGACTGACGTTGCGCCCATCTCGATCGCCTGCACCAGCGCCTTGTCGGCCTCCGGCACCTTGGCGAGGCCCTCCTGCGCGAAGGCGCAGATTTCCAGATCGACCGCCCAGGCATATTCCTTCTGCAGCATCTGCAGCGCCTCGATGCACTTGGTGCCGACCGGCATGTCGATCTCGGCGTGGGTGCGGATGCGCGTGGTGCCCTGCTTGATGCAGTTCTCCAGCGTGACCTTGGCGCGGTTGTAGATGTCCTCGACGGTGAAGCCGTCCTTCACCGCAGCCACGCGCTTCATGTGGTTCGAATTTTCGCGGGACGGCTCCGGCGTGCAGCGGTCGATGATGCGGGACTTGTCGAGATGAATGTGCGTCTCGACCAGCCCGCCGCAGCACAGGCAGCCCTGCGCGTCGTAGGAGGGCGAATCCGCAACAAGCTTCGGCTCGATCGCCGCGATTTTTCCCTTGGAGAAACCGATATCGACGGCGCCGCCGTTGGCCGCTCCCGGCACGCGCGCGTTGCGGATCACGTAGTCGAGCATGAAGCCCCCCTTACCTGTCGCCGCATTCGACCGCGTAATCGCGGCGGCGTCCAGAGAGCAAGTTATCGGCTGGCGGATTCGTGGAAGAAATCGTGGATCTTACGCGCGGTCTCTTCATTGATGCCAGGCACCTGCGCAAGATCGCCGAGCGAGGCGCGCTCGATGGCCTTCAATGTGCCGAAATGATGGAGCAGCGCGCGCTTGCGCGTCGGCCCGATGCCGCGGATCTCCTGCAGGCCCGCCTCGCGGATGTCCTTCTTCCGGCGCGTGCGGTGCGAGCCGATGGCGAAGCGGTGCGCCTCGTCGCGCAACCGCTGAATGAAATAGAGCAGCGGGTCGCGCGGCGGCAATTTCACCGCAGGCTTGTCGGCCAGATAGAAGGTCTCATTGCCGGCGTCGCGGTCCGGCCCCTTGGCGACGCCGATCATCGGCACCCCGGTCACGCCGAGCGCGGCCAGCGTCTCGCGCGCGGCATTGAGCTGGCCCTGCCCGCCGTCGATCAGCACCAGATCGGGCCAGGGCGAGTCGCTTTCGAGATCGTCGCTTTCCGCCGGCGCTACACCAAGCATCGCGGCCGCCGCTTCGGTCTCGGCCCGCGGCGCCTCCGCCATCAGCCGCTTGAAGCGGCGCTCCAGCATCTCGCGCATCATGCCGAAGTCATCGCCGGGCGTAAGCTCCGCGGAGCGGATGTTGAACTTGCGGTACTGGTTCTTCTGGAACCCCGCCTGACCCGCGACGATCATGGCGCCGACCGCATTCGATCCCTGGATGTGGCTGTTGTCGTAGACCTCGATGCGCCGCGGCACCCGAGGCAAGCCGAAGGTCTCGACCAGCGCCCTGAGCAGCTTCTGCTGCGACGAGGTGTCGGCGAGCTTGCGGCCCAGCGCCTCGCGTGCGTTGACCAGCGCATGCGCCACCAGTTCCTTCTTCTCGCCGCGCTGCGGCACCGAGACTTCGACCCTGCGGCCGGTCTTGATGCTGAGCGCCTCCGCCAGCAATTCGCGCTCCGGAATATCGTGCGAAAGCAGGATCACGGCAGGACATGGCTTGTCGTCGTAGAACTGCGCGAGGAACGCGCCCAGAACCTCGCCCGGACCGAGCGAGCGGTCGGCCTTGGGGAAATAGGCGCGGTTGCCCCAGTTCTGCCCGGTGCGGAAGAAGAACACCTCGATGCCGCTGTAGCCGCCCTCCTGGTGGATCGCGAACACGTCGGCCTCTTCGGTGCTGCGCGGATTAATGCCCTGCGTCGATTGCGTCGCCGACAGCGCCGCGAGACGGTCGCGGTAGATCGCGGCGCGCTCGAAATCGAGCGCCGTGGACGCCTTCTCCATCTCGCCCGAAAGCTCGTCGCGCACCGCCTGGCTCTTGCCGGAGAGGAACGCCTTGGCCTCGCGCGCCAGCTCGGCATATTCGGCGAAATCGATCTCCTGCGTGCAAGGCGCCGAGCAGCGCTTGATCTGATGCAGCAGGCACGGCCGGGTGCGGCTCTCGAAAAACCCGTCCGAGCAGGAGCGCAGCAGGAAGGCGCGCTGCAGCGCCGTGATGGTGCGGTTGACCGCCCACACCGAGGCGAACGGTCCGAAATAGCTGCCCTGCCGGGAGCGCGCGCCGCGGTGCTTCAGGATCTGCGGCGCCCAATGGTCCGAGGTGATGATGATGTAAGGAAACGACTTGTCGTCCCGGAGCAGCACGTTGAACCGCGGCCGCAGGCGCTTGATGAGGTTGGCTTCGAGAAGGAGCGCCTCGGTCTCTGTCGCCGTGGTGACGAACTCCACCGCCGCGGTCGCCGCGATCACCCGCTCAATGCGCGTGTCGTGGCCGGTCGGCCTTGTGTAGGACGTGATCCGCTTCTTGATATTTTTCGCCTTGCCGACGTAGAGCACCTCGCCAGCGGCATCGAGCATGCGATAGACACCGGGCGATGACGGCGCGAGCTTGGCATGGCGCAGCAGCGCGGCGCGGCCGCCCGCCCGCGGCCCGATCGCTTCGCCAATCGCGAGCTCCAGCTCCTCGCTGTCGGGCAGCACCTGCTCCTCGTCGTCCTCGACGAGTTCGCTTGCTGGATCGATGTCTTTGCCGCGACCGGCCATGCCGGATCCTTGTTGCTTCGTGGCTGCGGGACGCATGGTAAATAATCGCGAACGCGGGCGCCGCAAATACACCGTTCCTTAGCGTTAAGCGCCCGTATTGTTACCGATTCACAAACGCTTAAGATAGAATTCGCGATAATTCCTCCATGATTTTTCCGATCCTTCGCCGTTGCGCCGGCCTCGCCGGAGCGCGGTGACCGCCAAGGCGGACGCAGCGCCGCGGCTTCGACGGATCGTGTGGAGGTTGCGATGCCAAGGACAGTGTTCGCAGCCGCGCTCGCTCTTCTCGCGCTCACATCAAGCGCGGCATACGCGGCCGACATTCAGCCTTACGCCAATCAGACACGCGGCTATTCGTGGCAGGGTCCGTATGCCGGTGCCAATCTTGGCTATCAATCCGGCAGCGTCAGCAACAGTCCGGCCGATCCTTCGGGCGTCGTTGGCGGCGTGCAGGCCGGCTACAACCGGCAGCATGGGCAGTTCGTGTTCGGCGCCGAGACCGACCTGCAGGTTTCGGACGCCGACGACAGGTTCGCGCCGTGGAAATTCTCCAACCCCTGGTTCGGAACGCTGCGCGGGCGCGCAGGCTTCGCGATGAACAGCGTGCTGTTCTACGGGACCGCCGGTCTGGCCTACGGAACCCTGAGGTTGGAGAACACGCTAACCGGCGTATCGGAGTCGCGGGCCAACGCCGGCTGGGCCGCGGGCGCCGGCCTCGAAGTCGCGCTGATGGGGAACTGGACCGCCAGAGCGGAATACCTCTACGTCGACCTGAGCGATCGCACCTATGTGCTGACGAACACCAGCCATGGCATCGGGTCGAGCATGTTGCGCCTCGGCGTGAACTACCGCTTCTAAGAGTCCGTCCGAGAACATCAAGCAGGATTACAAAGTTTTCGGAGCATGAGGCGGATTGATGCGAGGCGCAAGAATGCCAGCGCCTTGCGATTGAGGTTCTCCCAATCCTTGGCAAGCCTTCGGCAGCGGTTGAGCCAAGCAATGG